>NZ_CAUQKJ010000001.1:0-300000 GCF_963518785.1 uncultured Campylobacter sp.
TGGTCGGATTGGTCGGATTGGTCGGATTGGTCGGATTGGTCGGATTGGTCGGATTGGTCGGATTTCGGCGCGCCGGGTTCGTCCCGCAAATTTCATTAAATTCTGCGTAAAATTCTACGCAGAATTCGGCGCGAAACTTGCTCGGGTTTGGCATTTGAAATTTCGCTCGCAAAATTCCGCGAAAAACCGAGCGCAAGATCTTAAACCGAGCCGCTCGCGAGCTCGCGAGCTCACTCGCGGCGAGATTTAAAATTTCATAACGCGTGGGCTCGTCGTGAAATTTAAAATTTCACGCAGCCGCGCACAGTGTCATGTATCGCTACGAGATTCTAAATTTCATGTCGAGCACACCGTGAAATTAATCCGTCGGTCGCGCAGCAGATCGCTGCATGATCTAAAATTCGCGCTTGCGCCGCGACATGCACCGCCGCGAGTTGAATTACGCGGCAGGCGAGCTAAATTTTACGCTAGTACGATCAGTCATGTTGGCGGAGGTTTGCGGCGCCCGGATTAAATTTTACACACCGCCGTGCATCGCCTGCGGTGGGCGCGGACGTCTGATCCGCTTTGCTTGCAAAGGCGCAGGCGGCTATAGCTGTGCGGCAGTAGAGCTAAATTTTACGAGCCGCTGCGTCGCGG
The DNA here is from genome assembly GCF_963518785.1 of uncultured Campylobacter sp. NCBI lineage: Bacteria > Pseudomonadati > Campylobacterota > Epsilonproteobacteria > Campylobacterales > Campylobacteraceae > Campylobacter > uncultured Campylobacter sp. The sequence goes on from NZ_CAUQKJ010000001.1 coordinate 640, forward strand.
CAATGAAATTTTGCGCGGTGCTGCTCGCTGCGAACTGAATTTGCGCGACGACTATATGCCGCTGCACGCTTGTAAATTAAATTGCACTTTATGCACCCGTTGCCTGATTGTCGCGCGGGATTGAAATTTGCGCGATGCTGCTTGTCTTAAATTTAGATCGCTGCGCGCCGCGCCATAACTGTCGTAAAATTTTAAATTGCATGTTGTACGCACGAGCTAGCTGTGAAATTTAAAATTTCACGCGGCCGCGAAATTTGCTGTGCGTTATGCCGTATCGCGCATCTTCGCGAGCCAAATTATGCGCTGCTGCGGAATTAAAGTCTTGCATGCCCGCTGCTACCATTCTGGCGCCGTATGCCTGGCGGCTCCGTTTTGCGATCCGTTCGCACCGTATTTGTTGCGGCAGTTACGCGCGTCGCCGTCGCAGTGCGAGATTTCGCGTCGAGCTCTATTTTAGAGCTTTGATTTGCAGCGAGATTTTACGGCGCGCAATGGCGCTAAATTCCATCCTGCGTGAGATTTTGGAATTTTAAAATTCCCTTTCGCGGTATAATTGTATGAAATGCTAAAATTCGCAGGATTTCAATAAAGGAATTTTAAAATTTACGCGGCGCGGCTTTGCGGCGCGCCCGCAAGAAAGGAGCGATCATGGACAAGCTAGATAAAGAGGAGCTTGCAGAGGCGTTTGCCGCTAGACTCAAAGCTTTAGCGCATAGTGGCGGCGCCGATCTGCGTGAGCTTGATCGCGAGTTTTACGGATTTAGCGTGAGGCTTGGCGTGCGTTACGACTTCGCCGGCAAGTTTAGCGTCTCGCAGATAAGCGGCGGCGAGCGCGCTCAGCTGCATTTCGCTGACGTCGCGCAGTTCGAAGCTCACGCAAGCGAGTGCCTACGCGCGGCAAGCACTGATGCGGAGCTAAGCGAGACCTTTATGCTACGCCTGCGTGCAGATCCCCAAAAAGCCGCTATGAATGCGGATCAGATCATAAAATTTCACGATTTTAAGCCCTTTAGCGTTCAGCTGCGTTGTGAGCATTGCGGCGGATCGGGTAGGAGACGCTGCAAAGGCTGCGAAGGCGCAGGCAAGGCGCCGTGCGCTAACTGCGGCGGGCGCGGGCGCTTGATCTGCCCCGATTGCAAGGGCGCCGGTGGCTATAGCCGCGCGGCATTAAGCTCTATGGACGCTCATGCGCGCGGTCTTTCTGGAGGCGATTCTGCAGGCTCTGCGTCAAATTCTATGGGCTATCGCTTCATACCCTGCGCTAGCTGCGGCGGTAGCGGCTCGCGCATTTGTCCCGCTTGCGGCGGTGCGGGCAGGCTGCGCTGCGAAAAGTGCGGCGGTGCGGGCGATTTTCGCTGCGAGCACTGCGATGGGCGCGGGTATTTCACTCGCACCGGCAAAATATCCGTTTATGCCCGCCCGAGCGTCAGCATAGGCGCTAGCTCGCAGGTTTTCGGGCGCGAGCTGCTGGAGTTTTTATGCAGCAAGGGCGTAGGTTTTGCAGCTCGCAGACTTTTGTTTCGTCTAAGCTCGCTGCGAGCGGTGCAGGGCGGCTGCGAAGCGGTATTTAGCGCGGAGGATGATTTTTTGCGCTTGAGTTTTGCCGTCTGCGGCAAGGCTTACGATGCGGCGTGCTTCGGCGGCGTGACATTCGTAAGACCTAACTTTTTGGACGAAGTTTTTGCGCCGGAGCTTGCGGCGGCACGTGGTGCGCCCGCTAGACTAGGGCGGGACGATGCGCAAAGCCTTTTTACGCTATTTCGCGCAAAGCCTGCGCTGGATGCGGCGATGCGCCTAGCTAGTGCTAAGCTGCGCGGCGAGACGCTAAATCTTGATCAGTTGCGCGGCTCGGACGGGCATTTTAACTTTGCAAATTCTGCCCGCAGCGCGGCTGATCGCGACGCTTTGAGCCTTGCGAAAGACGCTTCTCGCAAAGAAAATCTCGAGGGCGGCGCGAGCGTAAAATTTGCGGGCACGAAATTCGCGAGCGCTTCGGCAAATTCTACGCTCGCGGAAGATAATCGCTTGGGGTTGCGCGGAGAGCAAGGCAGGTTCGCAGGAGGAGTGAGCGGTGGCATAAAATTTGCTGGGGCAGATCTTTCGGGAGAGAATTCTGCCGGCGATTTTGAGGCTAGGCAGCAAAGCGACGAAGCTCTCGCGCAGAATAGACCTAATTTTGCCGGCTTGCAAGAGGGCTTAATCAGCACTTCTGATCGCGCCGCGGAGGATCTTTACGAATTACGCGGCGAGCGAGATTATCGAGATTTAAGCGCCTTGGGTGCTGAAAATTCCACAAATTCCATAGACTCCGCTGCGATAAATTCTGCAAATTCCAAAAACTTTGCCGCTGCAAAATTTAAAAATTGCGCGAATACGCGAGATCCTGCCGCGTCAAATTCTAAAATTTCGCCCTTTGCACGATTAAAGAAATTATTTTTCCCGCGTTCTTTGCGCGAGGATTGCGCGCAGAGTTTCGCCGCGGCGATTATGCGCGTTTGTGAGGGCTTTATTTCGCAGCAATGCGCTCGCGATTTGGGCAGCGCGATGGCTGGGGCGCTTGGCGTGCTAAGCCCACGCTATGACCGCGCGGTGTGGTGCATAGGCGAAGGCGCGCTCATCGCAGCGGCTATACTGGCGTGCGAGGGCTACTTCGAGATGATCTTTGCGGAGCATTATTTTTGGGCACTTGCATGTGGCGTGGCAATCGCTGCTACGGGGCTGTTAGGCGGAGGAGTGCTGTGGCTGGCAAGCGCAGTGCGGTGCATCGTAAAAGCTCGTAAAATTCCGCGAGAATATCGCTGCGGCAGAGGCGGCGCGGCGTTTGCTCGCTTTTGTAAAGCTCTGCTCTGCGCCGTTTTAGCTAGCGCAATCTACGGAGGCGCGGCAAATACGGGCTACACACCGAAAACCGGCGTGGCGGAGCTGCTGCAAGGGTGGATGCCTGCATTTTTTGAGGACGAAAATTCTGCTTCTGCGAGTGATGGCATAAATTCTGCAGACGAAAATTCTACGAGTGCAAGCTCTAGCGGCTCTGAAAGCCCTGCTTCAAATTCCGTTTCCGGGGCGACTAATAATTCCGCTGCGATGCAAAAGGATAAAATTTTATATATCCAAAAAAGGATCGGAGTGAGGCAAGATGGGATTTTTGGCGCACGCACGCTAAAAAAGGCGAGAGAGGTTTTGGATCAAAATCTAAGCGGCGTCGATGAAATTTACGAGGCGTTAAAAAACAAAGAGCAGGCGAGAACAAATCCAAACTCTAGCGATCAAACTGCGCCTTAACGGTAAATCCGCGCCTTAGGCTTAGCGCGCGATCTTAAAAAACCAAAAAGGATGAAAATGAAAAATAAAATTTCAGTTCTAGCGCTTATCGCGGCGCTTTCCGCAAATTTCGCGCTTGCCGAAAATTTTGAAATCACCGCAGACGATATAAGCCGGGCTACAAAATCCTGCAATAAGGGCGATATAAAGTCGTGCGGGGCGTTGGCGCAGGTTTACAATTATGGCTGGGGCGTGCCGCAAGATCTGCTAAAGGCTGCGCCGTTATACGTCAAAGCTTGCAAAGGCGGCGATGTGGAGTCGTGCGTAAATTTAGGCATTTTGTATCAAAGCGGAGAGGGGATGCCGCGCGATGAGGCGAAGGCGGCAGAGCTGTTTGACAAAGCCTGCGATGACGGGCACGCGATAGGCTGCAGTAACGCAGGCTCTGCGTATATCGGAGGCAGAGGCGTGCGCAAAGACGCTATAAAGGGCGTAGGTTACTATGTGCGCGGTTACGATATGGATATCGCGGACAGCTGGCTTGCGTGCTTAAATTTAGCGCGTCTTTACGAGGGCAGAGATAATGTTAAAGCCGTGCAATACTACAAAAAAGCCTGCGAGCTGAGCGGCAAGGATAGATTTATGAGTTCGGTAGCGGAACATGAAAAGGCATGGCAAAGCTCATGCGAAAGCTACGAAAGGCTTAAATAGCCCGCAAATCCATGCTTTGAAGCAGACCCTCGCGCTCGCCGTGGCTACGGAGCAAGAACCCTAGCGGATTTCGCATAAATAGTGCAAATCTAAACATTAAGTATCCTGTGGGAGCGGAAACATAACGGCGCAAGTTCTTAGCGGGCTCGTATTTTAGGAGGCAAAATCATGACGTTAGCGCTGATCCGCCACGTTACGCCGCTGATCGATCGCGGCGTGTGCGACGCCGCAGAAGCGGCACGGCGCGCGATCCTGTACGATACTACGCAAAGCTTAACTTTGTGACAAACCGATAAATTTAAAAGCAGCGCCGCATACAAAAAGCTCACCGGCATAAGCCGAGTATATTCTTCGCCGCTGCCGCGCACGATGGCGCTAAATTTTAACCTTCTCCCACGGCTCAATCCCGCCTGCAACCTCCTCAAAAACGCCTGCGATTTCTATATTTTTTACGCTTAAATTTCGCTCGTAAGCCTTGAAATCGCGCGTTTTTAGCTTCTTTTGTAAAAAGGCGAATTCATACTCGATCTGGCCGCGAGCGACGCTGATTTTAGCCAAATTTCGCGCGTCAAATTTGCCCACCTTCGCGGCGTCAAATTTATACCCGCGAGCACAGGCCTGCGCGCAAACCCCCGCCAGATACGCATTTATCGCTTCACACGCGTTTTCATGCGCGTAAAAGCGGTCAAGCTGCGGGTGATTTTTGTAGCCCTTAGTAAGCCCAGCCAGCACGTTTTTAGCTAGCAGCGCCTCGCGCCAAAGCGCCACGAGCCCCTTTGCGTCGAGATATTTAAAGCTTATCGTCCAAAGTCTCATTTTCGCCTTTCGTTAAATTTCGTCGTCAAATTCGGCGCGCTTTGCGCCGCAGCCTGAGCGGCGATAAATTCGCGCCTTAAATTTAGCCAGGCTCTACCGAAGCTAAAATTTTATCTCGCCGCACCTTTGAGCTTGTCTGCTCATTGCAGCTTGCCTCTGCATAGCACGGGGATCTTTTCTACGACCTCGCCGCCGCTAACGAGGTAGGCGAACTCGTGTAAATTTACGACGGGGCAGATGTGGTTCGGATAAATTTCGAGCCGATCGCCCACGTGCACGGCGTCTCGCAGAGCTCTGTCGTAGATGATCGCGTGCTCGTCGTAAACGCCATTTATCCACACATCCGTGCCCTTTATGCGCCCGAGCCCGGGCGTTGCCGTAAAGCCCTCGGTGCGCCTTTGCTGCGTGAGCCCCTTGGCGCCGACGTCGGTGATGATGCGATCCGCCGTAGGTCTGCTGATGACGGTCGTAAGGATACTCGCCGCATTCATCGAATAATCGCCGTACGCCTGCGCCTGCGAGGCGTCCATAAAGATATATGTGCCCGGGCGGATCTCGGTGACGCCCTTTAAAATTTCAAAATCGTTTATGAGCGAGGGCGTCGAGCCGATACTAACGACGCGTGCGGGCAGAGCCAGCTCGCGCGCGATATCCGCAAACTCCAGCGTGCGGCGCTGCGCGGCTAGGTGGATGCGCTCGCATTCGCTTTTATCGGCAGCCTTGTAGGAGTGGCCGTCGTGAGAGAATACGCCGCGGAATTCGATATTTTTGCAGCCTTTTAGAAATTTTATAAACGCTGCGAAATCCTGCTTTTCCACGAAGCCCGAGCGATTTTCGCCCACTTCGATCTCGGCAAGCACGCAGGCTTTCGTGCCGCTACGCTCAAAGGCGCACTCTATCAGGCGCGCCTGCTCTATGCTATCTGCGCCGAAGCTTAAGTTTATCCCCGCGCGCAAAAGCGCGATGATGCGCTGAAATTTCAGCTCGCCCACGATCTCGTTTGCGATAAATATATCTTTCAGTCCGTTTGTCGCCATGATCTCGGCTTCGCCCGTTTTGGCGACCGTGATGCCAGCAGCGCCGATGCTTTTTTGCAGCTTCGCGAAATAGGGCATTTTGTGCGTTTTAGTGTGCGGGCGCAGGCTCACGCCCGCGGCGTCTGCGTAGCTTTGCATCTTTTGCAGGTTGCGAAGCACGATCTCGCGATCAATCAGCAGCGCCGGCGTGTCGATCTCCGATACCCTCATAAGCTTCCTCCTTGTTAAATTTACGAAATTTTAATTCAGCCGCGCTTAGTAGCTGCGCCCGTTTTGCGGCGGCTAAATTTTAAAATTTAGCGCGGCTTGCAAAGGGTGAAATTTACGCACTTCTCGCAAAATATGGAATTTGCGCGTCGTAAATTTAGCTTCGTCTGCGAAATAGCGGTTTGCTCGCCGTGTAAATCGGCGCCCTTCGCGAAGCGCCTGAATTTAGACTAGAAAATTTTGTTTACGCGTATTAAATTTGGCCTCGCTTGCAAAATTGCAAAATTAGCGCATCAAATTTAATGATGCCTGCACGAAGCGTTTAAATTTAGCGAGCAAATTTGCGTTTCCTTGCCGCGCAAAGCAGCGCCGGCAAGCAATACCGCGCGCTGTATGAAAAAATCAAAATAAAATTCTAAAGTGCGCCGAGTAAAAATCAATACACGCGCCGTACCGCTAAGCTCACGTAGTTTTCGGCTCCGCTTCACGCCGTTTTATTCCTCACGCCTGTTTTTCTTGCGGCACATATTTGCGTTAAATTTTTTGGCGAGCGACCCGGCGCACTATCTGTTTCCGTGCCGCCGCTCGTGTTTTTACTAAAGCTCGTTTCGCACCGCCGCCTCTGTTTTCGTACCGAATATTTCGCACCGCCGTCCGCTCGTTTCAGTGGCGGCACTTCATTTCTAGCGCGCCTCGCTATTTTTTGTCTTGAAGCACCTTGTCGCGCCATTTTGAGTTTGCTTTGTTATCGGTCGCTACGTCCTTGGATATCTCGGCCGCCGCTTCGAAATTTTTACTCACGCCCTCTTTGGAATTCTCGTATTTTAGGGCGTTTTCGCTTCTGATACCGATGCTTTGCGCTTCGCTCGCGGCGTCGATATTAGCGCCTAAAAAGATAAACTCCCAGTCGTATTTTTCCTGCTTGTCGCTAATCATCTTCTTAATCTGCGCCCTGGAGTATTCGCGGCTTGAGTTTTCCTGCCCGTCGGTGATGATGACGAAAAGCACGCGATTATTTTTGGCATAGATGTCGGGCACCCGTTCGATACGCGCTATCGTGCTGCCGATCGCATCTAGTAGCGCAGTATCGCCGTCGGCGAAATACTCTTTGGACGTCAAGTTTTTAACCTTTTTAAGCGGCGTGCGGTCGTGGATGACGTTAAATTTCGTATCGAAAAGCACGGTCGTGACGCTGGCGTCGATGCCCTCTTTACGCTCCTTTTCTATCATCGAGTTAAATCCGCCGATCGTATCGCTCTCAAGCCCGTCCATCGAGCCCGATTTATCTAAGATCAGCACCAATTCTAGGTGATTTACGCCGTCTTTATGATTGGGCGGCGTCTCTAGCTCTACGTTTTTGGCAAACAGCATGCCCGCAAGCGCGGCTACAAGAAGGATGATTTTTTTCATAGGGGCTCCTTTGTTAAAATTCCATTATTTTACTATTGTATCGCTTAAGCAATGAAATTTTATCGCTAAAGCTTCGCCGCACGCCCCTGCTACGTAAATTTTAATACAAAATTTCGTCGTGGAATTTTAACGTATCCTTGCGAGAGACGCCGCAAAGTTCGGCGTGACATAGAATTCTACGTGGCGCAGAATTTCACCGCGAAATTTTAAGGCGTAGAATTTTATATGGCACGGAATTTCGCGTGTAAATTTTATGTGGTACGGAATTTTATAACGCCGCGAAATCAAGCGCCTACGGATCTGCTACATTTTGCGCTGAGGTAGCTTCCGATCTCGCTTATCAAAACGCCTGCGAGGATGAGCGCCGCGCCTAAAATTTGCATCGCGCTTAGCCTCTCGCCGCCCACGAATACGCCCATAATGCCCGCCGTCACGGGTTCGAGCGTGAAAAACAGAGCGGTTTTTACGGGCGTCGTGTATTTTTGCATCAAGGCCTGCGCAAAAAAGCCAAAAACCGTTCCCAGCAGGCAGATCACCGCCATCGCGACGAAAAAGCTTCTATCCATCACCGGCACAATGCTGACCCTCTCGAAAAAGATCGCCGCAAAGCAGCAAAGCACGCTTAAGCAGAGGATCTGTACGTAGGCGATGCCCGATACGTCGCAGCTTTGCACGAAGCGGTTGGTTAGCACGATGTGAAACGAATATGCGCACGCGCAGACTAGTGCCAGCGCTTCGCCCTTGCCGAGCCCAAGCTGCGTGTCGCCGATGAGATAGAGCCCAGCGATCGCAAGCGCGATGCCCGCGTAGGCGTAGGAATAAATTTTGTGCCTAAACAGCGCCGCGGCGATGAAGGGCACGAGTGCGACGTTTAGGCCGATGATGAACGCCACGGAGGAGCTTTGCGCAAATTTAAAGGCGAAGGTCTGCGACGTAAAACCTGCGAATAAAAACAGGCTAAGCACCGCGCCGTGCTTGATCTCGCGCGAAGTTATGGCCTTGAGCTTTGGGAAAAATATCGCGCCTGCGATTATGCTCGCGGCAAAAAAGCGCCAAAATAGCAGCACGAAGACGTTGTTGCTCGCAAGCGCCTGCGAGGTGGGCAGATACCCGAGCCCAAAAGCGATCGCCACGAAGAGCATTCCGATGTCGGCTCTGAATTCCGAACTTTTATTCATCTGTGTCCTTTTTGAAAATTTAAAGTCGTAATTTTACGAAATTTTAGGTAAAAAATAGGCTAAATTTTGACGATTTTGACGGAGCGGTTTGGAATTTTTGTTTTTAAGATCGCGAGTTAAATTTTAAGCGCCCGGCTCGTTTTAAGCTTTCGGCTCGTCTTTTTGTGTTTGCGCGCACTTGTTCGCGCACTCGTTGCCGCCGCTTCGCTACGCGTAAATTTTTATAGCTGCTACTCGCGCGTGGATAAATTTAAAATTTAATCGCCCGCGCCCTCTTTGCCTTTTTTTAGAATTTCTATGTTTGTGCGCTCATTCGCGCCTTTTAAGCTTATAGTTTTTTTGAGCGCGGATTTGAGGGGAGCCTTCGCCTCTTTTGATTTCATCATCTTATAGCGCCTCTTTCTTATCTCTGCTTCGATAAATTTTATATCTTGCTGTGCGTATGGGAACGAGAGCGTGAAATTTTTTCCGCTTTGCCCGTCTTTTATTTTTAAAATCGGCATCTCGCCCTTCATCTCTTTCTCCGTAAGGGCATTTTCTATATCGATCTTTGTGCTAAATTTAAACGGCAAATATTCCCATTCTCTCCTTATACTGCGGCTGTCTATGATGATCCCTTTTTCGGTTAATAGCCATAGCGATATAAGTATCAAAACAATGCCCATTGCGATCACGAGCGCGGTCTCGTCGCCACCTCTGTGCAAGAAGCCGTCTATACATAAAGGGTCGTTTGCGTCAAAGCATGTAACTTTACCTTTACCTTTTATTCTTTTTATCCAGGGCTCGTCAAACGCCACTATCGACCCCCAAGATAAAATAAATATGACGAGTGTAAATTTGGCTACAGGGCTAGGCGGTATGAGCCAGGCACCATTTTGCACGGTTTTATAAGAAGCGTTGCTTTTAAACAGAAAGTTTTTTAAACCGCAAAGTACAAATAGCACTACATTTGCAAAAAGCACAAAATACAAAAGCCTCATGCAGCTCCTTTCATTTCGGATATTTTACGACGATATATTTAAATTTAGGCGTTTCGCTCGACCGCTTCGGCTTTTGAAATTTCAGCGAGCTTTTCCGATATAAAATTTTGCAAAAAATCTATATCTTTTCGTGCATATAAAAATCCCGCCCCGAATTTAATGCCGCTGTTTTTGCCTCGTATGCTGATTATTTTTACGCCTCTTATAAACCATGTGGCGTAGTTCATCTCATCAAAGTATATCTTTTCCGTATGCCTAAACGGCAGAACCTCCCATTCTTTGCAGATGCCGCTTTTATCTATTCTGATTCCTTTTTGAATTAGCACGATAAATGAAAAAATTATGGCGCAGACAGATATGATTTTGCCGAGTATTAGCCTAGGCTCGCTTATTTGCAGATATCCATCCACACATCTGGGATCGCCTTCTTCGAAGCATCTTAAATTTATGCCTGCCGCTTTGTACTCTTGCGAGCAAATTTTATCGTGGGTGTAAAAGCAGGGTATGGGATTACCGTTATGTTTTGCTACATTCGGGCTAGATAGAGTGATTACGCCGAAGCTTAGGCATATTATAAACATCTGTATTTTTAAAAGCGGATCGGTTGGGATAAATAATGTCCCGCGATACACGGTTTTATAGGATCTATCTGTCTGAAACAATGAAACAAGAAGGCAAAAGCCTATCGTAACATAAAGGATTATCGTAGCAAACTCGGTTATACTTTGCGACATAATAATGACCTTGTTTTTTGTATTACGCAAGCTCGCGTCTTTGGCAATTTTAGCGCAAAATTTCTAAATTTACGAGATTTTGAGCACGCTTTTTATAAATTTGAGATTAGAATTTTACTTTACTAGAGTGATCTTGTCGCACGAAAGGCGGATTAAATTTTTGGCTTCGATATTCTGAAATATGCAGTTTATGACATTGCGCGAGGTACCTAGGCGCTCTTGCGATGCCATAAAACGCCTTAAATTTTTGCGGCCTAAATCTTAATGATAATTATCTAAATATTTAAAATCGCACAATATAATTGCGAACCTCAATCAAATAAAGATTAAATTTATCTCGCAAGGATCTACAATGAGCTCGCTTTTGAAGCGTAATAAAATTTTGTTTAACGTCCATCTTATTTTGTCGATCGTTTTTTCTATCCCGCTGCTTATCATTGGCACTACGGGCGCGATTTTGTCGTATCAGCACGAGCTTGAGGCGCTAATAAACGCGGGCTCTAAAAAGGTCGAAAAAACGGGCGAAATGCAAAGCGTGGAAAAAATTCTGCAAAGCTTTAGCGAGCAAACAGGCGCTAAGCAGCCCGTAAGGCTCGTCGTGCCCAAAAGCGATGATGAAGCCTTCGTCGTTTACGCAAACAGAAATGATGCGTATCTGGTCGATCCATACACCGCGCAGATCATCGGCAAGGATCGCGGCACGGGCTTTGTGCTAACGGTGATGTCGCTGCATCGAAATTTGGGCCTAGCGCTAAGTGGCAATAAAACCGCAGCCGAGGTCGGCAAACAGATCGTGGGTGCGAGCGCCACAGCGATGATACTGCTCGTAATAAGCGGCGTCTGGCTGCATTTCCCAAGGCTTAGGCGTAAATTTATCGAAGCTATAAGACCAAATTTTAAACTCAAAAAATACGCTCTTTTTTACAATCTGCACACGAGTCTAGGTTCTCTAAGTGCGGTGATTTACCTACTTATCTGCCTAACCGGGCTTAATTGGTCGTATAGCTGGTATAACGATGCTGTGATGAAGCTTTTTGTAAGCTCGCAAAATTTGCCGCAAGCTAGCGCACCTAAAGCCGCCACTTCTAAAGATCACGCCGCCGCACCTGCTAAAGAGGAGGGCAAAAAGAGCGCAGAGTATAAATTTAGCGACGCGCAGAGGGCTTATGAGATATTCAGATCAAGCGGCATAGAGTATAAAGAATTTACCCTAATGCTCGCAGCCGGAGATAAGATCGGCGTCAGATACTACGAGCCCGATGCGCCCGCTACAGCCCGTCCAAAAGGCGCGAGCGTCGATCTAAAAGCGGGCAAAATCGCGCAGCAGAAGCAAACGGATGGTATCACCGTGGGCGAGTTTAAAGACGCGAACTATCAGCTACATACGGGCTATTTTTTTGGGCTCGCGGGTAAAATTTTATGGTCGCTCGTTTCGCTTTGTATGGCGCTTTTTATCTTTAGCGGCTTTTATATGACGGCAAAAAGGGCGTTTAAGTCAGAAAAGCTCAGCTAAATTTTACCCTCACGACGAGAGGCGCGATGAGCGGAGCAAGAGAGCCCAATACCTACAAAGCATTGAGATAAAGTTTGCCGAAGCGGATCAAGAAAAGCCCTGATTCAACGATATTTGAGGCATACTAAAATTATCGCAGATTAAGTCTATGTGAGGTATATTGTGGAAAATTTTAGGAGCGAAATTTGAAAACGAGATATTATCTGTGCTTGGTCTTCATCATAATGATATGCGCTTTGTGCGCGATACTTTCGATTATCGCGGAGTATAAATACCCAAATTCAGCCGAAAAAATTGAAACCGATTCATATGAATGGGTATGCGATCTAGATGGCAATCTTACGGATATACAGCTTAAAGATAGGGCGTTAAAGTGCATGCTTAAAAAGATGCATGAGAGCGAAAACTTTTCTAAAGAAAAAATCGCTAAAAAAATAGATGATATCAGAACAGAATATAAAAATCTTCACATCGAAGAAGATATTGAAGATCTAGAATTAAAAGATTATTTAACACGCATCCATAGTAAATGTCATGGGGATGAGCGCCCCGATAATAAATGCGAATTTTATAAGATAGATAAAAGGCTAAATTTAGATTATCTTATGGATTTGGGTTCAAAAATTTGCAGAAACGGCAAAGCTATACAAGATGCCGAAACCCATATAGATAAAGAAATTTTTAATACCGAAGTCGTATATCCTTGGGAAGACAAGGAAAGTTTGGTTTTGGAAAACGGGGATTTAAGATACAATCTATATTTTGCTAGCGAAAGCGATATGGATAAAGCAATAATAAATTATGGAGTTTATAAGTATAAGATAGATCTACAAGATCCAAATATAGATATTAATAATATCGAAGCATCGCTCATAATCCCTATAAATTTATTATTTCTTAATTTATATAAACCACTTAATCGCGAAGAAAATGGAAATTTTAAAAATAATTTAGAAGAATTTTGCATGACTTATAAAATTTATGAAAATAGCGATATAGACACTAGCCGTCCATTCAATAAAATAGCTTTCAAATATAGAGATAATTATGCAACATATGATTTTTATATCATATTGATAGATAAGAGCTTTAAATATATCTTGGGCTACAGAAATATACTTTTGGGCTATATGGGATATTACTACGATGAAAAAGAGAAAACAATAAAACAAATATCGAATAATGAGCGATAAATGGAGGATATAACTAAATTTTGCCTTCGCAGAAAGGGCGCTAAATTTATAAATTTTACCTCATTAGCGAAGATGATAAAATTTAAATTTGCCCGCCGCGTCTGCTTAAAATCCTATATTTAGCGCTATTTGCTCCTTGCGCCGCGAGTGATCATCAAGGACTGCTCGTAGAAAATTAGCAGCGTTATTGAAACGCCCGTGCCTAGCGCCAGCGAGATCGAGATCGTGGCGAGGGCGTTGTCGAAAAACGAGATGAGATGAGCGAGTTTATGCTCTGCGCCCGCGGCTCTGATATAAGAAAACAGCGCCAAAACCGCCTTGTAGGCGTAGATGCCAGGTATCATCGGAAGCAGCGCAGGAAAGGCGATAATCTCTGCGGGCACTTTGAGGCGCTTGGCGCAGAGCATCCCCAAAACGCCGATCAGAAACGACGCAAAAAGCGTCGCGGCGGCGATCGAAAAAATTTGGCTTTGAATCAGTAAAAACCTGCACGAATGCGCAACCGCCGCAAGCAGTGCCGAGAAAATAAGCGTCTTTTTAGGCGGTATGCACGCATACGCAAACCCAAGCCCCGCCGCAGCGGCAAAGCAAGCGTCCTTAAATACCGAAAGCGCGAGATCAAACATTTACAAGCCCCAAATTTGAGATACTAAGCGTCAGAAAGAGCCCGATCGCGATGCAGATGATCAAAAGCCCCGTGTTTAGCCCTCTGCTGATGCCTACGAGCATATTTTCGTTTAGGATGTCAAATACCGAGTTGATCAGCCAGACGCCCGGGATCAAAAAGAGTATGCTCGATCCCACGGCGACGTCGGGCGTGGCGCTAAGCCCGTAGCGAGCCCCTAGCGAGACGATGAAGGAGACTGCGAACGAAACCGCGATGTATTGGATTTTTAGGTTGATTTTAAGCTTGCTAAATAGATAGCGGGCGCAAATTCCAAAAGCCGTAGCCGCAAAAACGAGCGCCATCGCGCCGCCATCGCCGCCGAAAAGCTCGCAGAATGCGGCATTTGCGACGCTTAGCAAAACAAGAGTTTTGGCAAAGCTTTTCTTCTGCGAGGCTAAAATTTCGGCAAATGAGGCTCTGGCGCGCGCAAGGGGGATTTTTTCGTCGTAAATTTCCCAGCTAAGCGCGCTTAGCTCCGAGATCAGATCGAAGCTGATCTGCGCCGCAGCGCCCGTTTTGACGTAGGTGCGGCGGATAGAGTTGTCCGCAGGATCCATCACGCTGATGATGAAGTGGCGCACGAAGATCATCAGGCTAGCCTCATAGTCGTAAGCGTCCGCTATCCTGCGCACGCAGCGCTCGATGCGCGCGGTGTAAGTGCCGATACTAAGCATCTTGGCGGTGTATTCACTAAGAAAATTGGTGAGCTCTTGGATTTGCGGTCTCGCCGCTTCTGCTTCTTTTGCTGCCGCCATTTCTGTTGTCATTATTTCCTCCGCTACTCTTGTAATCTCAATATCGTTTTGCGCTGTTTTTGTCATTTTTGCTTCTACGGCGCTCATAGCGGCCTCTATTTCCGCAGCATCCGCCGTTTTTGATGCCGCTACGGCGTCCGCCGTCGCGGAATTCTTATTTTTAAAATTTAATGCAGCGGCTCCCGTGGCGGAATTCTCACTATCTAAATTTGGCGCGGCGACATCGCTTGTAGCGGTAAAATTTTGACTGCTTAAATTTTGATTGTTTAAATTTAATGTGGCTTTGGAATTTTCGTCATTCAAATTTAACGCCGAGGTTGAATTCTCGCCGCTAGAATTTCTTGTCACAGCAGCGGAGCTTTCATCGTTAAAATTTGAAGCGGCGGAATTTTGCTCTTTTAAAGAATTCTGCTCACTTAAATTTAAATCGCAGGCCGAGCTTTGCTCGCTTAAATTTAAACTTTCGGCATCCTCGCAAGATTTGCTAAATTTAGAATTTTTCCCGTTCACGGCTTACCTCAGGCTGATGAGATCTAGCGGGTTGATGTGGTAGTTCTGCTGCGTCACTTCAAAGGTTAGATCAGAGCCGATGCGCCCGATGATGTAGCCCTTTTTGACGTTGGAGCCGACGCGCACGGTAGGCGGGATCTGATTTAGATGCGCGTAGATCGTGTGGATGCCGCCGCTATGCTCTAGGATCACGACCTTATCGAGCACGGCGGTTTCTTTAGCAAAGACTACTTTACCCGGCAGCACCGCTTTAACCTGCGTGTCGCCGCTGTTTGAGCCGAGCACGACGTTTTCGTTGAAAAGCTTGATGTTATACACGGGATCGTTGTAGTTGCCGAATTTCCGCTTCAAATACGCGCCGTTCAGAGGCGCTGCGGTCTTGGCTCCGCTGTATTTTTTGACGCGCGAGGACTGATAGCTCGAGCCGTACTGCTTGACCTTTTGGTTGATCTTGCTTACGCGCTCATCCGCGGGCTCGCTCACTTCTGGCTCGGGCTCGCTAGGAGGCGCAGGCTCGGGCTTGCCCGCCTTTTTTGCCGCCGCTTTTGCTTTGGCGTACTCTTTTTCGCGCACCTGGCGCTCCTTTTGCTTCTGCGCTTCAAGCTTTGCTTGGCGCGTCGCTTCCTCCTTCTGCGCTTTGGCTTTCTCTTCGGCGTCGTCGATGATCTTAAGCTCCTGCAGGGTCTTAGATATGGCATCTTGCTCGTCGTTTATCTTCTCTAAGCGCGCGATGTAGTCCTCTTTGTCCTTTTTCATCTGCGCGAGCTTCTCTTTTTGGGTGGTTAGCTTGGCGTTAAGATCGGTTTTTTTCTTGTCGTAGCCCGCCATGCTCGCCTGGATCGATTTGATCTTTTTGTTCTGCTCGTTGATAAAATTTTGATTATTTTCGTAGTCTTTGATCAGCCCTTTCAGCTCGTCGTTCATAACGACGCCGAGCCCCTCTAAAATTTCGCTAGCTACGATGGAATCGGGAGTGGTCGTGGAATTTACGTCGGTGATGAGATCAAACGATAGCTCTTGCGAGATCACGCTTATGATCTTGCTCTCCAGATCGTTTTGCACGCTAAGAAGAGTGATGTTTTGGCTATTAAGCTTTTCAAGCTCCTGCGCTTCGGCGGCGTATTGATCCTTTAGATCTTCGATCGTTTCGCTTAGCTGCTTGATTTCGCTCTCGCGCTTTTTAAAGCCCTCCTGCTCCTTTACGATTTGGCCAGCGATCTCGTCGATCTTTTGCGAAAGCCGCATCTCCTCCTTTTGCGAGCTTTTGAGCTCTTGACCCGCTTTGGCGATCTTATCCTTCGTGCTTTGCTGCTTTGCGGGCGCGGCATAAGTAAGAGATGCTGCAAGCCCTAGCGCAAGAAGCGGCGCTAAAAAAGCTCTTTTCATGCTCGTTTATTTCCAATTTGCAGCATCACAAAACTTACTGCGATGATAGATAGCGCTAAAGCCACGCCCAAAAGGATCAACGCGTCGTAAGGCAGCACTATGGCAGTGCGTAGATCGCCGATACCCTTAAGCGTGGTCGAAAACACCTCCCAACCCGGAAGCGCAATGTAGAAGCAGGTCACGATCAGCGTGGCGATGAAGGAGTCTATTATCGCCATTCGGTAGAGCTTGCCGCTTTTTATCAGAAACGACGCGCCGAAAAGCTCCATGATCTCGATGCGCTCTTTGTGTTCGTAAACCCAGATACGCATCTGGCGGTGAATTAACATCACGCCTAGAAGCACGATGAGAAACGCAAAGCCGTAAACGAGGCTTTTGATAAGCAGTAAAATTTTAAAAATTTCATCGTGGGTCTTTTTAAAAATTTCAACCCGCGTAAGCGAGCCGATAGATTTTAGATCCTGCTCGATCTTGGCAAGCTGCGCGGCGTCGGGGAAGCTTTCAAGCTTGACGCTATAAAATTTAGGCAAATTTTTACTAAGCTCGGCAAAGGCGTTTTGTGAAATTTTACCCTTCAGGCGCTCGGTGATGCCCGCGGTCGAAATTTCGCTAATCGAGCTGATTTTCGGTACCGCTTTTTGCGCGTCTTGCAGGCTGAGCGAGGTTTTGGAGACTAGCACGATGTTGTATTCGTTTTGGATCGAGCGCTCGTAGCTTTTGGTTAGGTTGCTCATAAAAATTCCAAACTGCACGGAAAAAAGCAGCGCGACGAGCGAAAAGATCACGCCGAAATGGGTTTTAATCGATTTCATTTACTTTAGCGTCCTTAATCTCAAAATGTCGGTGTCTAAAACGCAGCGTGGCGGGCATTTTGTGCGTCACGATGACGACGCAGGCGTTCCACGACTCGCACGCCGAGCGCAGCAAATTCCAAATAATGGCGCTGGAGTAGTCGTCCAAATTTCCCGTAGGCTCGTCGCATAGCAGCAGGCGCGGATTATGCGCCATCGCACGCGCCAAAGCCACGCGCTGCTGCTCGCCGCCGCTAAGCTCGAGCGGATATTTGCCCATCTTATGCCCGAGCTCGACGTGGCGCAGTAGCTTTTTGGCTTGGTCTTGGCAGACCTGCTGATTGTAGCCCATTATCATTAACGGAAGCATTATGTTGCGCTCGATCGTCCATTCGTTGATTAGGCGGTAGTTTTGAAAGATAATGCCGATGCGCTGGCGCAGGGTGCGTAGATCGGAGTTCGTGATACCCTTTAGATCGCACAGGCAGACGTTCAGCTCGCCGCCGATGATGTCGATGCCGCCGTAGAAGGACTTAAGCAGCGTGGATTTGCCGCTACCGCTCTTGCCCGTGATGATGACGAAATCCTTCGCGCCGATGCCGAAACTCGCGTCTTGGATGACCGCGCCCGCCTTTTCGTAGCCCAGCGTGAGGCCCGCTGCGGTGATGATGTTGTAATCGTCCGTTATCTCTGCCATTGTGAAAATATCTCCGAAATTTTTTGATGTGCCGCGTGGTTTTCGCGCGTAGGAAGCGGGCGGCGGATGAAGTAGCGCGTGCCGCTTGCGTTTGCGCGGATAAAACACTGCTGCGGAAAGTCGAATGCCCCGAGCGAAAGCAGGATTAGCACGTCCTGCGGTTCTGCGGCGCCCGACTTACTTTGCCGTTCGTTTTGCGGCTCGGTGCAGCACGGCTTGCTTTGCTGTTTATCTTGCCGCTCGGCACGGTTTAATTTGCCTTGGTGTTCGGCTTGTAGCTCGTCATTGCTTGGCTCGCTTCGGCGCCCGACTTGCGACTTGATAGAGTTTGACTTATTTTGTAATTCTGCTTGCAGTTCGGCAGCGTGGTTTAGCTCGTTTTTTAGTTCGGCTTGCGGCTCATTTGTGCAAAGTAAGACGCTTGCTTTTTTTGGAATTTTCGTAACGTTTGCTTCGTTTGCGCGGATCACATTTGATGCGGCGCTTGCTTCCGCTGCACGGGTTGCCGTGAATGAGCCATCCAAATTCGGCACATTGTTTGCATCTATTACACCGATAGTTGCAGGTGCAGTACTTGCGCCTATCGCGTCGATAGCTGCAAGCACACCCTCCGTGCTGCTAGCGTTTAGCGCGTTTAGCGTGCTGCTTGTTGCGATCTGCTCGCAGGCTAAAGCGCGCTTTTCGCTCGGGGCGGGGCGGCTAAATTTAGCGCTCGTTGCAGCGCCTGTGCTTGTCGTGTTTCTTGCACTCGCTGCACCGCCGTCTGTTAAATTTACGCTCTTTGCGCTCAAGCGATTCTCGTTTAAATTTGCGCCGTCTTTTGCACCCTCTTCATCAGCGCGGTTTGTATTCAGTGTGCTGCTTGCTTTTTTTAGAATTTGCGTAACGTTCTCGCAAGCTGAAATTTTATCGCCCGCTGTCGTAGATGAAATTTTGCCGCCACTTGCTAAAATTTCATCCATGCTCGCGCGCTTGGTTAAATTTCCGTCGCGCGCCGCGTCTAAATTTATAGTCTCGTCGTTCATCGCTTCGCCCGTGCTGCCTAAATTTACGCCGCCTGCCGCGCAAGCGCTGCCCGCGTCCAAGCTTTTTTGCGCGTCAAAATAAAAAATTTCCTCAAAATGCACGAAAAAATCCTCGCCTTTGAAGGTGAAATTTTTAAAATTTCGTGCGATTGCCGCTGCGTCAAATTTTAAAAATTCCATCTCAAACCGCTGCGGTTCGCCCAGGCCCGCAGTTTTGTTCTCGTAGATCAGATCGTAGATGTCTTTGTCCATTTTGCGCCATCTATCCTCGTATTTGCTCGCTACGGCGGCGTCGCGGTTTTTGAAGTGCGAAATTTCGCCCGCTTTGCGCTGAACGTAGGGAGAGAGCTTTTGCATTGCGTAGAGGAAGTACTCCTCGCTGTCGGTGCGAAGCTCGAAGCGGCCGCCGCGCCCGAGCGTGCGTGCGATCTGCGAGGTGAACTCGTCGCTTATCACGCGGCGGTGCGGCGCGTCGTCCCACGGCACGGGGAAGTGCAAAAATACGCGCTGCAAGCAGCCTGCGGGAAGCAGGCTCAGCAAAACTCGCGCGTCGGTGGCTATGAGAGCGATGTTTTGCAGTCCTTCGCGGATCGCTAGTTTTGCGACCTGTTCGATCGCGGGCTTGTAAATTTCAATGCCGATTAGCAGCGCGTATTGATTTGAGCGCGCTTGATGAAGCAGGTGTCTGCCCGAGCCGAAGCCGATCTCGATGAAAATTTTATTAAATTTAGAGCTTTTTACGAGGGATAAAATTTCATTCTCGTCCAAAATCAGCGGCGTTTTTTCGGTAAGCGAGCTGTCTTTGTAAGCAAACGCCTGCGAGATGATCCGTCCGCAGAAGCGCTCTTTAAAAATTTCAAGCGCTCGCTGCAGATGACCGATCTTGGCGGGCTTAGTGATCTTTTCGCCCTTTACTATCACTTTGCCGCCGCCGGGCTTTAAGGTGATAAAAAACTCGCTATCAAAGCTTTTGGTTCGCACGAGCGTCAGATTTCTGCCGCGCGCCGTTTCTAAAAATTCGGTCTCGCCGAGCTTAATCGGCAGCGGCGGCAGGCTCACACTTTGGGTTATGAAATTTGGCAAACTTTATTCTGCCTGCGCTGCGGCAATGACTGCACTAGGCTTGGACAGCTCTCCGTTTTCGGTTTTGACGGTGATGCGGTATTCATATCCTTCGCCATAATCGATATTGTCGATATATTCGGCGCTAAGTCTGCCGCGAACCTCTTTAATCGTGCTCCACGACTCGCCTCCCTTAGGACGGCGCTCGATTAGATAGGAGCTTACGCGAAGATCCGGATGCGGGCGCCAGATGATCTTAACGCGGCCCGGAAGCCCGTAGATAGCCTGCGCAAACGGCACGGACTCTAGCATCTTCGCGGTACTTGCGATAGCGACTGGAGATGGAGCCGAAACGCCCTTGGCGCCGTATGTGCGCACCGTGTATTTATACGAAGTGCCCGGCTGCAGCCTCGTATCTACGTAGTGGGTGGAGTATGGATCTGCGATGGTGGCGATCTTTTTGGCTTCGCCGCCGCTTGCGGGCGCTCGGTAAACGACAAAGCCCAGCACGGCGGTATTGCTGTCGTATCTAGGCCACTCAAGTCCGATCTCATTGTCGCTCGTGATCGTCCTAATGCCCTCTACGCGCGGAAGGCTCTCGTCGCTTGCGCTAGGCGCGCTAGACGTAGCGCAGCCAGCCGCTAGTATCGCTAAAGTAGCGCTCAACGTTAGTCGGTAAAATTTTTTCATAAATTTCATCCTTTACCTTTTGATTTGTCGTAAAATTTAGAAATTCGCTCGGCAAGCCCGCGCAAATTTTCACCTCTTTGCCGCTTCGCGGATGGATGAAATAGAGCAAATAGGCATGGAGCAAAATCCTGCTAATTTTAGCGTTTTCGCTCTTAAATCCGTATAAATGATCGCCCAAAATGTGCCGATTTATCGAGCTTAAATGCACGCGGATCTGATGCGTGCGACCCGTGAAGAGCTTCGCCGCGACGAGATTGAAGTTCTTTAGACTTATCGGTGGCAGAATTTGGTTTTGAGCGGGATTTTTAAAATTTAAAGCTTTATTCTCGGCGAGACGGGCGGTCTGAGTTTGATCCGCGCTCATTTTGGCGGTTAAAATTTTATCTGTGCTATCCGCGCGGCTGCTTGGAATTTTATCTGCGCTTTGGATTGAAATTTTATCCGCACTCCGCATGCAATTATTTGAAATTTCATCCGCGTTATCCGTGCCTGCGTAGTCGTCTAAAATTTCATCCATGCCCGCGTAGTCGTTTAAAATTTCATCCATGCCCGCGTAGTCGTTTAAAATTTCATCCATGCCCGCGTTCTTGCTCGCACTCACGTTGGTAGTCGAAATTTTATCTGCGCCCGCAGTTGGGTCTGCATTTAAAATTTCATTCCCGCGCGCGCTTGTGTTGGTCGCTAAAATTTTACTCGTATCTGCACCACTGCTAGCGCTTAAAATTTTATCCTTGCTTGTGGACACGGCTAAAATTTTACCAGCGCCTGTAGTCGCGTCTGAAATTTTATCGGTAGCCGAAATTTTATCCGTAGCGTCGCCCAAAATTTTCTCTTCAGTAGAAATTCTACTTGCGCCTGCGTTCGCAGCCAAAATTTTATCGGCGGCTGAAATTTTATCCGCCCCCGCGCTCTTGTCGGTAGCTGTACCGTCGTCCACGCCTAAAATTTCATCGCACCTCTGGGCGGAGTTTTGAAGCTCCGTTAGTTCTGCGCCGCTTAAAATTTCATAAAACGCGCTCTTTGCGCTGCGTCCGCCGGGCACTATCCCCATTTTTAGACGGTTTGCAGGGTTGCGAGCGATCGGGCGCTCGATCACGCAGGGCTCTTTCAGCGGCAGGTCGATGAGCGCGAGGTATATCCGCCCCATGCTCTTGTCGCTTAGCTGCGCCGAGAGCGCGGCGTGCGCGGCGTTGTTTTTGGCGACGAGCAGGGCGCCGCTGGTGAGTTTATCCAGGCGGTGCACGATGCCCGCGCGAAGCTCGCCGCCGAGCGTGGAGAGCAGATAGCCGCGAGATTTGAGCCAGTCCACGAGCGTGGGCTCTTTGACGCTTGCGGCGGGGTGGACGGTAAGGCCCGCGGGCTTATTTACCACGAGCAGATCATCGTCCTCGTATAAAATTTCAATGTCGAAATCTAGCCTCTCTGCGCTTGTTTGCTGCGGCGCGGGCGCGGGGTAGTCGATGTGCACGAGTTCGCCCGCGGATAGCTTGTAGCCGGGTTTAGTCTGCACGGCTCCGTCCACTCTGACCGCTTCGGATTTGATTAAATTTGATATTTGATTGCGCGAAATTTCAAGCTGCGAGCTTAAAAAAACGTCGAGCCTTTCGCTGCATTGTGCTATTAGATTATCCAAATTTATACCTTTTTTGGCTATTCTTACGTCAAAATTTTAATAGGATTAAGCGTTGTTTAAAATTGACAAAAAGATTTTAGCATATTTTGATTTCATTCAACCTTTTTTAATCGTGCCGATAGTGGTTTTTTCATACGTTTTAATAAGCGAGGCAAACGACGTGCTATCCTCAAAGCAAGTCGTTTATTTCGGCGTAGGATTTGCCGTTTTTACGCTGTTTTTTCTCTTTCCGATACGCAAATTTTTATATCTGATCCCGATATTTTATTGGACCAACATCATATTGCTGCTTAGCGTCGATTTTTTCGGTGTTAGCAAGCTAGGAGCGAGGCGCTGGCTGGAGATCCCTTTCGTGCATTTTACGCTGCAGCCCAGCGAGGTGATGAAACCCGCATTTATCCTGATGCTGATGTATCTGATACACAAAAATCCGCCGCCGAAAAACGGCTACGGGCTGAAGGATTTTTTGCGCCTTAGCTTCTACATACTTCTGCCTTTTGTTCTGATCGCTAAAGAGCCCGATCTAGGCACCGCCGCGATACTTTTTTTGACGGGATTTGCGATCCTTTTCATCATCGGCGTGGATAAAAAAATTTGGCTCACGCTCATCATCGTTTTTGTGGCCAGCTCGCCGATTTTGTACGAAAACATGCACGATTATCAAAAAAAGCGCATCGCCGATTTCATCAGCGAGGAGCCCAATTACCAGGTCAAGCAGGCGATCATTGCTATCGGAAACGGCGGCATCTACGGCAAGGATAGAGACGAAGCGACGCAGACGCACTTTAAATTTCTACCGATTGCGACGAGCGATTTTATCTTCGCTTATACGATCGAGCGCTTCGGCTTCGTGGGGGCTGCCGCGCTGATCGCGCTGTATGCGCTGCTGATACTGCATCTGCTGAGCCTGAACTACAACTTTAAAAACGATTATCTGATACGGGTCTTTACGAGCGCGCTTGCCTCGCTCATCTTTATCTACGCGGGCGTCAATATCTCGATGGTAGTGGGTTTCGCGCCCGTCGTGGGCGTGCCGCTGCCGTTTTTCAGCTACGGCGGTAGTAGCTTCATCACCTTTATGATCCTCTTTGGAATTTTACAAAATTTGCTGACGTTTAGGATGAAGGATAACTACAAAACCTACAAGATCAGGATGTAAATTTGGCGTTCGCGGATAAATTTTGAAATTCTACAAAATCGCGCGAGGTTTATTTTGAGCTTCTAGCGGTAAATTTGAAGTAGGTGATAAATTTAGCTCGCTACAAAATCACGCCGATTCCGAGCGTAAATACCACCGCAAAAAGGGCGTATGTAAAGGCAAATTCCAAAGTTTGCGAATTAAAAAATCCGTAGTACAAAACGCTCGTGAAAAACCCGCCCACGAAGGCTACGGCAAAGATCCCGATCCGCGTCGCGACGGGCTTTGCACCGCAAAATTTGTATAGATAAAAAACCCCGCAGAAGCTGATCGCAAACCAGATCATCGCAGGCACCGGCCCGCTTATGCCTATCATGCCGAAAAGATTGGCTAAATTTAAAAGCAGTAAAAATATCACCGCAAGCGCGATCAGCGCGGATTTGATCATCTATCGCGCCTTGCGTCGGGTGCGGAATTTTCACTGCCTTGATTGAAATTTTGCGCGGAATTTTCGCCCGTGCTGCCTTCGCCCGCGCTACCGTTTGAAATTTTAAAATTTCCGTCGGAATTTTCATCGGCGCGATGCGCAGAATTTTCATCGGCGCCGCTCGCGAAATTTTCACCAAGGTCGCCACTAGAGTTTAAAATTTCATCCTCGTTTTGAGAATTTGAAATTTCGCCGCCGCTTTTAAAGCTTAAAATTTCATCCGTCGCGGCGCTTTTATTTTGCGGCTTCTGCGCATCTTTTGCGCCGCCGAAGTCCCCGTCTTTTAAATTTGCGCTCTCATCTAAATTTTTAGAGCCTTTGTCCGCAGAATTTTTATAAATTTTATTTGAAAATCTTTTGTGCCTGATCTGCAGATAAAAGACGAAGGCGACGAACGCCACCGCCGTGATCGCGATGTAATAGCGGTTTTCAAAGAGCAGTACGCCCTCTACCAGCCCCGAAAATAGCGCCAGTAGCGAGGCAGTAAGAAACGGAAAGCGCACTACATCCTTTTCGCCGATCGCTAAGGCGATGAGCGCGACGCCGAAGATCGTGGCGTTTAGCAGCGCGCCTAGGATTTTGATTTCGGCGAAAAGGCTCGGATTTACGCGCGAAGTGACGTAGAGCGCGAGCGCAACGGCTGCGAAGAGCAGGATCAAAAATACGATTTTTTTCATTTCAGACCTTTTAAAATTTATCTTTAATTTACGATTCAGCCGCGCCTTTAATACATATACAGCGCAGGCATCGGCACGCTGTAACTGCCGCGTTCGCAGCATTACGCAAATATCGTGCGCTCTGCGAACGTGGCGCGAAATTTTAGGGCGCGGCCGTGCTGTTTTAAGCGCGACTGGCGCGATATACACGCTCATAACTTAAACGCAATCCTAATTGCGCGGACGCGGTTTGAAACACGATTCGCATTAGGCGCGACAAAATCGCTATTTTTCGCGCGGCTTAAATGTGATTCTGTCGGTAAATTTTACCGCCAGCCGCACTCTGCTGAGCAAGTAGCGCCAAGTCCACGTTTAAAAATTTTATGCCGAGCTGCGCTAAAATTCCGCGCCTAAGCTGTATATATCCCTAGCTCGTGGCGCCGCAAGACGCTCCGTAACATTTACCTGCTCGTAGTAAATATTTTGCACGCGAGCGAATTTTGCACCCAAGCGCCGCACGTTTTGCTTTAAATTTAGCGCGATGGGCTTTAAATTTTAAATTTACCGCCTTCGCGCTTTGTTTATACGCAAGATTTGTGCCGCTCGCCAAACTTATATCCGCGGAGCAAATCTTGGCGCCGAAATAAAATTTCATCTAGCTCGCAAAATGCGTAGCGCGTAAAATTTCATCACTTGTTTTTCTGAAAGTACGCGTCCACGCCGTTTGCGATACCCTGAGCGATGCGGTCTTGATAGGCGCTTTTGCCTAAATTTTTACCCTCCTGCGGGTGCGTAATGTAGCCGATCTCCACGAGCACCGCGGGCATCGTAGCGCCCACCAGCACCCAAAATGGCGCCTCGCGCACGCCTCCGTCTCTGCTTGAAAAGCTCTTTTTGACCGAGCTTAGCATATAGCTTTGAATATCGATGGCAAGCTTGTTTGAGGATATTATCTTCTCGCGATTTAAGAAATTTAAAAAGGTCTGCTTTGAAAAGGTATTCATATCCTCCAAATCGCCCCTATTTTCGAGCGCGGCGGCGTTTTTACTGCGTTCGCTTCTAGCCGGGCTTAAGAAAAAGGTCTCCACACCGCTCATTTTAAGTGCTGAGCTAGCGTTAGGAGCGGCGTTTGCGTGGATCGAAATAAACATATCAGCATTTCTTTTAGCGGCGAAAGCGGTGCGCGACCTTAAATTTATAAACACGTCGGTGCTGCGCGTATAAAGCACCTTGTATCCGCGCTTGGTAAGCAGCGCACCGAGCTTTTTGGATGTGGCTAGCACGACATTTTTTTCCTTTAGCCCGTTTCCGACCGCGCCAGAATCGCTGCCGCCGTGACCGGGGTCGATTACGATGAGCTTGCCCTTAGTGGATTTGTAAATTTTACCGGCGGCCACAGAGGTCGATTTGGCGCCCCCTGATTCCTCTATCGTGCTGATTTGCGGCTCGCTATCTTGCTCGCGCCCGCGTTTGCGCCCTGATTTTTGATCCTTGTTTTTTTCTGCGCGCGCAGATTTTGCGGCTTTTAAGCCTTCAGCCGTACTTAAAATCATCATATTGCCGTTAATTTCAACGTTTGCATTGAATTCTTTCGGATCGCTAAGTACGATGCGCACGGTTTTATCGTTGTATTGCGAGACGCGTACATCGCTAACAAAGCTATCTTTAAGCCGTGTTTTTTGCGATTTTTGCCGCGCGCTAAAATCAATCACGAAGCGAAAATTATCGCTACTTGCGATCGTAAAATCTTTATAATCGCCGCGCTTTAGATCGCGGTTGAACTCAAGTACGATCTCGTTTTTATCGCCGCGCAGTGATGCTAAAGCGAGTTTGGCATCGGGGGCGGATTTTTTTATACTGCTTTTGCGAAGCTCAGAATCTAATCGCTCAGTCGTAGCGCTATCCGCGGAATTCTGCGCTTGTAAGGAGTCGTCGGCTCCTGCGGGATTTTCGCTTGAGTCGCTGCCATGCGGATCGTCTGTTGAATTTTTTGCGTCGTCCGCGCCGTGAGGTCTAGTCGAGCGTAAGAATTCCAAATCCTCGCTAGATAGCGAGCTTAGATCGGCTTCTTCTGGCGCGCGCGTCTTTTTGAGATTTTTGGAAGTGGAATTTTTTGAATTCTTAGAATTTTTTGAGGCGGAGGCTTTGGGGCTATGCGCTAAATTTGAAGCATTTTTCTCGTCCGAGCTTTTGGAATTTTTTGCGTTTTCATCTTTGAGCTTTTTAGAATTCGTGCTGCTATCGCTTGCTTTGCCTTGTAATTTGGCTAGCGCAGATTCATAAGGCGAGGAGTCGAGTCCTAAATTTTTCGAGCTGTAAACCAGCCTCTTTAGCGCTTTGATGCGGACCTCTTTATCGGACGCGCCTTGGTAGAGCGATTTTAGCTCCTTGTGCAGCGAGCGCTTGTAATTCGGCGTCGCTACGATGAAATCCTTGTCGAATTTCGCAAAAAACGCCTCGCTCGAAGCTCCAAACGCCAATACGCAGCTAAAAGCTGCGATTAGAAAAATTTTAACTATCTTCGCCATTTATAAGTTTTTCTATCAATTCCTTCACGGATATTATCTCGTTTAATCGCCATCCGTTCGCACCGGTAAAAAACAGACCGCTTTGCGTTTTACCCAGATACGCGTCGCTTAGGCGGTCGGCGATGCAGTATCCTACGGCATTAGCGCCTTTGCCGCGCTCGCAAGGGCTTACGCAGTTGCTGATACAGCGGATCTTAGGCGCCGTGCCTGCGGCGATCATATCTTGCAGATTAGTATGAATGCCGCGCGCGGGATAGCCTACGGGCGATTTTAGAAGCCGGATGTCCTCTTTTTTGGCGTTAAGAAGTACTTGCTTAAATTCCTCTGCGGCGTCGCATTCAAAGGTGCCGATGAAGCGCGTACCCATCTGCACGCCATCCGCGCCCAAAGATTTCACGCGTTCGATGTCGCTCTTATCCCAAATTCCGCCTGCGGCAAAGAGCGGGAAGTTGCCCCATTGCGAGATTTCTGCTTTTACTTGCGGGATTAGATTATCTAGCGCAAACGCCGGATCGCCGCACTGCTCGTAGGTAAAGCCCTGATGTCCGCCGCTAAGAGGGCCTTCGAGCACTACGGCGTCGGGAATTCTGTCGTAGCGCTGCTTCCAGCGCTTGGCGATGATCTTAAGAGCCTTAGCTGAGGAGACGATGGGTACGAGCGCGACGTCCGGAAAATCGGCCGTAAATTCCGGCAGATTGGTAGGAAGCCCGGCGCCGCTTATGATGATGTCGATACCCGCCTCGCACGTGTCGCGCACGATGCGTTCGTAGTCGTTCGCCGCACACATTACGTTCATCCCCAAAGGCGCATCGCCGCAAATTTTACGGGCGTTTTGCACGATGGTAAAAAGCGCCTCTTTGCTATAAAAATTCTCGCTTTGATATGGTCTGCCATCGAGCGATTTTTTGGCAAATTTAAGATTTTCGTAGTAGCCGGTGCCGACCGAGCTAATGACGCCTAGACAGCCGTTTAGGCTGACATTGCCGGCAAGATTATCCCAGCTGATACCAAGTCCCATGCCGCCTTGAATTATCGGGTGCGCAATCTCGTGTTTGCCTATTTTTATACTCATTAATCTACCTTTAATCTGGCGAATTTTTTCTTCCCTACTTGAAGCGTGTATTCGCCCGAGCTAAGCTGAAGCTGCTCATCTAAAATTTTATTTTGATCGATACTGACGGCGTTTGATTTTATTAGCCTGCGCGCATCCGAGCTGGATACGGCAAGCTTGCAGCTAATTAACGCCTTTACGATCCATGCAGGCGAGCTTACGTGATATTCCTTGATCTCGCTAGGAAGCTCGCCGGCGCCGTGGACGCGGTCAAATTCCTGCTTGGCCTCAAAGGCGGTGTTTTCGTCATAAAATTGCGTGACGATCTCGGAGGCAAGCTCCTCCTTAACCGCCTTGGGATGGATCGAGCCATCCGCCACGAAGCCTTTTATTAGCTCAATATCTTCGCTGCTCTTTTGGCTTAGTAGATTATACCAATCCCACATTAACGCATCGCTGATACTCATCACCTTGCCGTACATATCATGAGGCGTATCGGTTACGCCGATATAGTTGCCTAAGCTCTTGCTCATTTTGTTTGTGCCGTCGGTACCTACCAAAAGCGGCATCATCACGACGCTTTGTTCTTTGCCGACATCATAAATTCTTTGCAGCTGGCGACCCATTAAAAGATTAAATTTCTGATCGGTACCGCCGAATTCTATATCGCATTTCATGCAAACGCTGTCGTATCCCTGCAGTAGCGGATACATAAACTCGCTGATGCTGATCGGCTGCTCTGCCTTGTAGCGCTTCTCAAAGTCGTCGCGCTCGAGCATCCTGGCAACATTGAAAGTGCTTGATAGCTCGATCATACCGCTAGCACCCAGGCGGTTGGTCCATTCGGAGTTAAACATCACTTTGGTTTTAGCGGGATTTAGAATTTTAAAGACCTGCTGCTCGTAGGTTTTGGCGTTTTGAAGCACAACTTCGCGCGCTAGCTTTTTGCGAGTCTCGCTCTTGCCCGTAGGATCGCCGATTTGAGCGGTAAAATCACCGATTAGAAACTGCACGATCGCGCCGTGGTTTTGCAAAAATGCAAGCTTATTTAGCACGACGGCGTGCCCTAGGTGCAGATCCGCAGCAGTGGGGTCCATGCCGATTTTGACGTAAAAGACCTCGCCGCTGTCGTAGTAGCGCCTAATCAGTGCCTCTATTTGCTCTTCGCCGATGATCTCCGCGACACCGCGCTTAAAATTTTCCATAATGCCTTGAATGTCAGCCATTTGCTCTCCCTTATTTAGTTTTTATATACGTCCGTAAGTGATACGAAATCCACGATTTTAAAGCGGTTTTTGAGTTTGTCTTTAATCTCCGTGGAGTCTAAATTTTCGTTTAGCTCGATGATAATCTCAAAATAATCCGACGTCGTTTCGCTATTTTCGTTAAGGCTTATCGATACTAGATCGACCTCGAGCTTGACTAAATAGTTCAAAAACGTCGCCAGCGAGCCGCGCTTGTTTTCTAAATTTAATATGATCTTGTAGCGGTGCGGCGCATTGCGCGTCCATTTTACGAAGATCATCTCATCGGTTTTGATTAGCTCGCTTGCGCGTTCGCACAGCTTATGATGCACCGTCACGCCGTGTCCGTTGCGAAAGCCGATGATGTCGTCACCGCGCTTTGGGTTGCAGCAGTAATCAAACTCAACCTCGTCGATTTTAAAATTTGAATACACCACGATGTTGTCAAATTTTTGCTTCTCAATCTCATACTTGCTGCGAAATTTCATATTGAAAAATTTCTCTTTGAGCGGGTATTTTTTCAGCGCGTTTACGACGTCTTTTAAAAATACCGAGTCATAGGCAGCTTTGCTGATCTTTTTGTTTAAATTTTCTTTTTCAAGCCAGCTTAGAATGCTCTCCTTGCTCGTCGTAAAGATCGCGCATAAAATTTTAATCGCTACTTCAAAATTTATATCTCTGATCTTTTGCTTGCAAAATGCCTTTATCGTCGCGCGCGCCTTGCCCGTTTTTACCGAGCTTAGCCAGCTGCAGCGGTAGTGTGGCTCGCTTCCGGTGATGATATGAACGATGTCGCCGTTTTTAAGCTCCGTTAGAAGCGGCACCTTGACGCGGTTTATAAAGGCCTCGGTCGCTTTTAAGCCCACTTGAGAGTGTATCTCGTAGGCGTAATCAAGCGCCGTGGCGCCTCGCGGCAATGTAAAAATTCCGCCCTTGGGCGAATACACGGCGATATCCTCGACGTAGAGGCTGTCTTTGGCGTATTCGTAAAGATCCTCGGCGTTGGCGTCGTCCTCTTCCTGCATGCCGATGTCGTTTAGCCAATCGAGCTTCGGATTGATCGAGCCGCTATATTTATATTTCCAGTGAGCGGCGACACCGAATTCTGCGGTGTTATGCATATCGAAGGTGCGGATCTGCACCTCTACGATCATGCTTTCATTAAAAACGGTCGTGTGGATCGTCTGATATCCGTTTTGCTTAGGAAGCGCG
The DNA here is from genome assembly GCF_963518785.1 of uncultured Campylobacter sp. NCBI lineage: Bacteria > Pseudomonadati > Campylobacterota > Epsilonproteobacteria > Campylobacterales > Campylobacteraceae > Campylobacter > uncultured Campylobacter sp. The sequence goes on from NZ_CAUQKJ010000001.1 coordinate 31,212, forward strand.
ATATAATCCTTAAAGCGCGATATGAGCGGGTTAAATTTAGTATGGATTATACCCAGAGCTAAGTAGCAATCCATCGGCTTTTGCACGATGATGCGTATAGCCAAAAGATCGAGCACCTCCTCGATCGAAATTCCTTTGCGCTGCATTTTTAAAAAGATCGAGTAGTAGTGCTTCATCCGCTTTTGGATCTCAAAGCTACCCTCGCTAAAGCCGTTTGAAAGCATATACTCCTTGATCTTTTCGCTAAATTTGCTCAAGCTCATCTGAAGCTGCTGCTTATGCTCCTCGACGTAATCGGCGATCGCAGAATACTCTTTAGGCATAACGTATTTGAAGCTAAGATCTTCAAGCACGTTTTTGATCGATGAAATTCCAAGCCTGTGCGCGATCGGCGCGTAAACCAAAAGCGTCTCCTCGCCGATGCGTTTTTGTTTATCGGGGCGAAGTGCGTCTAGGGTTAGCATATTGTGCAGCCTATCGCAGAGCTTTACGACTAGGACGCGCTGATCGTTAATGGAGATCATCAGCATCCTGCGGAAGGTAAGCGCGGTGGTGCGAAGCTTGGCGTTGCTATCGCCGGATGGAGCTAATTTATCCTCTCTAATGTTTACGATTTTAGTAAGCCCTTCCACGATTTTGGCTACTTCGTCGCCGAATCTTTGTCTAACCTGCTCGATGCTGTAATCTGTATCCTCTACTACGTCATGCAATAGCGCAGATATTACCATCGCGTCGTCTCCACCCATAAAAGATACGAAGCAGGCTACCAAAATCGGATGGATCGCATACGGCTCGCCGCTTTTGCGAAACTGCCCGTCGTGCTGCGCGATGCATAAATTTATAGCATCCACCAGTAACGGAGTGGGCTCTTTTAGATTATAAAGCAGCTGCTTGGCGCTTTGAATGTCTTTGGTATCGACGACATCGTCGATGAGACTTTCTAAGAAGTTATCATTAATCCTTGTCAACGATTCCATCTAATGCGATCTTACCTTCGGCTAGTTCCAAGATTGCTATATCGGCAAATTTCATCCTGCGAGTATCTACGTTCTCTATGAGCGGAGGTTCGCCAGCGGCTAGCTGCTCGGCGCGTTTGCTTATCATCAAAGATAGCTTGTACCTGTCTCCGCCCGTTACTTTTAAAGCCTTGGCTACAATTTGTTCAGTTCTCATCAATTCTCCTTAAATTTTAAATTTCAGTTTTTTACGATCGAGCAGGAGCTTAGATCTCCGCCATCGACGATTTTGTATAAATTTCCGCTTTTAAACATATTGCATACGATGATCGGAAGCGCATTGTCTTTAGCAAGCGCGATAGCCGTATCGTCCATCACCCTGATGTTGTCGTGCAGGGCTTGATCGTAAGTGACTTTGGAAAGCAATTTGGCGTCTTTAAATTTTTGCGGATCTTTGTCGTAGATCCCCATTACCTTGGTGGCCTTTATGATGGCGTCGGCTCCGATCTCGATAGCGCGGAGAGTGCCCGCGGTATCGGTCGTGAAGAACGGATTTCCCGTGCCTGCGGCAAAGATCACGACGCGACCCTTTTCCAGGTGTCTTTTGGCACGGCCGATAATGAAGGTCTCGCAGATCGCCTCCATCTTTATCGCGCTTTGCACGCGCACATCCATGCCTGCGTATTCCAGCGCTTCTCTCATAGCGATTGCGTTTATGACGGTCGCTAGCATGCCCATATGATCGCCGCTGGTGCGCTTGATGATACCGCTAGCTGCGGCGCTTACGCCTCTTATGATGTTGCCGCCGCCAATTACGATGCCTACTTCGATGCCGCCCTCCACGAGCTGCTTGATCTCTTTGGCGATAAATTTTAAAATTTCGCTGTCGATCCCAAAGCCGTTCTCTCCCGCTAGCGCTTCACCCGAAAATTTTACGAGTATGCGATTGTATTTAGCCATAAATTTAGCTCCTAATAAAATTTTAAAATATTATCCAAAAGTCGTTTAAAAATAACTTTTTAGGCTATTTTAGATGATCTTTAAGGCGTTTTATCCAGATCTTTTTCGGAGCGATTATCTCGCTAGCGCTGCCGTTTACAGCGTGATAGATCAATGTGCCGTGCAAGCTCGCGTAGTAGCGGATTATGAGGCGCTGCAAATAGGGCTCGTAGCTCGGCACGAACCAGCCGTTATTGCTGATCGCTACGACGTATTTGGGCGAGCCTTCGTAAAGCTCTGCGCGCGTAGCCTCGTAGCAAACTGCGCTTCTTACGCTTCGCCCGCCAAGCTCGTAGTCGCTAAAACCGCTAGCCGTCGAAAAATCGGTCGCACCGCCTAACAGCACGCGGTTGATAAAATTTCGCGCAAATTCGGGCAGCGGCACCATTTCGCCAAACGGCACCAAAATGTGCTTATCGAAGCGCTTCATTTCCCCGTTCGCAAAAAGATAGGCGCTGTTGTAAAATTTCCCGTTCTCATACGCTTCCGCGCCCGCTACGATAGTAATTGCGCGCGATTTTTCCTTTAGAGCTTCAACTAGCACGTTTTCTAAATTTAGCGGCATCGCAAAGGCGCTCTCGGGCAAAATTATCGCGTCCTGCCCCGCTGCGATCGCATCGTCTATTCGAGCTAAATTTGCCAACGCGGCGGATAAAATTTTATCTTTCGCCCAGATGTCGTGCTGCGAAATGTCGGTGTTTGCGAGTGAAATTTTAATCGGTAGCGGCTCGGGCTCTTTTTGGCTGAATTGCAATGCGCAGATCAAAAACGCCGTGAAAATTAGGGCGTTAAGTTTAGCCCGGGCGCCGCGCCCCCGTAGATACAAAACCGTGCAAAGCCCCGCTAAAATCAGAGTCAGCGCGCTAAGATCGGCTCTGAAAATTCCATGGCTTAGCAGCAGTTCAAAATTTAGCCAATCAAAGCCGAAAGGATGGATAAATTTCAGCGCTAAAAGGCATGCAGCGCGCAAAACCGGCGCGTCAAAGATCGCAAAGATGCGGAAAATAAAGGCGTAAACGAGACAAATTCCAAGAATTTCAAGCGGGATCAAAAACGCAAGATCGAAATAGATCAGGCTGAAACTGATCCAGTGCATCCACAGCGCGCCGATAAAAAATCCGCACCAAAACCACTCCGCCTTGCTTGCTTTTAGCAGATAAAAAAGTGCCGCTATCGCAATTAAAGGCGAGAAAAATTCCGCCGCTAGAGCAATTAAACCGTCAAATTTAGAGCTTAAAATTTCTACAAAAATAAAATTTGAAAGCGCAAGGGCAAGAACAAAGCCTTTATTTATGTAACTTAATGTAAAATAGCTACTTTTTAAATTTCTAATGAAGGAAACACATGGAACAAGGAAACTTCTTTGCATCAATCCTGCCTATCGTCGTAATCTTTGCGATTATGTATTTTTTGATTATCAGACCGCAGCAAAAGCAGGCCAAGGATCATAAAGCGATGGTCGATGCGCTCGGCAAAGGCGATAAGATCATAACTAGCGGTGGCATAAAATGCACGGTCGTGAAAACAAACAATGATTTTATCACAGTTAAGCTTAACGATGAGGTCATGGTTGAGCTGGATAAACAATTTGTGGCAAGAAAATTAGATGAGCAGTAAAATTTCATATCGCCTGCTGATCTTTTTGGCTGCGGTTATTTTTTCGGCGATTTTTGCCGCGCCTTCGATCTTTCAGACCGAAAAGGGAAGCAAGATAAACTTGGGTTTGGATCTGCAAGGCGGGCTTCACATGCTGCTTGAGGTTCAAAGCGACGAGGCTGTCGTCTCAAAGATCAAATCGATCGCCGCGAGCGTCAATTACGCCGCCAAGCGCGATGATCTGCTGATGGACGGGCTAAAATTGGAAGGCGATTCGTTTGAGTTTGAAATTTTAGACGCAGACGAGGCTTCCAAATTTGATGCGATTTTGCATAGCGCCGCAAGCGGATTAGACATTCAAAAATCTGGCGAAAAATACCGCGTCACACTAACACCTGAGGAGGTCGAAGCGACTAAAAAATACGCGATCGAACAGGCCGTTGAGACTATCCGAAACCGCCTAGATCAATTCGGACTTGCGGAGCCGACGGTAGCAAAGCAGGGCGAGAGTTATATTTTGGTTGAGCTTCCGGGCGTCAAAAGTGCAGCGGATGAGCAACGCGCCAAGGATCTGATCGCCAAAGCGGCCCACTTGCAGCTTATGGCGGTGGACGACGTGCGCCAAGATCGCGCGCAGACTATCAGTGCAGCGGATGCCAGAGCTTACGGCGACGTGATCTATCCCGACGTTAAAAATCCGAATTACAAGTATCTCATAAACGAAATTCCAGTGCTAGACGGCGCGATGCTAGTCGATGCGAAGGTTGCTTTCGATCAGCACACCAACCAGCCGATCATAAATTTTACGCTGAATTCTCAAGGCGCTCAAATTTTTGGCGATTTTACCGGCAAAAACGTCGGTAAGCGCCTTGCGATCGTGCTTGATGGCAAGGTTTATTCCGCACCGCGCATCAACGAGCGCATCGGCGGCGGCAGCGGTCAGATCAGCGGCGGATTTAGCGTCGAGGAGGCGCACGACGTAGCGATTGCGCTTAGAAGCGGCGCGCTTTTGGCTCCTGTTAAAGTCTCAGAGACACGCAGTATCGGTCCTAGCCTAGGACAAGATAGCATCGATAAAAGTATGGCAGCGCTAAGCCTTGCAGCGGTTGCGATTTTGATCTTTATGATTTTCTACTACGGCGTGGCGGGGCTTTTTGCTGACATCGCACTTGTGGTCAATATCTTGTTTTTGATCGCTTGTATGGCGCTATTCGGTGCAACGTTAACGCTTCCTGGAATGGCGGGAATCGTGCTAACTATCGGAATGGCCGTGGATGCGAACGTAATCATTAATGAGCGCGTTAGAGAGGTGCTAAGGACGGGAGTTTCAATCCGCCAAAGCATAAATAAAGGCTATGAAAATGCGATGAGCGCGATCGTGGATTCAAATATCACTACGCTAATTACTTCTGCTGCGCTTTATGCTTACGGCACGGGTCCAGTGAAGGGCTTTGCCGTCACGATGAGTATCGGTATCGTAGCGTCGATGATAACGGCTATTTTAGGCACTCACGGAATGTTTGAGTTAGTAATGGATAAGATGGAAAAAAGCAAAAATACCGCGCTTTGGCTCGGTTATAAAGTAAGAGGAGGCGCAAATGCAAGTGTTTGATAAGGGTAAAATTTATGATTTTATGAAATTTAGATATTTTACTTTTGCGCTTTCTGCTGTTTTAATAATAGGCTCTATTGCGCTATTTTTCATTAAGGGCATTAATTACGGTATCGATTTTAGCGGCGGTACACTCATTCAGGTTAAATACGACACCAAAGCACCACTTGATGAGATCAGAAAGCGCTTCGAAGCGGCAAATTTAGGCAATATCAACGTTACGGAATTTGGTAGCGATCAAGAGGTCACGATTAGATATTCAGGCGCTGCGAGCGAACTGGGCGATAATCCCGCTTTAGCGGCGCAAAAAATTTTGCAAGGCAGCGGAAACTTCGACATTCGCAAGGTCGATATCGTAGGTCCTAAAGTCGGTGAAGAGCTTCGCACAAACGGAATTTTAGCGGTATGTGTGTCGTTTGCGCTTATTTTGGTTTATATCACCCTGCGGTTTGAGTGGAGATTTGCGATTGCAGCCGTACTATCGGATCTGCACGACGTCGTAGTTGCCGTAGGTGCGATGATTTTAGCCGGCGTGGATTTCAACCTTGAAATTTTAGCTGCACTGCTAACTATAATGGGCTACTCGCTTAACGATACCATCGTTGTTTTCGATAGAATTCGAGAAGGTGTAAAAGATAGCAAATCGATTAAGCTTGATGAGGTTATAAACGAATCGATCTCTCATACGCTATCGCGCACACTGCTTACTTCGCTTACGACTCTCATCGTCATCGTGATTTTATTCGTCTGGGGCGGCGAGATGATCCACGGCTTTAGCTTCGTGATGCTAATAGGCGTCATAGCAGGAACTTTCAGCTCCGTATTTGTAGCTGCTCCGATGCTGATTTTGTTTAAATTTAATGTCGAGAAATACCGCGCGTTTTTGGCTGAAAAACAGCGTCGTATCAAAGAGAAAGAAAAAAATCGCGCCATGTATGAAAAAGGCACGGTGTAAGGATAAAAGATGAACTGGGGAAGGGTAATTTACATATTTTTTGCGCTTATGAGTATGACTACGATAGGCGGGTTTTTGTATGAGAAGAATGAAATTTTACTTTTCATAGCAACCAGCGTGAATGCAGTCTCGACGCTTTTGAAAGTAGGCGTGCGAAATATGCTAGCAGCTGAGCTTTTTGCAAGCTCGCTCGTCGCGGATCTGCATCTCATACCGGCGTTCGTTTTGATTGTAGTAGCGCCGGGAGATCTGTCGATTGTGACCTCGCTTGCGATCGGCGCGCTACTTGCAAACTTTTTCTCGCTAATTTTAATAGCGATTGAGTCGGCAAAAACCAAAGACGAATTCTAGGAGCGCAAAATGCCTTACGATAGTAAAAGTATTGAGCTTAAATGGCAGAAAATTTGGGACGAAGAGGGAGTTTTCGAGCCTAAGGACGATTATAGCCTGCCTAAAAAATATATCCTTTCGATGTTTCCCTACCCAAGCGGCCGCATCCACATGGGGCACGTGCGAAACTACAGCATCGGCGACGCGCTGAGCCGCTATTATAGGCTGCGTGGATACAACGTGCTTCAGCCTATCGGTTTTGACAGCTTCGGTATGCCCGCGGAAAATGCGGCGATCAAACACGGCATTCACCCTAAAACTTGGACTTACGAAAATATCGATTATATGAAAAATGAGCTGCACCGCCTGGGCTTTAGCTTTTCGGCTCGTCGCATGCTTGCTACCTCCGATCCGCTTTATACGCGCTGGGAGCAGGAATTTTTCATCAAACTTTTTGAAAAAGGGCTCATCTACAGAAAAAGCGCCGTGGTAAATTGGTGCGAGCACGATCAGACGGTGCTTGCCAACGAGCAGGTCGAGGAGGGCAGGTGTTGGCGCTGCGGCAACGAGGTCGTGCAAAAGCAGATGCCTGGCTACTACCTAAAAATCACCGCCTACGCGCAGGAGCTTTTGGATTGCCTAAAACAGCTTGAGGGCAAGTGGCCCGCTCAGGTGCTTACGATGCAGGAAAACTGGATCGGGCGCAGCGAGGGTTTGGAATTTAGCTTTAAATTTGACGAGCAAAGCAGCGCCAAGCTTGGTGGCATCGAGGGCTTTAAGGTCTTTACGACGCGCCCCGATACGATTTATGGCATGAGCTATGCGGCGGTCGCGCCCGAGCACGAGGTCGTAAAGAGACTTTTGGATAATAATTTACTCGGCGCCGAAGCTGCGGCGAAGGTGAGAGAAATTTTAAATCAAAGCCCGCGTGAGCGTCAAGCAAGCGATAAAGACGGCGTGAGCCTCGGAATCAGCGTACTTCATCCGCTAAGCGGCAAAAAAATCCCCGTTTGGACTGCAAATTTCGTCCTAGCAGAATACGGCGGCGGTGCGGTAATGGCTGTGCCTGCGCACGATGAAAGAGATTTCGAGTTTGCAAAGAAATTTAACCTGCCGATCGTTCAAAGCATCACTTCTAAAAGCGGTGATTACGACGCTAGCAAAGCTTACGTCGAGAGCGGAGTTTTGGTAAATTCCGCGGAATTTAGCGGCATGGATAGCGAGAAGGCAAAAGGCGCCGTTATCTCAAAATTTGAGGAGCTAGGGCTCGGACGCCGCGTGGTAAATTTTAAACTGCGCGATTGGGGAGTGAGTCGCCAACGCTACTGGGGCGCGCCGATCCCGATGATCCACTGCCCAAAATGCGGGCTGGTAAGCGAAGAAATTTCAAATTTGCCCGTAGAGCTTCCGCAGGATATTAAGATCACCGGCAAGGGTAATCCACTCGATACGCATCCTAGCTGGAAGTTTTGCAAATGCCCTAAATGCGGCGGCAACGGAGTGCGCGAGACCGACACGCTCGATACCTTTTTTGAAAGCTCGTGGTATTTCGCGCGCTACGCAAGCGACGAGCGGACGTGGCGGCAGCGGGCGTTTGACGAGCAAAGCGTGAATTACTGGATGAACGTCGATCAGTATATTGGCGGCATCGAGCACGCGATTTTGCACCTTTTATATGCGAGATTTTTCCAAAAGGCTCTTCGCGACATAGGCTATCTGCGCGATAGCGAGCCGTTTGAGCGGCTGCTAACTCAGGGTATGGTGCTAAAAGATGGCGCAAAGATGAGTAAAAGCAAGGGAAATACCGTCGATCCCGATGATATTATCGAGAGATACGGCGCCGATACGGCGAGACTTTTTATACTTTTTGCCGCACCGCCGCAAAAGGAGCTTGAGTGGAACGACAGCGCGGTAGAGGGCGCGTATAAATTTTTAAGTCGCCTCTACGATCGCGCCGAAAATGCCTACGCTACTGATAAAATTCCACAAATCGACCACGCCACTTTAAATAAAGAGGAAAAATACGCCCGCCTCAAAGTTTACGAGGCGCTTAAGAAGTCGCAGCAGGTTTATGAGAGCAGCTTTGCTTTCAATACCCTAATCGCCGCGTGTATGGAGGCGCTAAATGCGCTAAACGCGCAGAGTAACAAAGACGTATTTACCGAGGGCTACTTCGTGATCTTGTGCCTGCTCGAGCCTATCGTGCCGCACATCTGCGCCGAGCTTAGCGAGCGGCTGTTTAAAAGACGAAATTTCGGCGAGCTGCGAGTTTGCGAAGAGGTATTCGAGAGCGATACTATCAAGCTTGCCGTCACGATTAACGGCAAAAAGCGCGCCGAGTTTGAAGCGGGTGCGAGCCTAAGCGAGGGCGAAATTTTAAGCCTTGCAAAGCAAAACTGCGCCAAATGGCTAGAGGGCAAGAGCATTATAAAAGAAATTTATGTCAAAAACAAGCTCGTAAATTTGGTGATAAAGTAGGCGAAGATGAGAAGAGTTTTAACCGTTTTTTGTTTGATTTTTTTAATCGGCTGCGGCTACAAGCCCGTTTCGAGGATCGCGAAAGAGACGATGAGTGGAAGCGTATTTGTGGATGTGATGATGAGCAAGACTGATCCGCAAAACACCGTCGCGATCAAAGACGCGATCAGGCAGGGCATGCTCCAGCGCCTAGGGATGAGCCTTTCGGATAAAAACTCGGCGCAGACGATCGTAGTAGCGAGCATAAAAAGCCTAAGCTTTAGCGAGCTTTCATACGATCAGTTCGGCTACGTCACTAGCTACCGCGCAAATCTCATCGTAAATTTTAGCACCAAGCTTAAAAACGGAGAGGTTTTCAGCAAGGATTGCGTGGGCGATTACGATTTTAAAGTTAGCCGCCTAGTCAAAAATAGCTACGATACTAGCTCGATCATTAGCGATAAGGACCGCTACAAGGCGATCGAAAATGCCTCCGCGCAGGCGTTTGACGAGTTTATTTCGGCGCTTGCGATTAGGGGATTCAGACTTGAGCGGGCGCAGCATTAAAGAATTTTTGCAAAATCGCCCGATTTATTACAAAAAAATCGACTATGAGCGCTTCCCACGGGCATATGCCGCCATTAAAGATAAAATTCCGCTCAAAAACGTCATTCAGATCATCGGCACCAATGGCAAGGGCAGCACCGGGCGATTTTTGGCTAATGCGATCGCCGCAGCGGGCTTTAGCGTCGGGCACTACACCAGCCCGCATGTTTTTAGGCTCAACGAGCGCATCTATCTAGGCGGACGCATCGCGCAAAGCCCTGTTTTTGCGTTAAATTCAGGCGCTTCAAATTTTAAAAACGAGCAAAATTCCGCTTCGGCATCAAATTTTACGGAAAAACAAAATTCCGCAAAGATGCAAAATTTTGCGAACAGAGAAAATTCCGCCTCTAAAATTTCTATTTCTAATTTGCAAAATTCCGCCACTCAGAATTCGCACGGCGAGCAGAATTCTGCCCTGCAAAGCTTCGTTTCTACCACACGAAATTTTTGTAGCGAGCAGAATTTTATCGCGCAAAATTCCATCGATACGCAAAATTCTGCTTCTACACAAAATTCATGGAATTCTCAAGATCTCAAATCGCCGTCTGAGCAAAATTACAATTTCTCGCCGGAGCAAAATTTTAAATCCGCTCAAAGCTCGCTTCCCATTTCGCTAGGTCGTGATGCTACGGATGAGGAGCTAGATTTTGCGCATGAGTTTTTGCAAGAGAGCTTGCCCGCGGAGTTTAAAGATAGCCTGTCGTATTTCGAGTATCTCACTCTTGCGGCGGCAGTGCTTTTTAGGGATTGCGATTACTGCGTGATCGAGGCCGGGATGGGCGGCGAGTTTGACGCTACGTCGAGCTTCGGGCGCATGCTGTCGCTTTTTACACCGATCGGCACCGATCATTTGGGCATGCTAGGACAAAATCTAGAGCAGATCGCCCACACCAAGCTCATTACGATGGATAAAGAGGCGATTTTAAGCGATGAGATGAGCGAGGTTCCGCTTCGTATCGCGCGGCAGATCGCAGAGCAAAAAGGAACTCATTTGAGGTTTGCAGCAGAGCTTTTAAGCAAGAGCGAGCAAGCGCAGATCGCGGAGTTTTGCGCACGCAATAATCTACCTAAATTTCAAATTTCAAATTTAGCTCTAGCGCTTGCTGCGATGAAATTTTTAAATTTGAAATTTGAAATTTCGCAGCTACCGCCTCTAAATTTACGCGGCAGGATGGAAGTTTTGGCGCCAAATTTACGCGTGGATGTAGGGCACAACGAGCTTGCGGCACAGCAAGTAGCCCGCGAAATTACCGAAATCTACGGGGGCAGAAAGATCGTGCTGATTTACAACGCTTTTGCCGATAAGGACGTAGCTGCGGTGCTGCGAGCTTTAGCACCCGTGGTAGAGCGCGTGGAGATCTTTAGCTACGAGGTTGCGGATCGCGAAATGGCAGCAGAGGCGATAACCCGCGCGCTTGACGCACTTAAAATTCCGCATTCGCCGTTTTGCGGCGAGCTTAAAGTGGACGAGGAGTATTTGGTTTTCGGCTCGTTTCATTTGGTAGAAAATTTTATTTTATGGCTTGAGGCGCGCCGTGGCTAAAACTAAACTTACCCTAAGCGATCACTTTGGCACCAAGACGCTGTATTTCGGCGAAAATTTTAGATTTCAGCTTAAAATTTTATCCGCGTTTTTTATAATTTTTCTGCTTGTTTTGTTTTTTGCGATATTTAAACTCGCGAGTGACCGTTCAAATTTAAAGGAGCTAAACAAAACCCTATACGCCGAAAATCTCGCGCTAAAAGAGCAAAATATCGCGCTTGAGAGCAAAAACGAGGAGGTGCTTGCCAAGCTTGACGGACGCGAAGACGATGGAGGTGGGCTGGATAGTGATATCCAGGTAATGCTTGCGATGAATGAGATGAAAAAGGAGCGCAAAAAGGGCTCCGGCGCGCATATCGCAGCTAGCGAAAAAACGGCGAGCGCGATTCTTAGCGCTGTGCCTAATGGACTTCCGATGCAGTATCGCGGCGTAACTAGCCCTTTTGGGATGCGTACTCATCCAATCAGCGGCGTTATGAGGATGCACCACGGCATCGACTTGCGAGCGAGCGAGGGCACTCCGGTGTTTGCGACGGCAGAGGGCTTCGTGCAGTTTGCAGGCAGCAGTGGCAGCGGATATGGAATTTTAGTGATTTTATCGCACAATTACGGCTTTGAGACCCGCTACGGCCACCTTAGCTCCGCGGTCGTAACGCCCGGTTCTTGGGTTAAAAAGGGTGATCTTATCGGCTATAGCGGCAACACCGGCTACAGCACCGGTCCACACCTGCATTACGAAGTTAGGTTTTTGGCTCAAAGCGTTGATCCTGCAAATTTTATGAGCTGGAACGCGCAGAATTTCAAAAATATCTCGACCTTGGAGCCTAACGTATCGTGGCAGGAGATCGCAAATGTCGTGCAGCACCAGATCGAAAGGTTTAAATAATGCAAGCCGAGGTTTACGAATACTTTTTGCAAAACCAAAAAGAGCTTTTGATCTGTGAGGACGATAAAGAGGCTGCGGCGTGCGAGCAAGTGCTTAAATTTATGGGCTACGCGGCTTTTTGCCTGCCCGATTTTAGAGCGAGCTTCGGCGAGGATCTGCGCAGCTACATGGGCGAGCTAGCGGGCATCAGCACCGCTCTTAGCGCGTTTTACAAAGCAAGCGGCAAAAAAATTTTAATCTCGCCGGTTCGCACGATCCTAAATAAGCTCCCCGCCGCAAGCCATCTGCGCCCGTTAAATATAAAATTTGGTGATGAGTTAAACTTAAGCGAGCTGAAAGAGGAAATTTTGCGCCTTGGATACGACGTACGCGACATCGTCGAAAGCATGGGCGAGGTGAGCTTCCGTGGCGAGATCATCGATATTTTTTCGGTAGGAAGCGAAAGCGCGGTTAGAATTCTGTTCGACGGAGAGACGGTCGAGAGTATCAGGCGCTTTGACGTCGCGACGCAAAAAAGCGAAAAAGATGAGCTTGCGCAAGCCGAGATAGCGCCGTTTTTAGCAAATTTAAGCGAGGACGAGTTTGAGAGCGTGAGCGAAAAGATATCGCGCGCGGATAGCGACGCGCTAGCGCGCGATCTGGGCTCGCTCGGGTTTTGGTTCATCGAGGGCTTCGTCGATTACGTGAGCGCGTTTGATTGCGTCTTGCTGCATGAGATCAAAAAGGATGAAATTTTTTCCGAACGCAATTTGGATTTTTTAGACGCGATCGAGGTACTGCCCGCGGCGCGTAAATTTAAAGACCTCGCCGTGACGCCGTCGCAGGAATTTTTTGAATTTCACCGCAGCGAGGCTATCACGCTGATCGCGCGAAACGACGCTCTGCTCGCGCCGTTTGATCTTGGCGGATTTAGCAATATCGAAATTTTACGCGAGGATTTCGTCGTAAATTTAATAAGCGCCGAGCGGATCATCCTTTCGCTAAACAAAGCGTCGCCTAAAAAGCGCGTAAGAAGATCGAGCCTAGCTCTGGATGAGCTAAACGTGGGCGATTTTGTCGTGCACGAAGATCACGGTATCGCTAAATTTAACGGGCTTGAGCTCATCGAGGTGATGGGGCGCAGCAAGGAGTTCGTATCCCTGCTCTACGAGGACGGCGACAAACTGCTGCTGCCGGTCGAGTATCTAAATAAGATCGACCGCTACGTCGCAAGCGGCGGCGCGGTAAGCTTGGATCATCTGGGCAGAGCGAGCTTTTCAAAAATCAAAGAGCGAGTGCGCGAAAAGCTCTTTGCGATCGCTTCAAAGATCATCGCACTGGCTGCCAAGCGCGAGCTGGTGCGAGGGCTCGTCATCAAAAATGAAAGCGCGGATTATGCGAAATTTTTAAGCGCGAGCGGCTTTAGCTACACGAGCGATCAGCAAAAGGCTGTGAGCGCGATTTTGGCGGATCTGCAAAGCGGCAAGGTGATGGACCGCTTACTTAGCGGCGACGTGGGCTTTGGAAAGACCGAGGTTGCGATGAATGCGATCTTTGCCTGCATCCGAAGTGGGCATTCGGTACTGTTTTTCGTGCCTACGACGCTGCTTAGCTCTCAGCATTACGCCACGCTTAGCGAGCGCTTTAAGGAGTTTGAAATTCCTGTTTTCAAGCTCGACCGCTTCAGTAGCGCGAGGCAAAAAAGTGAAATTTTAAAGCGCCTGCAAAGCGGCGAGGCGATCGTCGTGGTCGGTACGCACTCGCTTTTAAATTTAAACCCCGCAAATTTGGGCCTCATAATCATCGATGAGGAGCATAAATTCGGCGTTAAGCAAAAGGAGCGGCTCAAAGAGAAAAGCGCCGCCTCGCACCTACTTAGTATGTCCGCGACACCGATACCGCGCAGTCTGAATATGGCGTTAAGCTCGATTAAAAGCTACTCCACGCTGCTTAGCCCGCCGCAGGATCGCCTCGACGTGCGCACCTTCGTCAAGCAATGGGACGAAAAGATCATAAAAGAGGCGATCTCGCGCGAGCTGCGACGCGGCGGGCAGATTTTTTACGTCCACAACCACATCGCGACGATGCAAAGCGCCAAAAAGAAGCTGCTTGAAATTTTGCCGAGCCTTAAAATTTTAATTTTGCACTCCAAGATCGACGCTAAAACTACGGAGGATGAAATTTTAAAATTTGTGGCGGGCGGATACGATCTGCTGCTTTGTACCAGCATCGTAGAAAGCGGCATTCATATGCCGCGCGTAAATACGATCATCGTCGAAAATGCGGATAAATTCGGTATCGCCGATCTGCATCAGCTGCGCGGTCGCGTCGGGCGCAGCAACAAACAGGGCTTTTGCTATTTTTTGATCGAGGATAAAACCGCTCTTACGCAGGACGCGCTAAAGCGGCTCGTAGCGCTTGAGAGCAACTCGTTTTTGGGTAGCGGCTCGGTACTGGCGTATCACGATCTTGAAATTCGCGGCGGCGGAAACCTGCTCGGAGAGGCGCAGAGCGGGCATATCGAAGCGATCGGCTACTCGCTTTATCTAAAGATGCTCGAAGAGGAGATCGGCAAGCTGCTAAGCAGAAAGAGCGCCGCTGCAAGCGTGGAGCTTAAAATTTCCGTAAACGCCTTTTTGAACTCGGAATTTATCAGAGAGGATCTCCTGCGCCTAGATCTTTACAGGCGGCTTAGCAAGTGCGCAGAGGCGAGCGAAGTGCTTGAAATTTTCGGCGAGATCGAGGATCGCTTCGGGCGCGCGGACGTCTACACCAAGCAATTTATCGACGTGATGATGATTAAGGTTTTGGCTACGAAGCTTGGCTTGCGCGTGATTTCGAGCATGGACGAAAATATCTTGATCACCCTTGCAAACGGTGATAAGGTGCGATTAAAGGCACAGACGCGCGATGATGACGACGTGATAAGCGAAATTTTGATCTATCTGCGAAGGGAGCTAAAAAATGCGAACTTGCGATGAAAATATCAAAAAAAGCGCGAGCAAAAGTAGAAGCGAAGAGTTAAATTTGGACTCGGCGAGCGGTTTAAATTTAGCGCCTCAAGCCGTCCTAAAAAGCGCGCAAAGCGGCTCTAGCGAGCAAATTTATTTCAGCGATTTTGGCGCGATTGATTGGCGCGCTGTGCAGGTCGCCGCTTTTCGCGCGAATAAAAAGGCGCTAAAGATCGTCCGTGATATCGATTTCACGGGTATTGACGCGCTTGTGGGGCTAGAGAGCCAAAAATCGGCTCTTATAAAAAATACGGACGCCTTCCTGCGCGGCGCGAGTGCCAATCACGCGCTACTATGGGGCGAGAGCGGCTGCGGCAAATCAAGCCTTGCGAAGGCGGTTTTTTATAAATTTATCCCGCAAGGCCTTAAGATCATCGAGATCGGTAGGGACGATCTGGGTTATCTCGTGGATATAATCGACGCGATCCGCGAAACAAGCTTTAAATTTATCATCTTTTGCGATGATTTGAGCTTTGAGCTCGGCGAGAGCGGCTACAAGCACCTAAAGCCTCTGCTAGAGGGCTCGCTGGAGCGCGCGCCGCGCAACGTGCTGATGTATGCGACGTCCAATCGCCGCCACATCGTAGGCGAATGCGCAAGCGATAACGACGCTGCGCAGATCAGCCGCGGCGAGCTGCACCTAAGCGACGCGGCGAACGAGCGAATCAGCCTGAGCGAGCGCTTCGGGTTGCAGCTAAGCTTCTACGGCGGGAGCATGCGGGAGTATTTGGGGATCGTAGATGCCTATTTTGCGGCTGCGCAAGGTATGAGTGCGGCGGAATTTCGCTTGAGCTTTGCTGCAAATTTAGACGCGCTGCACGCAAAGGCGCGTGAGTTTGCGATGCTTCGCGCAAGTTGTAGCGGCCGCGCGGCAAAGCAGTTTTTCCTGAGCTTTGGCGAGGAATTTTTTGCAAATTTAAAAGGCGGCGGCAGATGAATACGGCGCGCGAATTTAAATTTGGCGTAAATTTTATCGTCGTGCTAGATCGCACGCAAAAAATCGCCGCCGCCGCGCGAAATTTTAAAAACGCTGCCAGAAATTTCGGAGGCGCGAAATGAGCGCGACCGAGCTTTTTATCGCGCTTTTTCGCGTCGTGAAAATCAAGGATTTTCGCTGGTGGCCCGGGTTTGGAAGCTTTGAGGTGGTCGTGGGGGCGATTTTGATCCAAAATACAGCGTGGCGCAATGCCGATGCAGCACTGCAAAACTTGCGTAGCAAGGGGCTTTTGAGCCTAGAAAGCATCGCCGGGCTAGAGGAAGCGGAGCTTGCGCAGATCATCAAAGTAAGCGGATTTTATAATCAAAAAGCTAGGCGCCTAAGCTTGCTTTGCAAAGCGATAATCGCGGATTTTGGGGATTTTGAGAGCTTTAAATCAGGCGTTAGCCGCGAGTGGCTGCTAGCGCGCAAAGGGATCGGCGCGGAGAGCTGCGATGCGATCTTGTGCTACGCGTGCGAGCGTGCGGTGATGGTCGCGGACAGCTATTCGGCGCGGTTGCTTGGGGCTTTAGGCTATGAGTTTGAAAGCTACGATGAGCTTAGCGCATGGCTTGGCGAGCTGGAATTTGGGCGGATCTATGAGTTTGTAAATTCCGCCAACTCTCCCTGCGATGCGGCGGCAAAAGCAGAGAAGCTGGAGAACGAAAACGGCGCGTATGCATTATTTCACGGCCTCATCGTGGAATTTTGCAAAGCACATCTAAAAGGTAAAATTTTCGATGATTTTGCAATGAAATTTTTTGATAATTTAAAATAAATCTTAGCCATCTTTAAAGCAAAGAACACTTTATACCATCCAAGTAGCGACAAATAGGTGATTTTATGTATTGTTAAGCGCCGATATAGCAAAATTTAATTAAAATTACGGCGATAAATTTGGTTAAAAAACGGATATTTAGGGGAATTTATGACTAAAAGAAAAATTTTAATAGTATTTGGGACGCGCCCGGAGGCCATTAAGATGGCTCTGTTGATAAAGGAATTTCAAAAGCATGCGGAATTTGAAGTGAAGGTTTGCGTTACGGCGCAGCACAGACAGATGCTTGATCAGGTGCTTGAATTTTTTGAGATCAAGCCGGATTTTGATCTAAATTTAATGAAGCAGGCTCAGGATCTGTACGATGTCACGTCGGGAGTGCTGCTCGGTATGCGCGATGTATTTAGTGAATATACCCCAGACATCGTATTCGTGCATGGAGATACGACTACTACTTATGCTGTTTCTTTGGCGGCGTATTATCAAAAAATAGATGTTGCTCACGTAGAAGCTGGACTTAGGACGCATAATATCTATTCGCCGTTTCCTGAAGAGATAAATAGGCAGATGACGGGGCTCATAGCCAAATATCACTTCGCACCGACCACCGATGCAAGAGACAATCTCTTAAAAGAAGGCAAAGATTCAAGAAATATAGTTGTTAGTGGCAACACCGTTATAGACGCGCTTTTGTGGACGATAGACAAAATCGAAAACAATGAGCTGCTAAAAAATAAAATTTTATCCTTTATAAATTCCAAATATAAGCTTAATGATAGAAAATTTATGCTCGTTACAGGACACAGACGAGAGAATTTCGGAGAAGGCTTTGTTAATATTTGTGAGGCTTTACGTGAAATAGCGCTAAAAAATAAAAATATCGACATTGTTTATCCCGTGCATCTAAATCCAAATGTAAGAAAGCCTGTGGGAGAAATTTTATCGGGCATTTCGAATATATTTTTAATTGATCCGCTAGAGTATGATAGTTTCGTCTATCTTATGAGCAAGTCATATATGATAGTAACAGATAGCGGCGGCATCCAGGAAGAGGCACCGAGCCTTTGCAAGCCCGTTTTAGTTATCAGAGAAACTACCGAAAGACCTGAAGGGATAAGAGCAGGATGTGTGAAGCTTATCGGCACCAAGCGCGAAAATATAATAAAAGAGGTGCAAAAATTATTAAATTTAAAAGATGAATATGATAAAATGAGCAAAAGTGCAAGCCCATATGGTGACGGTAAAGCTTGTAAAAAAATACTGGAATTTTTAAAAGGAATATTGTGAAAAAAGTTTGCATATTAGGTCTTGGGTATATAGGGCTACCGACGGCGGCGCTTTTGGCAAATAGGGGCTATAAAATCCATGGCGTTGACGTGGTGCAGAGCGTTGTGGATACGATCAATCAGGGTAAAATTCATATCGTCGAGCCGGAACTAGATGTATTTGTTAAAAAAGCAGTGCAGAGCGGAAATTTAAAAGCAGACGTTAAGCCCGATTTTGCAGACATTTTTATTATAGCTGTTCCGACGCCGTTTCGAGACGGATACGTGCCAAATATCGATTATGTCATAAGTGCGGCAAAATCTATAATACCATACGTAAAAAACGATAATATGGTCGTTTTAGAATCCACTTCACCAGTAGGTACTACCGAAAAGATAGGCGAAATTTTAAAAAATGGCGGTGTTGATATTTCTAAAATTTATATCGCTCATTGCCCTGAGAGAGTTTTGCCCGGTAAAATTTTGAAAGAACTCACCCAAAATGATAGGATCGTGGGCGGAACTACAAAAATTGCTACTAAAAAAATAGCGGAATTTTACGCAGAATTCGTAGAAGGCGAAGTTTTACAGACTGACTCGAAAACTGCAGAGATGTCAAAGCTTACAGAGAATTCTTTCCGCGACGTAAACATAGCCTTTGCAAACGAACTTAGCATTTTGTGCGATAAATTCGGCATCAATGTTTGGGAGCTTATCTCGCTAGCAAACCGCCATCCACGAGTTAATATTTTAAGTCCGGGCTGCGGCGTAGGCGGGCACTGCATAGCGGTCGATCCGTGGTTTATAGTGCATGCGGGCGGTTATGAAGCGAGGCTGATCAAATCCGCAAGAGAGGTAAATAACCACAAAGCCGAGTGGAGCATAGAAAAGATCAAAAACGCCGCTTTGAAATTTGAGTTGCAAAACGGCAGAAAGCCCAAAGTCGCGTGCATGGGACTTGCTTTTAAGCCCGACATCGACGATTTGCGGGAGTCGCCTGCGCTAAATATAACCAGACGCCTGATCGCAGACGGCGTCGATGTGGTCGCTGTAGAGCCTAATATCAAGGCTCACAAAGATTTTGAGATAGTGGATTATAAAAAGGCTATCGAAATTTCGGATATTATCGTATTTTTGGTCGGACATAAGGAATTTAAAGGGCTAAAAATAGAAAAAGAATTTTTGGATTTTTGCGGAGTTTTTGTAAAATGAGAGAGGTTCCAAAATTAGCAGTTATTGTTCCATGTTATAATGAAGAACAGGTCTTGTATGAAACTACAAAAAGACTAAGTGTGGTGTTAGAAGACTTGATTAGTAAAAATAAAATTAAGAAGGATAGTTTTATTTTATACATAGATGATGGTAGCGGAGATAATACGTGGAGTATAGTTAAATCTCTAACTACGCAAAATTTGCTTGTTGGGGGAGTTAAACTTTCTAAAAATAAAGGTCATCAAAACGCTTTATTGGCAGGAATGGAGCATGTAGAAGGTAAATGTGATTGTTTAATTTCTATTGATGCGGATTTGCAGGATGATATTGTTGTTATAAGAGATATGATAGAAAAATATCTAGATGGCAATGAAATAGTATATGGAGTTAGAAGTAATAGGGATTCCGACAGTTTTTTTAAAAAAATTACTGCTGAATATTTTTATAAGATTATGAGAATATTCGGAGTAGAGCTAGTCTATAATCACGCCGACTATAGATTAATAAGCTCTAATGTTAATACATGCTTTTTAAAATTTCAAGAAACTAATTTATTTATTAGAGGTATTATTCCTAGTATGGGTTTCAAAACGGATAAGGTTTACTATAGTAGACTGGATAGATTTGCTGGAGAATCAAAATATCCGTTAAGAAAAATGTTAGCTTTTGCATGGGATGGTATAACGTCATTTAGTGTGGTTCCCCTTAGATTTATAACTCTTATAGGTTTTATTATTTTTTTAGGCAGTTTGGTTATGGGGGGGGGTGTGGTTTACTCCGCAATTATTGGTAAAACGATTCAAGGGTGGGCTTCGACAGTTTTACCTATATATTTCATAGGTGGAATTCAACTAATGTCTCTTGGAATAATCGGCGAATATATAGGTAAGATTTATAAAGAAACAAAGAGAAGGCCAAGATATTTTATAGAGGATATTGTTGATGCAAAAAGTTAATTTTGATGAATACGGTAAAAGTTACGATGATATAATGCAAAGCCAACATAAGAATTTTGGTGATATAAAATATTATGCGGAATATAAGATAAAAATATTAAGTAGTATAGTAAAAAGAAATAGTCAAAATTTAAAAATATTAGAATATGGTTGTGGTATAGGTAGAAATTTACCATATATATTAGAAGCATTTCATAAATCATCTGTTTTTGGATTTGATATTTCGAAAGAAAGTTTAGAAATAGCAAAGCAAAGTAATAAAGAGGTGGTGATTATAGAATCTGAAGAAGAGCTAATGAAACACAAGAATTATTTTGATTTGATTTTTATAGCGGGCGTGTATCACCATATAGAACCAAGTTTGCGGAATAATGTAACATTAAATATATTCGAATTGGCGGCCAATAATTGTGACGTAATAGTTTTTGAACATAATCCATATAATCCACTTACGAGGCGTATGGTATCTACATGCGACTTTGATCAGGATGCGGTTTTGTTATCAAAAAAAGAATTGCAATCTATTTTTATACAAGCCGGATTTAAAAATAATGGCAGCTCTTATACGTTATTTTTCCCTCCTATTTTAAAATCGCTTTCATTTTTAGAGAAATTTTTAAAATGGCTTCCGCTTGGTGGTCAGTATTATATCTCTGTCAAAAAGTATATTTAATGCGTTGCGATATCTCATTATTGAAGTATTTGTGTGTAGGTATTATTAATTCCATATTTGGGTATGTCATAATTTTTATTCTACTTTATGTGGGAATAATTGCAGAAGTAAGCAATTTTATCGGCTATTTTATTTCGATATTTATATCGTTTTATTTAAATAAATATTATAGCTTTAAAGACGAAACAAAAAGTAAGTTGCAAATATTAAAATTTATAATTTCAATGGGAGTTTCATATACATTTAATTTAATCATTATGTCTTTTTCTTATAGAGTTTGTTGTATAAATGTATATACTAGTCAAATTTTAGGCAACTTAGCTTATCTTTCCGTTGGATATATACTATCTAAAAGATGGGTTTTTATAAAAGTAAATGAAGCGAGGTTTAGTTGAAATGTTTAAGGATATCATGGGAGATAGAGTTAATACTATAAAATGTGCAATTGATGGTTTTGATAAAACTGGAAGTATAGGCGTCGGATATTATGATTATGGTTTTGATAGCCTTTCCAATGGTGGAGACGATAAAGGTTTATATTATTTTGCACAAGTTATGCATAAAATATTTGATTGGAATGCGGAACAAGTAATTATCGCTTTTCATATTTTGTTTGTGGGTTTTGGTTTTATATTTTTTTGCATAGGCTGGATGTTGATCCTAAAAAATAAATTAAGTAAAATTATTTCTATTGTAGCAACTTCTATTCTTACTGTATGCGTTTATAAAATAGGTGATGTATATGTAATGTTTTACTTTATGTCATCTTTTATACCGATATTTTTATATCTAGCCAACAACAATAATAGCATGATTTTTTTTATTTTTAGCCTATCTATTTTTTCCACGATATCACACTTAATACGATCATATTCTTTTATTCCGACTATACTTTTTGTAATTATTTATTTACTTATAAATCTAAAAAATAATAAAAAATATTCTTATATATTTATATTGGTTGCTACGTTATTTATTTCTAATGTGATTTATAAAGAGTATGAGAAAAATATTAATAATAATTTATTGCAGTTAAACCATAATGCCAATTTAAATACTAAACATGTTTTTTGGCATTCTGTATATATTGGTTTTGGATATGTGGATAATGAATATATACCACATTATAGCGATGAAGTGGCTATGCAAAAGGTTAATTCTATTGATGCGAATATAAAACCTTTGTCAAAGGCGTATGAAGATATTTTAAGAAAAGAGGTGTTTAAATTTATAAAAGAGCACAAAATAATTACTATACAAAATTTTGGAGCAAAATTTGGAGTTATATTTTTATATTTTTTGATTTTTTCAAATATCGGATTTTATTGTTTTTGTGCCTCGCTAAATAAAAAGAAGAAAGAATTTCTTATTCCGTGTTTATGCGCGTTATGCTTTAATTCTATTTTTGGATTTTTGGTCATACCTTCTATAAATTATCTAATAGGATTTATATCATTTAGTGTAATTTTTGCAATCTATTATATAGATAATTATATCAATGAGAGGAGATTTTTAAAATGATACAAGCAATAGTTAAAAAAGGTAAAGTTTTAGCAGAGCAGATCCCTGCCCCAAGCGTTTCAAAGGGATGCGTTCTTATAAAAGTAGTAAATAGCTGTATATCGGCGGGCACCGAGATAAGCGGCGTATTAAATAGCGGTAAAAGCCTGATCAGAAGAGCTTTGGAGCAGCCTGAGAACGTAAAAAAAGTCATCAATATGGTGAAATCCGACGGCATAGCCAGCGTCTATGCGAAGGTAAAGGGCAAGCTTGATAGCGGAAACCCGACCGGCTATTCGCTTAGCGGCGTCGTCATAGCGGTCGGAGAGGGCGTTTCAAATTTGGAAATCGGAGAGCGCGTTGCCGCAGCCGGCGCAGGGCTTGCGAATCACGCAGAATACGTAGACGTGCCTAAAAATTTAGTTATGAAAATGCCGCAGGATATGGACTTTGAGCGAGCTTGCACCGTGACGCTCGGCGGCATAGCGATGCAGGGCGTTAGGCGGATCGATCTAAGGCTTGGCGAGACCTGCGTAGTGGTGGGGGCTGGGATTTTAGGGCTTCTTGCGGTGCAGATGCTTAAAATTTCAGGCGTTAGGGTTGCGGTTAGCGATTTTGACGATAGGCGCTTACAGATAGCAAAGGAATACGGCGCCGAGCTCGTTATAAACCCGTCAAAAGACGATTTGTTAGACGTCGTTTCATCTTGGAGCGGCGGATACGGCGCCGATGGCGTGCTATTTACCGCCGCTACGAACAGTAGCGAGCCGCTATCTCAAAGCTTTCAGATGTGCAAGAAAAAGGGCAGAGTGGTGCTCGTAGGCGTTGCCGGCATGCAGATCAATAGAGAGGATATGTATAAAAAGGAGCTCGATTTTCTCATCTCCACCTCTTATGGTCCTGGTCGCTACGACAAGAGCTACGAAGAGCAGGGACTTGATTATCCGTTTAGCTACGTCAGATGGACTGAAAATCGAAATATGAGCGAGTATCTAAGGCTGGTAAATGAAAATTTGATAAAGCTGGATAAGCTCATAGACGCAAAATATCCTATCGAGCAGGTAAAGGAGGCATTTGAGTCGCTGCAGACTTCGCAGAATAAGCCGCTTATGGTTTTGCTTGACTACGGCGAGGCAAATTTAACCGAGCTTGATAACTATCTAAATCACGATAAAAAAATCATTATAAATTCTATACCCGTAAACAGAGATGTGATAAACGTCGCATTCGTAGGCGTCGGTGGATTTGCTACCGGTATGCACCTGCCTAATATCTCAAAGCTTACGGATAAGTATAAAATTTACGCGATAATGAACCGAAGCGGACATAAGGCAAAGGCGGTGGCACAGCAATACGGAGCGAACTACGCTACTTCAAATTTAGACGATATTTTAAATGATAAAAATGTCGATCTGGTGATCATCTCCACAAGACACGATAGCCATGCGGAGCTTACCTTAAAGGCGCTTGAGGCAGGCAAAAACGTATTTGTAGAAAAGCCGCTTGCGACAAACAAAGAGGAGCTTGAAAAGATAAAGAAATTTTACGAGGGGGGAGGCGATAAGCCCCTTTTATTCGTGGGATTTAACAGGCGATTTAGCGCTTACGCGCAGGAGATAAAAAAGCATACGAGCGATAGAATAAATCCGATGATAATCAGATATAGGATGAATGCGGGCTACATACCGATGGATCACTGGGTGCATGAAAACGGTGGCAGGATGGTAGGCGAAGCGTGCCACATAATAGATCTGATGACGGCGCTAACGGGAAGCGAGATACAGAGCGTATTTTCGCAGTCCATCACGCCGAGTAATGAAAAATATAGCGCCGAGGATAATAAATCTATCGTCTTAAAATACAAAGATGGCTCGGTGGCAAATATCGAGTATTTCGCAAATGGCAGCAAGGAGCTAAGCAAGGAATTTATGGAGATCCACTTCGACGGCAAGAGCATCGTTTTAGACGATTATAAAAGCCTAAAAGGATATGGAGTGGGGGTGAAAGAAATTTCAACGAACGTAAGCCAAAAGGGACAGCCAGAAGAGCTCGAGGCACTATTTGAGGCTCTAAAAGGAAGCAAAAAAGGCTGGCCGATAGAGCTTTGGGATATGGTGCAGACGACGGAGATTTCGTTTTTAATATGATTGGTAGTATAAAAAAAATTATTAAATCAAACTATATTTTAGAGGCATTTGCAAGAAGGCTTTATGCCATTATACCCTATAGGATTAGAAAGTTAAATAGAGAATTTTATAACTTTTATAATCTACTATTGAATAACGAAATAGAGAATATCAAGTATATGGAAAAATACCAGTTTGAATCATTAAAACATATTGTTGATATCGCATACTATAAAACAACATTCTATAAAGAAAAATATGATTCTGCTGGCTTTCATCCTTCTATGTTAAATGACATCTCTGATTTAAAGAAAATACCGATATTAACAAAAGATGAAATAAGAAATAATTCTAAAAAGATGGTACGTAGCGATGTTTCTATACCGCATTTAAAAAAAGCATATACGAGTGGAACAACTGGAAAAACATTAGAGATATATGAGGATGATAAAACTAGACTACGAGAATTAGCATCTATCTTTTATCAATGGAAAAGAATTGGCTATGTTCCTGGCGATGGCAGGATTGAATTTAGAGGTTTTGTAGATGACAATAAAGATTTTATTTTTCTACCAGACGAAAGAGTTTTAAGAATTAATATTATAAAAATGGATATCCATAATATAAATACTATTATAAAACGTATCTTAAAAATAGGATATAATTTTGTTCATGGGTATCCATCGGCGATAGTTAAATTTGCAAGATTATTAAAAGAATCAGAAATACACTATCAGCCGAAAGGAATAATGCTAGCATCAGAGGTACTATATGATTGGCAAATGAGTATTATAGATGAAGTTTTTCATTGTCAGAAAATTTCGCATTATGGTCAGACTGAAAAAGTGGCGTTAGGCGCATGGAAGAATGATAGATTATATCATTTTATACCTACATATGGCATATTTGAAACAGACTGTGAAAATAAAATTATTGCAACAGGTTTTATAAATGAGGTTATGCCAATTATAAGATACCAAATGTCAGATGTGGCTGAAGGTATTTTGAGTGGTTCAAACGATGCTCTATATCCAGTTATTAAGGATATAATCGGCAGACAGGAGGATTATACTTATAATGAAAATGGGGATTTGATTCCGCCCGCGGTCGTTACATTTCCATTTAAGCATTTATTTTACATTAATGCTGCCAAAATTATTCAATATGAGTTAAAATTATTTGATTTAGTTCTTGAGGTAAAAGATCAAAATGTATTGTTAGATAAACTTTTCAAGGAAGAGGTAGACACGCTTGTCGCGGATCTAAAGAAAATATATGGGCAAAGCATAGATATAAATATAAAATATGTAGACCAAATTGATTTTACATCAAATGGTAAGTTTAGATGGATAGAAAATAGGATAAAAAATTATGAATAGCAAGATTTTGCATATAGGACCTATGCCGCCTCCACTTGGAGGAATATCCGTTTATTTATATAGATTATCAAGGTCTAACAATGATAGTTCTGTGGGCTTTGTTAACGAAAATAATCTTAATGGGATCGGTTTTATTAAATTAATTTTTCTAAACAGTGATAAAACTTTTATTTATCACTCTCCATCAATGATGAAAAGAATTGCATTGCTTTTTTCAAAAATATTTAGAGGAAATAAATATATTATAGTTTCTCATGGAGAAGGCTTGCAAAATAGCTATAAAAATAGTAATTTTATAATGAAATTCTTATTAAAAATCACTATTTTTAAATCAGAATATATACAAGTAGTAGGTTCTCATCTTGTAAAATTTTTACTTAATTTGGGGCTAGAGAATGATAAAATCATAGTAAAAAATGCTTTTTTACCGCCCGTATTATGCGATGAAGAAAGCATATTAAAAACCTACCCGCCAGAAATTTTTGATTTTATATCAAAAAAAGATAAGTTATTGGTAGCAAATGCGTCTAGTTTGGTTTTTTATAAAAATACCGATTTATACGGACTTGATATATGTATAGAACTTACGGCTAAGCTAAAAAATATCTATCCAAATTTGGGATTTATTTTTGCGCTAGCAAACGAAAAGGTTAATACAGAGTATATAGATAAAATGCGCTTACGAATAAAAGAGTTAAATTTAGAGGAAAATTTTTATTTTTTGACTGGGCAAAAAGAGCTTTGGCCTATATTTAAAAAGGCTAGTCTAATGATAAGACCTACGAATACCGATGGCGACGCCCTTAGTATTAGAGAGGCTTTATATTTTAAATGTCCTGCGATAGCAAGCGATGTATGCGATAGACCGACAGGAACGATTTTGTTTAAGAATAGAAATTTGGATGATCTATATGATAAAACAAAAAGGGTTTTAGATGCAATGTAAATTTTATAAGGACTTGGTTATTGATTAATAGTTACTTATTTAAAATATTAATTTTATTATATAAGGATGGATAAATAAATATCATGATTGATAAAGCAAAATGGTTTCTAGATAAAATTTGCCCTATCATATTGGGGATAGATGATATTACAAATTCAATATGCCATTCGCGTTTCCTAAGAGAACAGTGTGATTGCGGTTATCTTGGGCTAAATAATAATGGCATATATGATTATTTTATGAATTATCTATTAAAAAAATACCCAGAAATTAGAGCTACATATTTTTTAGTTATGGGGCCCAGCTCGGCATATCTTGATGGCGCCAAAACCGATACTATATATAAAAATGATGGCTTTTTAAGATTATTACAAACTATTCTCGATAGGTCTGATGAGATAGCATACCATGGACATAATCATGGATATTCCAATGCTACATTGATGGATAGAAAATGGTGCAGAGAATTTGAACAGTATTCTCCGAGCGAATATTTTAATATTATAAAAAACGATTTAGATCTTTTCAAAAAGACATTTGGCTACCAAATTTTAGGAGGGAGAACTCCGTGCTATAGTTTTAGAGAGGATTTAATTGAGGGGTTAATTGACTTAAAATTTCGCTGGTGGTCCTTTGATTTTGAGCCTTTTAAGAATAATATTTCTTTAAAGTATGGCGATGATAAAATTATAGCAATGCCATCAAATATAAGTGGCGATGCCTTTGTATATGGAAGAAATGCAATAAAAAGTAAAATTAAGCACTTGCTAAATATCGTCAAGATAGAAAAAATGATGAAAAGTGGATATGTAATTAGTATCGCGGAGCATTTTATGAATGCCAGACCAGATGGCAAGAGGCAGACACCGAATGTATATGATGATATAAATTCTTTAGATTTTATTTTTGGATATCTAAGAAACAAAGATGTTTGGTACGCTACTTTTAGCGAATGCGCGAACTATTATGAAAGCTATAACAATACCGATATTCTAGATATGGGAGATGGAGTGTTTGAAATAAAATATAAAGGTAATTGGAAAATGTTTCTAACATTTATCTCGGATCATAGGTATTTACAAAATATACAGACTAAAGAAATTTACGAAGGTTTTATGAAAAGTGGTAGATGGCTTTTTAATGATTTAAAAATAGGAAAGTATAAAATATATAAGGAAAGCTAAATGATAAGAATTCTGAAGGAATATAATAATAAAGATTTAAATTTTTTTTCTAGTAAAGAGTATTTGTCCGCTCAGTCAAATGACTATGGATGGCTTGTGGATGATAATTTTATTTTACCGTATTTTGTTTGCAAAAAGTTATTTTTTAGATATATGATTTTTCCCTCCGAGACAATATATATAAATAATAACGTCTTGCTTAGCGATGAAAAAAAATTTTTAAATGAAGTTATAGAAAAAATAATAAAAGAATTAAAATATGTTGATTTTATATTAAGAGCACCCAGCAATGTTGTTTTTAATGCAGTTCCGGATGGTGCTATATACTGTAAATTTGGCTCTTTGCCAGTAAATTTACTTCAGGACAAAAATGTCCTTTTTAGAAACATACATCAAAAACATAGAAGTGCCATAAGCAAAGCTCAAAGAGACGGCGTACAAATCAATAAAGGCATCCAACACAAAAAAGATGTTTTAAATATGATAGACTGTACTATGTTAAGGCGTGGTTTTGAACCTGCGTCAGAAAGTATAGACAATGAACTAAGAGGGGTGGGTGGTAATTTGGAATTTTATGTATCAGAATATGGTGGAGCAATCCAAGGTGGTTCTATTATTGGATTGGATAATAAAAAAGCATATTATTTGTATGGAGGTAGTATTGAAAGACCCCATCAGGGAGCTTTAACTTTAATGCATTGGCAAATTATCAATGATATGAAAGCAAAAGGCCTTGATGAATATGTCTTTGTAGGGGCTAGAATTAATGTAAAAAAAGATAGTCCAATATTTGGAGTACAAAGGTTTAAAGAGAGATTTGGTTCGGTTATGAAAGTGGGCTATATGTGGAAGTTCCCAATTAAGCCATTTAAATATAAACTATATATTTTGCTCAAATATGTTAATAGTATAATAAGATTTAAAAGATATACAAAAGATTTAATCGAACAAGATAAAAAACATAATACAGAGTTTGTATAAAAAATGCTAAATAGATCTTTTAGGACAGTATCAATATATATATTTTTTTTAATCCTTGAAAAAGGAACAAATGTTATATTTTTCTCATATTTGGCACATTATTTTAGTGTGAGTGAAATGGGAAGATATAATATGTATATAATAGTTTATACCTTTGCGTCCTTTTTCTGCTCGTTAGAGATAAAATCTGGATACACAAAATACTACTATAAATATGAGGATAAAATAAAACAAGATAGACTTTTTTTTAGTATTATAAATTTTACATTTATACTACATACCGTACTTGGTCTTGTTTTTATTATCGTATTAAAATATTTTTTAGATCTAGATTTTTTACTATTTTTCGCTTTTATATTGTTATCATTTTTTGATGTTATATTATATCTAATGCAATGTAAAAAAAGATTCTTAGAACAAGATTTTCATTATGGCATAATTGTTGCATTAAAAGTTATTTTTACTGTTTTTTACTTTTTCTTATTAAAAAGCATTTTTAATAATTCAATAGATTCAAAATATATTATATATTCCATGTTGCTTTCATATACTACAGTATTTATTTTAATTGTTAGACAATGGATGTTTTGTATAGATTTTAATATAATTCGAGAGATATCTACTTTTTCATTAAAAATATTGCCTGGAAATCTTTGTGTATATTTAACCTCTTTTGCGCCACAAATTATCATGGATATTTTTTCATTTAATCAAAATTTGATTGGTACATTTTTTGTCTATCAAAAAATGGCATCAATGTTATTTTTATTATTTGAGCCCTTTTATTTGTTTTTTTCACAAAAGTTTTTTAAGCATCATGCTGATAATAATTTTTTTATATCTTATCAAAAAATGTTTTTTATAATAATATCATTATTTGGTTTTTTAATGTCCATTTTTATTATATTTTCTGAACAAATTATATCAATATTCGCCGGTGAAAAGTATATAGAATTTAAAAATTCTCTGTTAGCTTTTTTGATTAGCGGGTATTTTTATATTATTTCCAGAATATTGGCTTTAAATATAAATATTTCTAGCAAAAATCAGTATTGCTCTTATATAGAAATTTCTGTATGTATACTTTCCGTCGTTACATTAACTATGAGCTCTTATTTTTCTAATTTTTTAATACTTGTTTATTCTGTTGCATTCATTTCATTCATAAATTTTTTATCTTTTCTAATTGTTGCAAAAATGATAAAACCAAAATTTTTTATAAGCTACTTGTATTTTTCTGTTCAACTCATTATCCCATGCATAATCTTTTTTTTCAAAAGTTTTTATGATTTTAGCATGATAGATAAAATTTTTATATCTTTGTTATTGTCTATATTATATATGTTTAGGTTATCTTTTGTACTTAAAAAATCATTTGTCGGTATAGTAAAATGATGTTATTATACTATTTTAAAAAGATAAAAGTTATTGGTTTTAGAGAGACTATTAAAAAAGTATTTTTTAAGGTATTTAGAAAGATTAATGATAGTCTTCAAAAGTGGATGCATATCAAGAATGGTAGCCGCATAAATTTTAACGTTTCGACCATAAAAACTAGCTATATAAATATAAAAAATTTAGATGTATCAAATATCGATCCGGATGTCGCAAAATATCTATCTAAAATGTACATCGAGCATAAATTTGATCTGCTCGGTAGCGGCTGGGTAAAAAATAGCTATGATAGCGCGGCGCTCGGGCTTGAGGGCTACAAATACGATATGAACGTTGCAGCTCCTACGAGCGCGCCCGAAGACTACGAGCCGATCGATTGGCAAAAGGATTTTAAAAGTGGCTTTCGGTGGAGCGAAAAAAAATGGTACAAAGATCAGCGCATAGCCCATAAGCTCGGCAGCGATATAAAGGTGCCGTGGGAGCTTGCGAGGTTGCAGCACCTGCCGCAACTTGCTATTTTTGCGATGGCGGATCCAAGCTTAAAAGAGCGAAATTTAAAAGAATTTAAAAACCAAATTTTAGATTTTATCCGCAACAATCCGCCTAGAATGGGCGTAAATTGGACCTGCACGATGGATGTGGGTATCAGGGTTGCCAACATGCTGGCGGCTTACGATATGTTTTGCCAGATGGACGAGGGCGGAATTTTAGATCAAAATTTCAAGCAGACCTTTTCAAATAGCGTCTACGAGCATGCGCTTCATATCGTAAATAATCTGGAATATTCGCCGCATCTTACGTCAAATCACTATCTAAGCGATATTGCGGGCCTGCTGTATGCGTGCGCATATTTGAACGGCGGCGGCGAGACAGACGCGTGGTTGGCGTTTGCCGTGCAAGAAGTAATTAGCGAAATGAGAAAGGAATTTTACGAAGACGGCGGAAATTTCGAGAGTTCTACGAGCTATCACCGCTTAAGCGGCGAGCTAATGGCGTATGCCACGGCTCTGATGCTGGGTCTAAAAAGCGAAAAAATTTCATCTTTGCAAAATTACGACGCAAAGCTTTGGCGCAAAAAGCCGAAACTTTTGCCGCCGGAGGAGCAGGAATTTAAAATTTTAAACGGACAAATATCGTTGCCGCAGTGGTTCGCGGACAGGCTGTATAAAATCGGCAGGTTTACCGCCGACATCACAAAGCCAAACGGCGAAGTGCCGCAATTCGGCGATAACGATAGCGGTGGGTTTTTTAAATTTAGCCCAAACGGCGAGTTCTTGAGCAACAAACAAGCCGCACGAAAATATCTAAATTTAAGCGGCTTTGAGGGCGGTGACGAGCCGTTTTGGGACGAGAATATCTTAAACCACTTCACGCTAATTAGCTGCATGGGCGGAATTTTCGATGATGAGATATTTAAAAACGATATCTGCTTTGAGAGGAGCTTTATCCGCTCGCTTGCTGGGCGCACGCTGCAAGTAGGAGATAAAACATACAAAAGCCAGATCGCTTCGGGCGTGAAATTTGGCGAACTGCCACACCGAAAAAGCATAGAATTTAAAATTCCAAATTCGCAAGAGATCAAAAATATATTTTATCCGGACAGCGGAATTTTTATCTTTAAATCCAGCAAATTTTACCTCGCTATCTGCGCTACGCCGCTTGGACAGAATGGCCACGGCGGACACACGCACAACGATAAGCTGGGCTACGAGCTGTGGATAGATGGGCTGGATATAGCGAGAGATCCTGGCACATATCTTTATACGCCGATCCCTAGCAGAAGAAATGAATTTAGAAGCGTCAAGGCCCACAACGTGCCGATTGTGGACGATTTGGAACAAAATAGTTGGGGCAAGGGGGCGATAGGACTATTTGGAATGTTTGCGGAATGCAGGTGCGAAGTGGCGGATTTTGGAGAAAATTTTATAAGCCTCGCCGTAGAATATAAAGGCGTAAAGATAATTAGAAAATTTGAGATAAATGAAGGCAAGCTGGAGATTATCGATATGGCAAATAGGGAATTTTATTATAGTAAATTTGAGTTATATTCGAACGGATATGGGAAGTTGATGAAGATATGAATATTTTGTATATTTCTGATTCATATTTAAGTCTTTCGGTCTTTAAAAGTCAAGTCCACACAATTTGCAATTATCACTCAAAAAAACACAATGTTACACTTCTGGCTTTATGCAATATCCATGATATTAAGCAAGAAAAGCCGAAAGATGCCCTTTATGAGCTAGTTAAGCTTTATCGTTATCCAAAAATGTTTATTCCGATAATTAATCGGCTTAGGGCATTTTCTTCAAAAAATATTTTAAATAAAATTTTAAATAGCGCAGATATTATACACTGCAGAGGGCACGTCAGTTCGGCCTTTGCTATTAATTTATTAAAGATGCTTAAAATAGATAAACCTATTATTGCAGATATCAGGGGCGTTATAGGTGAGGAGCTTTTGAATCGGGAAACGCTACTGTCTAAATTTTATTATACTCAGACGAAAATTATAGAGAGATATGTTTTTAAATATTGTGATTACCTGTTTTTTGTATCCCACAATATGCAAAAATACTATATGGACAAATACGGCTTTAAACAGCATAGTGCAGTATTTCCTACGATTGTAGACGAGAAGTTATTCTACGTTTCTTCTGAAAAAAGAAATATTATAAGAAAGCAGCTTAAAATATCTGAGAGATTGTGCTATGTCTATGTCGGTGGGGTTGATTATTGGCAAAATCTAGATAAAATTTTATTAAAATTTGATAAGATAAACAAAGAAAATAAAACAAAATTTTTCTTTATAGTTCTTACCAATAATAAACAGTGGGTATTTGATTTTTGTCATAAAAATAGTATTAAACTAGATAATTTTTACATTGATAGTCTCCCTTACGATAAGGTGCCTCTATATCTTAATGCCGCTGACTTTGGAGTCATTATAAGAAATGACGATCTTATAAATTTTGTCGCATCTCCAACGAAAATAAATGAATATTTGGCATGCGGACTTAAAATTATAAATGATTTGGACCAAATAGGCGTAAATCAAAAATTTTTAAATGTAGAGTATAGAGATATTGAAAGCATAATTAGCGAGCAGGATTCCATTTATTCTGCGCTTTTAATAGATAAAACTACTGAGATCAAAAAATGAAAATTTTATTTATCACGCTTAGAGCTGATCACGGCGGTGGGCCAAAACACGTTGATCTGCTTATAAATAATTTATCTAGCGAGATAGAGATATATCTTGCTTGTCCGCAAGATAGGCCCTACTATGATCTGTGGAACGAGTCAAAAAAGATTAAAGACATATTTATCTTGCCGCATAGAAAATTTAGTTTGAAAAAACTCCTTGGGCTGAATAAATTTATAAAAGATAATGATATAGAGATAGTCCATTCCCATGGTAAGGGCGCAGGCATATATTCGCGGATGCTTAAAATTTTAAATCCAAGGCTAAAAATAGTTCACACTTTACACGGCGTTCATATCGGAGAATACGGCTTTTTGAAAAAGAGTGCATATATTTTTTTGGAGCGGTTTTTAACGCTATTTACCGATAAATTTATAAATGTTTCAAATAGCGAAAATAGCCTTTGTTTAAAGCTTAGACTATTTAAAAAAAGTAAGTGCGAGATCGTATATAACGGCATAAAAGCTCTTTTGAAAGACGATAACGCCAAGATAAAATTTAATCTATCGGGAAAAAGGGTAGTTACGACTATTTCGAGATTTGATTATGCGAAAAATATGTCCTTGGCGTATGAGATAGCTCAAAATTTTAAAGACAACTCAAACATCGTTTTTTTGTGGCTCGGAGACGGCGACGATATGGCAAAATTTGAATCTATGGCGCAAAAAGACGGTGCAAATATAATCTTTACGGGCTTTACCGATGAAATACCCGCGTATCTATCCGCTACGGACATCTACCTGTCTACGTCCAGGTGGGAGGGGCTGCCTTATGCGCTTATAGAGGCTCAGTCGCTCGGCATCCCGATAGTGGCGACAAACGTAGTGGGAAATAACGAGGTTGTAGAAAACGACAAAAACGGATTTTCGTTTGAGAGCGCGCAGCAAGCGTGCCGGGATATAAAAATTTTATTAAATGATGAGAAAATATACGGTAAAATGCAAGCCGAAGCATTGCTAAATTTTAAAGATAAATTTGATATAGGCATCGCGATTCGTAAAGTGGAAAAAATTTACGAGCAGATATTTGAAAATAGATCAACTAGGGAGCCACAATGAAAAAAGCCCTTGTCCACGACTGGTTTAGCACCTATGCGGGCGCGGAGAAGTGTGTCGAGAGTTTTACCGATATCTGGGATGATTTTGAAATTTACAGCCTCATCGACTTTTTAAGCGATGCCGACAGAGATAAAATTTTAAAGGGCAAGTGCGCCCACACGAGCTTTATTCAGAAGCTGCCCTTTGCGAAGGACAAATACCGCAACTACCTGCCGCTATTTCCGCTCGCGATCGAGCAGTTTGATCTAAGCGGCTACGATGTCGTGCTATCCAGCTCGCATGCCGTCGCAAAGGGGGTGCTGACGCACTCAAATCAACTTCATATCGCTTATGTACACACGCCGATCCGCTATGCGTGGGATCTGTATCATCAGTATTTGCGTGAAAGCGGGCTGGATCGCGGCCTCAAGGGTATGCTGGCGAAGTATTTTTTACATAAAATTAGGCTTTGGGACGCGAGCACCGCAAACCGTGTGGATCACTACGTAGCAAATAGCCGCTACATCGCGCGCCGTATCAAAAAAACCTACGGCAAGCCTAGCGACGTCATCTATCCGCCCGTGGATGTGGATAAATTTATGCTGCGCGAAGCTAAAGAGGAGTTTTACCTCACTGCCTCACGCATGGTGCCGTATAAAAAGATCGATCTCATCGTAGAGGCGTTTTCGCAGACGGATAAAAAGCTGCTAGTTATCGGCGACGGGCCCGATATGGCGAAAATAAAATCAAAAGCGGGCAAAAATGTCGAGCTTTTGGGCTTTGCAGACGATGAGACGATGGCGGATCTTATGGGGCGGGCTAAGGCGTTCGTTTTTGCCGCCGAGGAGGACTTCGGCATCACGCCGGTAGAAGCGCAGGCATGCGGTACGCCCGTGATCTGCTTTGGTCGCGGCGGCGCTCGCGAGACGGTGATTGACGGCGAGAGCGGGCTGTATTTTATGGAGCAAAATACAAAGGAGCTGCTCGCTGCCGTAGCTAAATTTGAGCAAAATTATGATAAATTTGAGCCTGCAAAAATCAGAGAAAATTCTTTAAAATTTTCGCGCGCACGCTTTGAGGTCGAGATCAAAAGCTACGTCGAGAAAAAATATGAGGAATTTAAGGACGGCCTAAATGACTAATATAATCCTAAGCGGCGGCAGCGGCACGAGGCTGTGGCCCATCAGTCGCACGCTTATGCCAAAGCAGTTCGTGCGCCTCTTTGACGACCGCTCGCTTTTTATGATGAGCTACGAGCGAAACTCCCCGCTATGTGAGCGCACGCTCGTCGTCTCGAACGAGCAGCAGTATTTTTTGGCGCTTGATCAGCTTGAGGCTCTGGGTGCGCGCGGCGTAAAATTTCTACTCGAGCCCGTCGGCAGAAACACGGCTCCTGCGATCGCGCTTGCTTGTTTGAGCCTAAAGACAGAGGAGATCGTTTTCGTAACGCCGAGCGATCATCTAATTAGAGATGAGGCGGCGTATAAAAACAGCGTCTTGCGCGCACGCGAGCTTGCGAAGCAGGGGTTTTTGGTGACGTTTGGTATCAAGCCTGCGGATGCAAATACGGGTTACGGCTATATCGAAGCAAGCGGCGAGGATGTGTTAAAATTTCACGAAAAGCCTGAGCTTGCGGCGGCGCAAAGCTACATAGCGGCTGGGAATTTTTACTGGAACAGCGGCATGTTTATGTTTAAAGCGGGCGTATTTTTAGGCGAGCTAAAAGCACAAAGCCCTGAAATTTACGAAGCCTGCGTTCGTGCACACGAAAATTCTAACGCGGAAAATCCGATTAGAATTAAACTAGGCGATATGCAAGAGATCCCCGCAGATAGCATCGACTACGCGGTTATGGAGCGCACGAGCCTTGCTAAGGTCGTGCCCGCAGACATCGGCTGGAGCGATCTGGGAAGCTTCGATAGCTTGGACGCCGAGCTGCCTAAAGACGCGAACGGCAACACTGCAAGCGAGCAAAATATTACTCTAAATTCTAAAAACAATC
This sequence comes from uncultured Campylobacter sp., assembly GCF_963518785.1. Classification (NCBI taxonomy): domain Bacteria; kingdom Pseudomonadati; phylum Campylobacterota; class Epsilonproteobacteria; order Campylobacterales; family Campylobacteraceae; genus Campylobacter; species uncultured Campylobacter sp. The sequence goes on from NZ_CAUQKJ010000001.1 coordinate 67,757, forward strand.
TCATCATCGGCTCAGGCCGCACGATAGCCGCCGTAGACGTCGAGGATCTCGCTATCGTCGATACCAAAGACGCCCTACTTATATGCAAAAAGGGCTCTACCCAAAAGGTAAAGCAGGTGGTGGAGCGGCTCGGAGATAGCGATCTGGTGCGCGTGCACGTAACGACGCACCGCCCGTGGGGTAGCTACACGGTGCTCGAAAACGAGCGCGGCTATAAGATCAAGCGTATCGTCGTTAAGCCCGGCAAGCGGCTATCGCTGCAGAAGCACTACCATCGCAACGAGCATTGGATCGTCGTTAGCGGCACCGCAGCCGTGACTGTGGGCGAGCGAAATTTCTTGCTGCGCGAGAATGAATCGACGTTCATTAGGATGGGCGAGATCCACCGCCTTGCAAACGAGGGCAAAATCCCCGTCGTGCTAATCGAAGCTCAAGTCGGCAGCTACACTGGCGAGGACGATATCGTGCGCCTGCAAGACGATTTTAATAGGAGTTAGGATGAAAAAGCAACTTTGCGTTTTGATAATCTTAGCGGTCGATATTTTCGGTATCTGGCTTTGCTTCGGACTTGCCGTGGTGCTTAAAAATTTGCTCTACGGCGATAGCGTACTGCTGGACATCGGCAGGTATCAGGGCTTCGCGCCGTCCTACGTCATAATGATATTTCTATTTTTCTATCAGGGGATCTATTCGAGGCGATATGATTTTTGGCACGAGAGTAGAATTTTAGTGAGAAGCTGCTTTTTTGGGCTTTTACTCAGCCTTGCGCTACTTGCTTTAATCAAAGTCAATTACGAATTTTCGCGCGCCAGCTTTATTTTGAGCTTTGCCTTTATGGCGGTGGTTTTGCCGCTTTTTAAGCTCGTAACGAAAAGGAAGCTTTTTAAATTTGGATTATGGCGAAAGAGGGCGAAAATTTTAGGCGAGGGCGAGGAGTTTGAGAGCGCCGTCTTAGAAAGCGCGTATTTAGGATATGTTAGAGCTCTTGGCGGCGATTATGACGTGTTGTTTATCGGCGGAAGCAGGCTTGGGGCGAAAGCCTTGAACGAGCTTATCGAGCATAATATCAGAAAGAACAAAGAAATTTTATTCACCCCCGTGTTACGCTCATATGATTTCACGCAGACGGATATTTACAGCGTTTTTGCTTCTCGCACCAGCCTCTTTGCGATACGAAATTCTTTGAAAAGCCCTTTAAATTTAGCTCTTAAACGCGGGCTTGATTTAGCGCTAATTTTCTTAGCGCTTCCTCTGCTGGTGCCGATTTTTAGCGTAATCGCGCTGATGATGAAGCTAAAAGAGCCCACAGGGAGCATATTTTTTTCGCATCAAAGGATGGGATTTGGCGGCAAGCCGTTTGGGTGCCTAAAATTTCGCTCGATGAAAGAAAACGGTGATGAAATTTTAGCTCAGTACCTAAAGCAAAATCCGCAAGAGGTGGAGTATTTTGAAAAATATCACAAATATGAGCACGATCCGCGCATCACGAAGCTGGGCGATTTTTTGCGCAAAAGCTCGCTAGATGAGCTTCCGCAGCTGATCAACGTCCTAAAGGGCGAAATGAGCATCGTGGGCCCTCGCCCATGCGCACAATACGAGCGCAAGGATATGGGTGAATATGCAGATCTCATCCTAGCCGTAAAGCCCGGCATTACGGGGCTTTGGCAGGTGAGCGGGCGCAGCGATGTGGATTTTGCGACCAGGGCCGGTATGGATACGTGGTATATGAAAAACTGGTCGATCTGGAACGACATCGTCATTATTTTAAAAACCTTCAAAGTCGTTTTGGCGCGAGAAGGGGCAAGCTGATCGGTTATCGAATTCTTAAGGCAGGTTCTTTCTTTTGAGATAAATTTTAAATTTAATACAGTGCTTCGATCGAGATACTAGAATCGCTTGAGGCTAAATTTGCACTATTTAAAATACATATACAACAATACAATCGCGCAGCAATAGTTATGAATTTGCGGCGTAAAATTTTAAATTTTGAAATTTCATCGTATGCTTGCGTAAAATAAGACTACGCGAAAATGGTATGCTTTAATGCGGACGACCAAGATTGTGTAGTATCGCGGGAAAATTATAAGCACAAATCGTATTGCTTAAATACACAAAAAAGGTGCTACCCGATAAATTTTACTTTTGCTTTCCGCTTTCGTACGAATACTGCAATGTAAAATTTACGCAAAGCAATGAATTTTATCCTCGCTTCCGCCCCCGCTCTTTCTAAAATTCTAAATCGCCCATTGTAAAAAGCTGAGTTTTAAAATTTAGGGAATTTGCAGATAAAATTTTGATCTGTTTGAGGGATAGGGGGATGGTGTCCGGTAAAATAGACAATGGAAATGAACTATTTGGAAATCACGCTATTTCAAATACCGCTTACGGATATACCGATAAAAAAGCAACCAACGGCTATGAGGCTCTAAAGGCCTATGATCTAAATGGCGACAACGTAATAGAGGAAAAAGGACGAGATATTTAATAAGCTTAAAATTTGGAAAGGTACGAATTCTAACGGCATTACCGATGAAGGAGAGCTAAGCTCACTTACCGATAATAATATCAAAAGCATTGATCTAAACTATAAAGAGATAACGATAGACGAGAATTCTAATACCGTAAAGCAAGGCTCTGAGGCTGCTCTTATCGATGAGCTGACCTACGAATGGGCTGGAGTAAGGAAGCGGCTAAAGACTCACGGGGAATTTATAGCTGCTTAAGTAAGGTGGATATAGAATTCGTAAAAGCAATCAAATTAAATGCAAGAAGAGGACTGAGATTTTATAACATTCACTGTCGGCAGATTGCTTCGCTTGCAAAGTTTACCGCAATGACGAAAAAAGCAAAGAAAACAGAAGGATAAAATTTGGAAAATTTTGAAAACTGGAATAAAAATGTTAAAAAACGGGATTTAAACTCAAACGAAAACGTAAATTTAAGCGATTTCAATCAAAGAGACTACGATAAAGAACCGATAGTAATTAAAAATCCTTATGAATTCTTTCTTTCAAATTTATTCTTTTTTTCTCATTGCGGAACGGTGCTTGTTTTATTGGTTTATGCTGATTATATGGGGATTGCAAATGTTAGCAATATTTTTCTATGGGCTTTTTTTGGAATTAGCGTTTTGCATATCGTCGCTACATTTTATTATTACATTATTAAAAACAAATGCGAAACCAAATTCACAAATAGAACGATAGAATTTATCATAAATGGCGAAACAAAAAGGGTTAAGAATTTGGTTGATTTAGAACCTGTAGTAAGGACATTTAGATTGCTTACGCCATCATCGCTAATTGGAATTATTGTTTTTAATCTACTTATATTTTTTATGGTTGCATTAGTAAAAATGGTTCATTATCTTATCGCCTATTATGTCATTTATTTACTTTTAAATTGTTTATTTAAACTTATTTTTCATTTGATTTTAGGCGGAAATTTGAAAGATTTTACATTATTTCCCGCTTTTATATTTGATTATGGAGAACTCATATGCAAAGGAAGGTCTAGTTTAGATATTCTTAAAGATAAATTTCATATGGTTTATATAATTCATAAACAAGATTATTCAGATTTACAAAAATATTTTTCTGATAAGAAACATATAAATTTAAATTTGGTTGAAAAGAAATTTTAACCTAAAAAGGAGAAAAACATGAGTAGAGAATTAGTTGCTAAACAAGAATTAGACAAAGCAGAAGTAAGACTTAGAAAAAATAGTGATTTAGTCAGACAATTAACTGAATTCCTTAAAGATGCACTTTCTGGTGCCAATATGTCTCTTAGCGGCTCAGAAAAATATGTAGAAATAAATAGCAAAAGATATACAAAAATCGAACTAGACGATTATATCAAGAAAGTAGGATTAGCAAATGGTTTGGCTGGCATAGCCGACGATTATGCTGACGGTCAAAGTTTTGGGCATACTGTCGTGGGCGTAGCTGTGGATTTTGGGCTTATTGCAATTACTAAATTTATCCCTGTTGTCGGTTGGGTAACGCTATGGTATGACATAGGAAATTTATTAGATAAGTTGGACGGAAAAGATAGTGGCATATTTGATTTACGTAAACAGGCACAAAATTTATGGGACAAAATAACGGGCGACGGACTATCAGATATTGATATGAACGCTTTGCAAAAAGGTATTCTAAAAGTAACAATGCCCGACAAAACAGTCTATGCAAGACCTTTATCATCGTCATTTTTCCCCTATGGCGTAACTCCAAGCGGACTTTTAACGGGCGACTACAAAGACGATGTTTTATTCGGTGGATATGGCGATGATACGCTAATGGGTAAAGGCAGCGGCGATTTACTAATAGGTGGATATGGAAATAATGGTAAGACAAATTATAAAAGTTTCCAAAGAGCTTAGCAAGCTTAAGAGCTACTATACATTTTTTAATATATAGTAGTTTCTCTTAAACTGCCTGTATAATCTAGCGTTTTTAGCATTTGAAATTTTTTTGAAAAAATTTGAAAAAGCCGTAAAATAGGGCTTTTAAAAAAGTCAAAAAACTAAAAATCGGGGGGAAATTTGATAGATGGTGTCCCGTGTAGGATTCGAACCTACGGCCGCCTGATTAAGAGTCAGATGCTCTACCAACTGAGCTAACGAGACAAGAATTGTAATTGTAGTGATAAAAATATAAAAAACTGATTAAATTTTATAAAAATTTCGTTAAATTTCATAAAATTTTATTCGGTCTTTATATATCTAATAACTCATAAAAATTAAATAAAATACTTTAATAAAGAATTAATAAATCTTTTTAAAAATAACCTATGCGCTTCGATTTCACATCTAGGCGCTCTAGCATAAACTCAACGCAAAATCCAAAGCAAGAAGCCCCATAAACGGGGCTTGGCTCGATAATTTATTTTGCTTTTTTAGCCTTTTTGCTTCGCGTAGCCTTAGCATGAGTTCTAGGAGAGCGGTTTGAGATGATCGGCTTACCATCAGGATATTTTTTCTGCACGTGATTTACAGGTATCGCCGCACTGCTGCTAGCACCGTATTTCTCGCCGTTTGTAAAATACTTCCTCATCACTTCTTTCCATCTTTTTGCGTATTTATTCGCGCGTGGAGAGTCATTTAAGATATCCTCGTAGTCGTAAATTCTCTCATAGAAGTCGTTAGTTAGTTGATCGTCGATAGTGATTCTGCCGTTGTCGATCGATACGCCTAGGTAGACGCCTGTTTGCTCGCCCGGGCTTACCATCCATGCAGAAATATCAGGTAGATCGGTTGCGCGACCAGTTCTTCTACCTACGCCGCCTGCTGCAGCACCTACATTGATCTCAAGGGTGTCTGTGCCAGTAAAAATGTCTTGATATGACTTCGTAGTATGGAAGATCATAACAATGTCGCTCGTCTCGTAGCCTGCTTGCAAGCCCACGCCGTAGCCTTTATATTTGATAAAAATCGGCGAACTCCACTCGCCGTTCTCGCCTTTGACGCTAAAAATTCCATCGCCGTATTGTAGCGATGCGCCCGCAGCTAAACGTTTTACGTCGGTTAGGATTGCGACGGCTTTGGCGCTGGTTAGATAGCGCTCATCGGTGCCGAAGTTATTAGCCGCTACGAAAGATCTAACGACGTTAGTCGCCGCTATAACCTCTTGATTTGCCACGACGTCCGCGTGCAAAAGACCGCAAAGTGCAACAGATGCTAGAAGCAAAAACTTTTTCATCATTTAATCCTTTTAAAATTGAATTTTCGTTATTATAACAGCAATTTCATTCTTTTTAGCTAATTTTTAACAAAAAATTGATGAAAAATAACGAATTTTGGAAAATTTATGAAATTTCTAGCTATTTTTGCACTTTTGGCGATCAAAATTTTCGCTTTAGACATAGTAAACGGCGACGTTATTATCTTAAAATTAGATAAAAGCACGACCGAGTTGAGCTTTGGCTCAAAGAAAATCCCCCTCATCACGGCGCCAAATTCTAGCGATAAAATCGTCGTTTTGGCGGCAAACTACCGCGCTAAGGGAGATTTCGCGCTGCGGATAGTAGATCAAAGCGGCAGCCACGAGCAGATCGTTGCTTTGAAAAAGGGTGAGTATAAAAAAGAGGCTCTAAGTGTCGCTCCAGGCAAAGTTAAGCCACCTAAAGAAGCCGTCGCGCGTATCAAAAAAGAGCTCGACGAAGCTAACGCGATCTATGCGATCACCACGCCGCGCTATCTTTTTTCCACGCCGTTTGAGCTGCCTTTAAACTCCAAAATAACCTCTGCGTTCGGCAATGCCCGCACCTTCAACGGCGAGCTTAAAAGCTATCATAGCGGCACCGATTATCGTGCCGCGGTAGGCACTGCGGTGCGCGCCGCCAACGACGGCGTCGTAGTCATCGCCAAAGACCGCTACTACGCCGGCGGTTCGGTCGTGATCGATCACGGCGGCGGCATCTATTCGCAATATTATCATCTAAGCGAAATCAAGGTGACGCTTGGCGATCGCGTTCACAAAGGTGATGAAATCGCGCTTTCAGGCGAAAGCGGTAGAGTTAGCGGTCCGCATCTGCACTTCGGCATCGCGATCAACGGCGTGAGCGTCAATCCGCTAAGCTTCGTCGCTAAATTCAACGAAGTGGTTTTTGGCGAGCGCTAAAATGCCCTACAATCCGAAGGAGTTGATGAAAAAAATTCTCGCAGGCAGCGATTTTAAGCTAAAAGGCTCGGTCAAAGGCCGCGTGCGCGTCGCGAGTAGGGACGGAGCGATCGTAAATTTTACTGCCGCAGACTTCGGCGTGCAGAGCCTAAACGACAAAATTTCGCTCAGTGGCGAGCAGTTCGAGCGTTTTAGAGCTAGAATTTTTGGGATTTTAAACTCTGGCGGACGCGAGCTTGCAGGCAGGCTCACGCTCTCTTCTACGCCCAAAAAGAAAGCCCGCGCAGATCGTCTCCGCGCGGCAGATGGCTATGCGGAGTTTGACGGTATCTGCGATTTTGGTAGTTTTTGCGGCGGAGATTCGGGGGCAGTTTCGCCAGAGGCAAATGACAGCTTGGCAAAGACTTCGTATGCTACAAACGCAAGGCGCGGCGAGCGAGATTTTTCTGCGCGCAGCGCTCAGAGCGCGCAAGGCTTTACTTCTAGGGCAGAATTTCAAGATGTTTCGCAAGCAGAATTTTATGGTGCGGCTCGGGCGGAATTTTGCGCAGATACCGCGTGGGATACGGCGCGCGAGAATTTTATTTTGCAAAATGACGCCGCGCAGGATGACATGAGCGTGGGGCTTGCCGCTAGTTTCGAAGAGAGCGCAAACGCGAGGAGTAAAAATTTTATGCCGCAAAGCTCTGCGCCTGCGAATTCTGCCAAAGGACAAAGCTTCATTCCTACATCGCGAAATTTTGTTTCTGCGCAAAGCTCTGCGCTCGTGAAAGATTCCGCATTTGAGGCGCAAAATTCTAATTTTATGGCGCAAACGGAGAATTTTGCAGCTGAAAATTCGTTTGTAGCAGAGCAGGACGCGGACTTACGAAGTAAAAATTCTACGGCGCAAGGCTCTGCATCAAAAAATTCCACTTTCGCAAATTCTGCGCTTGATATAAAGTGCGCAAATGATTGTGGGCCTCAAGGCCCCGAGTTTTCTAAGGGGCAAATCGCGAATTCCGCTAGCTGCCGTGCCGCAAATTTTGCCTTAGAAAATGCCTCGGAATTCGCGTCTCAAGATGAGAATTGCGTCGGTGAGAATTCAATGTTTTCGGCACAAGGGCAAAATTACGCGCCCAAAAATTCCGCCGGGCAAAATTTAGCACAGAAAAGCTCCGCGCAAGAGCGGTACCCTTTAAATTTGCCGCCGCAAGCGGGAAATAAATTTGCGCCCGAATTTGAGCAATCCGCGCAGTCTGCGTTAACGGGTGAGAATTCTACGTTTGCTTCTTCTATGGCGGAGGGTGCGCTTGGTGATGAGCCCGCGTCTGCTGCTTTTGGAAGTGAATCAACTTTTGCGACTAAGCCCGTAAATTTCTATGGCAAGCCTGCGCGCAAAGCGCCTGCGAAAGAGCGGACGAGCCTATCGGGTCGTCCGCAGGCTCTGCCTATTGCAAGCACTTCGCGTCCTATCTCGCTACCGCAAGCGCCTAAAGCTAGGCTCATCGAGCTTAAGCCGCGTTTCATAGGCATCGCGCATAGGATTAAAATTTCGTTTTTGAAAAAGAGCGCGAGCGAGCCGGGCGAAGGGATTTTGGCACGTGTTCGCATTCCGCTTCTGATGGAGAATTTCGGTCTTAATGATATTTTGTCGTCCACGGCGAGCTACCAAATGGCGAAAAAGATGGTGCGCACGATCGCTGATCTTTACATCGCCAAGGACCTGCGCGGCGTGCACATAGACGTGCCGGTGCGCCTTGAAATGGGCTTTAAAAGCGGTATCTCCGACGTCAGCAACCACGCCTTTATCTTTAAGCTCATCGAGGACAGCCTCGTTAAAAACGGCGTCATCGACGATGATAACGCAGATATCGTGCGCGAGATCAAGCTTTTTAAGCAAGACGTTTTCGACGGGGTTTTAGTAAACATCATGCGGTTTGAGTAGAGGCTTTGCAGGGCCTTGCGTATAAATTTTAAAAATTTTGAGCTACCGCATGAAATTCCATCGTTTTCGAGCTTTAGCTTGCACTGGCAGCAAGCGCTTTTTAAAATTTTTTTGATCAAACCAGTAAAAATTTCAAAGGATTGAGATGCAAAAAGCCTTTTTTAATTCGCCTATTGGAATGCTTGAAATTTGTGATGATGAGATCGGGATTTGCAGTATCGACTGGGTCAAAAACTCTGCTTGCAAGCCCAATGATGAGATCTTTAAAAAGCGCGACGCAGGGCTTAAATTCGGTTTTGTGCGTGCTATGGACGATAAAGGACGCGATTTAAAGCTTAGTGATTTAAGAAAGAATTTGGCTCTTTGCACCGACGAGCTTGGCGCCTATTTTAGGGGCGAGCTTGAGAGCTTTGGCGTTAAACTGAGCCAAAACGGCACGCAGTTTCAAAAGTCCGTGTGGAGCGCGCTTTTAGATATCCCCTACGGCGAGGTCGTAACATACGGCGAGCTAGCCGCGGCTATCGGCAGACCGCGCGCAAGCCGAGCAGTAGGCAGCGCAAATGGCAAAAACAAAATCCCCATCATCGTGCCGTGCCACCGCGTCGTAGCTGCGGGCGGGCTCGGCGGATACAGCGGCGCGGGCGGTGTAGCTACCAAAGTGTGGCTACTAAACTTTGAAAGAGAAGGCTTAGCCAAATTTGGCAAGTAAAATCCATTAAATTCTGCCTTGCCACTAAGGCGTTTATTTTAAAATTTTACCGCGCGATGCTGCGAAATTTCATAAAGCGATTTTGTAAATTTCTAGTCTTACGGCGACCAAGGTAGTTAAAATTTTGAAAGAAGCGAAGCCTGCTAAGCCGGCTTGAAGCCTTAATTTGGAATTTATCGCGCCGCAGACGCTTACTATGAGCGGTTGAAATTTTTCGCGGCGGTAAAATTTAGCCTTGCGAAATTCTGCGTTGAAGTTCTTCGATAAATTTTCATCTTGCGTGCATTTAGTGCGGCAGCGCGTAAAGCAGCAAAATTTTGAATCCCTTTCGTGAAAATAGGCAAGGATAGCAAGTTTTGAGGCGGAATTTTGCATAGGTTAAAATTTTATGTCCCTACGCCGTACGGGCAAAATTTCACATTGCCGTATCAAAGCAAAGTAAAATTTTAATCGCGCTTGTCAGGCAGGGTTAAAATCCGCGCAGAAGCGGTAAGCGGGGCAGAATTTATCTCAGCGGCAACATGACTAAGTAAAATTTTATAAATCCACGAAGCGGGCGGTATCCCGGCAGAAACGGCATTGTCCTAGCCAAGCTTCTTGTGAAAGCGACGTCACATATCAAAGTAATTGTAAAAGCGGCAGGCGTGCTGCAGATAAAATTCTTGGCAAAAGCGGCGTAGCATGGCAAAATTTCTACGCAAGACGCGAGGCAAAGATAAAATTTGCCAAGCAACTACGAGCGAAAACCCTGGCAAATTTGGCGAGGCTTGGCAGAACGCAGAACATCTACGCATCTTTACCAAATTCTTAAATTAGCCGAAATTTTCTATCAGATCGCTAAAAATTTTAGCTAAATTTTCGACGTCGCTAATCTCTACTCGTTCATTGATCTGATGGATCGTGTCGTTTCGCACGCCAAACTCCGCCGTCTCCACGCCAAACTCCGCGAAGTATCTTGCATCGCTCGTGCCGCCTGCGGTGTTTAGCTCGGCTGCTACGCCGCAGATCTTCTGCACGCTAGCGCTTAGTTTTTGCACGATTTTGGAGCTTCGCTGAGTTAAAAAAGGCTTTGAGGAGCTTTTTAGCGCAAGGTGTAGCGACGCGCCTGCTCGCAGCTGTGCGGTGCAGCTCATTTCTAGCTTGCCGCAGGATTCGCTTTCGCTGCATAGCGCATCTTTTGCATCTAACTCAAATAACCTCAGTACGTAGTCCCGCACGTCTTCTAGCCCCAGCCCTACGCCGCCGCGTACGTTAAACATCACGCGTACGTCCTTGGGTGTTACGTTTACTACCTGCGAACCGCCGCGAATGTCGGTGATGACTATCTTGGCTGGAGCGAAATCCTCGCTACCCGCGTCCAGATCATGCCCCGCAAGACTTGCAAGAACCGGCGCTAAAATGTGGATAGGATTGATGCATTTATCAGGGTAGGCTGCATGCCCGCCGATACCCGTGAGTGTGAGGACGCCGTTAATCGAGCCGCGACGACCGATCTTAATGGCATCGCCGAAGCGCACTTCGCATGTAGGCTCCGCAACGATTGCGAAGTCGGGTAGGGCACCTTGCTCGCGTAATTTAGAGAGCATTTCGCGCGTGCCGTAGATGCCGTCGCCCTCCTCATCGCTGGTTAGTAGTAGGCTCAGTGTGCCCTTAAAATCGCGTGCCGCCGCTAGCGCGCAGATCGCCGCTGCGATGCCGCTTTTCATATCCTGCGCGCCGCGGCCGTAGATGAAGCCCTCCGCTTCTACCGGCTTAAACGGATCGCTCGCCCAGCCTTCGCCTGGCGGCACGACGTCGATGTGCCCGGCAAAGCACAGATGCGGACCCTGTCCGAAGCGCTTGGTAAAAATCGCGTTAGTTACGCCGTTTAGCTCGAATCTATCCTCGCTAAAGTCCGCCAGCAGCATCGAGACGTAGTTGAAAGCTCCGTCGTCGCTAGGCGTGAGCGAGCGGAATTTGATGAGCTCTTTTAGAATTTCAATCGGTTTCATAAGCCATCCTTTGGTTTAAAATTTAGCGAAAATTATAGCGTATAAAAGCTTTAGCGCAAAAAATACCAAAATAAACGCCGAGATATATGCAAATGCCCGCACTACTATGTTTGGAAGCTTGCTGCGAGCTAGATATATCGCAAGCGGGAAAAGCGTGATCCAAGCTAAGATTCCGCTTACAAGCCCCACAAGGGCAAGCGCAAAATCTGCTCGCGCGGTGCCGGCAGAGACGCTGAGCCAAAACATAATGACGTATGGATTTAGTAAATTTATCAAAAAGCCTTTGCTATAAAGCGCCGCGCCTGAGCAAGCCTCGACGCTTGCAGGCTGCACCGAGCGAGTCGCGCCATGCCAGATCGCGTACGCCGTGTAGAGCAAAAAGCACGCGCCAAATATCGATATGCAGTAAAAAACGATCGGGATTTTGGCTAACTGCGATATGCCAAACGCCGATAGCGCCAGATATAGCATATCCGCGCTCATGGCGCCGAGGCCCAGGCACAGCGCCTTGGTGTAGCTTCGCAGCGCATAGGACATTATCAGCACGTTTACCGGGCCGATCGGCACGCTAACGCCAAGCCCCATCAAAATCCCTTGTACGAACGGTTGCATCCCTCTGCTTGTACTCCCCAATCTACTCTAAAATTTCGGCGCGCGGCGCTACGAAAAGATCTATGGGCGCGGCTTTGCGAATAGACCAATCTAAAATTCCGCGCGACCGCCGATCGATTTTTAAATTTAATGCAAACGCCGCCGTAATACGCCTTAGCTTTAAAATTTGAACGCGAGCAGTCGCATATGCTTCGGCTCTAAAATTTTTAACGTGTGTGGTTGCATGCGCCTCGACTTTGAAATTTAACGAGCGCTTCACATACACGCTCAGTCGCAAAATTTCAATATGAGCATTATGTGCTTGAAATTTATACGAGCATTCGTGCGGCGGACCCGCTCACTAGACTTCAAATTTGGTTTTTAAATTTTAACGCGCGGATTGCGGTTTAAATTTACACTTTAAATTTTGCGGCTAGAATTTCGCAAGGCAAAATCCGTCGTCTTACCTGCGCCGCTAAGTTTTCGAGTTAAATTCCGCAAGTCGAAATTTAAATTTCATCGCTGGTAGCAGAGCCGTCACTCTAGTCGTGAGCTAAATTTAACAAGGCAAAATTTAGATCGGCGGTAAACGACGGCTCGCGCAAGCCGGTAAATTTTAGTCGCGTAAATTTTAAGATCGCGGCGGTAAAATTTAGCCCGCCAAAATTTTGCTTTGCGGATTTTGGGCATTTGCATATCCGCGCTTATAAATCGCAGCCGAAATTTTACGAAGCGAAATTTCGCGCCTTAAAATTTTATCCGTAAATTTTAAAAACTCAACGAAGGATACAACCCCACCGTTCCGCCTATCTTAAAATTTTATCCACAAATTTTAAAAATCCGACCGCGGAGGCCGAGATCAACGTTTGTCCGCTTCAATTAGCCGCGTGCCGAATTAACCGTATGTGCGTTTGAAATTTAGCCGCACGCCTGCAATTTAGCTACGCCCTCATTTTAAATTTTATCGGCCGCCGCAAAACCTGGCCCGCAAAACAGATGTGCCGCAGAGCAGACTCCGCCGCGACGCCAAATCGCGCCGTAAATTTTATCGTTTCGCAGCAGAGCAAATTTTACACTGCAAAGCAAGAACCTGCGCGCCGCCGTATTAAATTGCACCGCAGAGCAATTTCGCGCCGCAGCTTGGTTTGCAGAGATCTTGCGCGCAAAGCTCGCTTTGCAAAACCTCGCGACGCAAGAGCTTTAAGCAATCTGCTTCGTAAAATTTCGCGTCGCAATAGCTAAATTTAAAACGAAAAATCCCCCGTCGCGCCGTGCGACATGCTCTCATAAACAGCCTTGACGTACTTATCGCGCACCGCGCAATCTAGCAGCTTCTCACACTCCAGGCAGCTAGTGAGATTGTGCTCCGCCTGGCACGCTTGCAGCGCGGCTAAGCTTTTATCCAAAATTTCGTCGTAAACGTCGCGCGGCGCGCTGTTCTCGGTATCAGCCATCAGTTTTTCTCGCCGTAAATTTCATGCATCTTCGCGATCTCGTACTTCGAGCCGAAGAAGCAAGGGCTGCTTTGGTGGATTTTTTCAATCTTTAGCTCCAAAAGCGAGCCGTTCACACCGTCGCTGGTGGCGCCTTCAGCGCGCTCGAAGATAAACGCAAACGGCAAAACCTCGAAGGTTACGCGAAGCTTGCCGCGCGGATGATCGCTAGTAGCGGGGTAGCTGAAAAGTCCGCCGCCTTTTAATAAAATTTGATGCAGATCGCTCACCATCGCGCCGCTGTATCGCAAGCGGTATCCCTCGTCAAACAGCGTCCGCACGAGCTTTCGGTGCGGCTCGCTCCAGCCCTTTTGCGTCGCGCCCGTGGCGTTTAGCTTGCCCTTTTCGCTTAGGCGTAGATCTTTTACGAAGCTAAATTTACCCTCGCGATTTAGGCGGTAGAGCTTCGGCGCGTCCTCGCAAACGACCATTTCAAGGCGCGGTCCGTAGATGCAATAGATCGCCGCTTTTAAGTTTGCGGGCGAAATTTCATCCTCGTAGATGCCAAATATCGAGCCCACGGCAAAATTTACGTCCACCAAGCTTGAGCCATCGAGCGGATCGTAGGCGACGATGAGGCGGGCATCATTTCTAAGCTCCAGGGCCTCCTCTTTCTCCTCGCTGATTAGGGCGCGCACGAGCGGGTTTTTGCGAAATTCCGCCTCGATTATGGCGTCGCTTTTTACGTCGAGCTTAAGCTGCGTATCGCCCGTGCTATTGTGATGATCTGTGTAGCCGAAGTCCGCGTATTTCAGCTCCTCGGCGATTTGTAGCGCGATATTTTGGATTGATTTTACGATCTCTTGCATTTTATTCCTTTACATTTTTTTGGCGTTTTTTAAGATCCATTCGCTAATGCCCGCAGCGTCGTTGATGTCGAAATTTACCGGGCAAAACTTATCCATCTGCTCGCCGCTTAAATTTGAAGCGATCGCGTCCGAAAATGGCAGATACGCCGGATCGATCCTGTCGCGAAATAGGCTTATGCGCGGCAACGGCAGCGTCTTTAGCCCCTCTACGAGCAAGATATCAAACTCGCCTAGCATCCCCACGACCTCGTCAATCTGCATACAGCGCTGCGAAAAATAGCTCGTTCGCGTAGGGCTCATCACGACGGTTTCGGCGCCGAGCTCGCTAAATTTGGCGCTGTCTTTGCCCTCTACGTCAAAGCGCGCCTTATCGCCAGGATCGTGCTTTACGATCGCGATCCGCAGTCCGCTAGCGATAAAAATTTTAGCGATCTTGCAAATTAGCGTCGTTTTGCCGCTGTTGGAAGGGCCTGAAAATGCGATAACAAGTCTTTTCATTTTTAAAATCCGGCTTTTTAAGATGAGCAGATTGTAGCGAATTTAGCCTTTTAAAAAGCAAAATTCGTTAAAATGCGCCTAAAATTTCAAAGGAAAATCGATGAAGAAATTTGATTTTAGCGGCGCGCTAAACGGCTTGCTAAAAGGCTCGCTCTTAGCCGCGCTAGCGCTATTTTTAAACTCCTGCTCTGCAAACGATCCCCGTCACGATCCGCTTAAAAACGAGTTTCTAGCCTATACGCAAAAATTTGAATCGGTGCGTGCGGGCGATCGCTATTTGGGAGTTGCGACCTATCTAAATCCCGTCGCACCCGAGCTTAGAAACGCCGCGGAGGACGAGGTGCTTTTGCTCACCTCCTATCCTAAAGAGGTGCAGATCCTCGCGGTGCAGCTCAACGGCGCAAACGCAAACGTAACGCCGCTTGGCGACGGCGATCCGCTTTTGCAAAAGGAGCTTTTTAAGATCGCGTGGGCGAGCCGCTACAAGATCACCGCGCCTAAGAGCGATAAGGACGAGCTGGTGCTTAGCTACCGCACCTCAAATGGTCTGGGTGCCACGATGAAATTTCGTAAAATTTCAAAGTCGCTGTATTGGCAGCCGCAGATCGATCTGAAAGATTAAAGGAGAGAGGGTGGGTTACGACATAAGCTACCATGCGATCGGCAAAGATGAAATTTCGCAGTGGTATTTTAAGCCGCTAAAGCTCGCGCAAAAAGGCGATTTTGAGGCTATCGCTAAAATCGCGCGCGAAACGGGGATGGATGAATTTTATGTAGAAAAATACGCGGACGGCTTCCGCTCGGCGCTGCAGTACGGCACGCAGGGGATTTTTAATAAAACGCACGGATTTCACCTTGCCGTGGCGCAGGGCTATTTTAGAGAGTATTTTTACACGCGCGGCACGGCGTTTAGCTTTTTGGCGGAGCAAAGCTTTAAATTTAAACCCTACATAAGCGATTGGCGCGAGGTTTTGCCGGCGGAATTTCTAGCGGAATTTAGCGGCGAAATTCACAACGAGATCGTCGAGAATTATTGCTGCGGCGCGTATCTTAGCGCTGCTAGCGTGCAGAAACTGCTGCGCGATTATGAGGCGGGCGGCGAGGTTAAATCCGCCGTAGACGAGTTTTACGCACAGAATTTGCCCGTGTTTTTAAAGGCGCTAAATTCCGCCGCAGAGCTTGAAGTAGGGCTGCTTGAGGCTACCGAGGTGGTTGAGCCCAATCCGATCGATCTTAATAGGTCCGAGTCGTTTTCAAATCTTTTTAATTGTGATACGCAGGGCGCGCTAATATATGCGGAAATCGCCGCACGGCAGATCGGCGAAGCGATGCAGCGAGATAAGGCAGGCGGAGGCGGTACGACAGGCGGAGAGAATTCCGCCTCGCGCGGCGCCAATGTAACGGACGGCGGCAGTGTGATGGAAGCGGATGGCGGCACAATGAAAGAAAGCGGCGAGAATTCCGTCCCGTGCAGCGGCGATACGATCGAAGGCGGCAGTGAGAATTCCGCCGCAGAAGATCATGAAGACGCAACCACTGCGGGCGGCGAAAAGAAGTCGCTTTTCGGCAAGATCAAAGGGCTTTTTAAATAGCAATTTGATCGCTAAATTTTAAAGCGGCTTGCGGAGCCGCACGATCAAATCGCGATTAAATCATCTCGCGCTCGCGAGTCCCGCACCGCGCTGTTAAATTTTGCTAAAACGGCGCACGGCAGGCGTAGATTTAAAATTTAAAACTTGCCGAAATTTTAAAACGGCGGCTTGCATATCGGAAGTTACGAAATTTTAAATCGCCGCAAACAAGCTGTGAAGAGGCTAAATTTAAATCCGCTGCAGCCTTTGCGGCGGGATAAGCTGCGGATAGTTTATCTGTTTAAATTTTTGATCTTTTGTTGATCCAGCGGCAGGTCGGAGCGGATTTTTATTATGACCGTATCGTCGCCGTGGGCGCTTCCGCCTATTAAAACGCCTCCGTCATCCGTGCTTACGGCGCTTTTGAGCCAAAAATCTTGCAATTTCGCTTTGTTTTCGCGCAATATATTGCCGTCCAGATCAAGCTCCAGAAATATCGTCTGATCCTCCGAAGCGTCGTTTGCGCCGATTAGAAGTAGCCCCTCTTTGTAGTTTGCTAATTTATAGGTCGCGTTTAGCGTGTTGGGCAGATCGCAGACGCCGCGATCTCTTCCACAAATCTGCTTTCTCCAAATTTCATTGCCTAAGGCGTCAAATTTCGCGATATTTGCGCCGAATTTTGCCAGCAGAAATATCGATCCGTCCTTTGCTTTTAGCAGCTGCGCTTTCTGATCTATTACAAGTTCGTCCGAGGTGCCGCCTTCCTTCGTGCGAGCGAAATTTACGCTCTTATGCCAAAGCTCCTCGCCTTTGGCGTTAAATTTTAAAAATCCGTCTTTTTCGATGATGAGTAGGATCTCACTTTCGGATATTTTTGCTATCTTTGTCATGGTGCCGTCAAACGGCCTTTTGCTCTTTACGATATTTAGCTTTTTCTTCCATAGCAGTTTTTCTCTCTCATAAAAGCACAGATTGTCGTTTTCGTCTATCGCGGCAAATTTATCGCCGAAGCTCGCTACTTCTTTAAATTTAATAGGAAATTCGTGGATTATCTTTTTCGTTTTGGCGTCTAAAATTTGATTATCCAAAAGCACGTATGAATCCATCGCCGCTACCGGCATATTGGCCGTGGATACCACATTTAATTTTTTGCGCCAGAGCTCCGCTCCTCGCTCGCTTAACGCAACTAGCGAGACTCGGTATTCGTCGTTTGCGCTTGCAAGGAGTAGATATCCTTGCGGAGATTTTATTATGTTATCGACGGTTCGAAAGCCGTTTTTAGCGTAAGGAAGTTCCCAGATTGCGCCTTTTTCTTCAGGGCTTTTTTCGGCTAAAATTTCATTTTGCATCTGCGCAGATCGTGCGGATTTTTCGGCGGAGCTTAGCGAAGCACGATCAAGTCCGCTTATGAACGATCCGTTTTTCGTAAAATAGGAAAAGAATAGATATTCGCCGCGAGATTCGACGCTTACGCCCTTTAGGCTCTGCGGAAAGAGATATCTTTTTATCGGAGCGGGGTCTAGTTTATTGCTAAAATCGATCAGATCCACGCTTGGAAATTCCCCTTTTTCGGATATTTTTTTGCCCAAGTAGGCTAAATTTAGATCCTCTATGACTTTAAAATTATTTAAGTGCGCGCCGCTGTAATACGCGCTTGATTGAACCGTGTTATTTTCGCCCAAATCATATAGCCCAAATTCGTTCCAATTTGATGAAAATACCCGCTTGCCGTCTTTGGATAGCGTCATTTTATCTATTTCTAAATGCGGATGAGCGATATAGCGGACCTGTTTTAAGATATTAGAGTTTTTTTGCAGGGCATTTGCGCGGTACCTTTCCATATCCGATATATCTAAAACATAAAATCCCACCCAGCTTGCCAGCAAAAGTTCATTCTCAGATAGCAGTTTTAGATCGTCGAGCTCCTTTATTTCGGATAGTCTATGCGGTGCGCAAGCGTAATCGTAATCCCGCTTATCGACTTTGGAAGGGGCGATAAAATAAGCAAGCTGCGTAAATTTATCATCTTTTACGTCATAGGCGGTAAGGGTGCTAAAAAAATCCTTCGCAAAAAGGGTGTGTCCGTCGGCTGAAAGCTCTATTTTATTTACAAATCGCGCTTCAAGCTGAGCCGAAATTTTAATATCTCTTCGGTCGCTAAGATCCAGCTTATAAATTCCGAAATTCGGATCGGCGACGAATAGACTTTTGCCGTCTTTGCTCTGTGCGATATCTATGTAGGCTGGATCAAACTCATGCTGCGGAAAAGAAAATATGCCCGCAAGCCTTAGAGTGCGCGGCTCGGTAACGTCAATCAAGACGATGCCGCCTTTATCGTCGCCCAAGCCAAAGAGCGTATTTTGATCCTCAGAAAGGCGCAGCTCGTAAATTTCAAACGGGAGCTTAAGCGCGTTTTTTGCAAGCTCCCTCTCCTCTAAATTTACCTCTTGCAACGCGCCGCCATGTTTTTTGGCAGTGGCAAGATCGCTTTTAAGGATTAAAATTTCATCTTCTTTTAGTGATTTTAAAGTCTCTTTGGCGGTTGAAAAATTTTGAGTCGCCGCGCAAATTTCGCAGATAAAAGCCAAAGCGGCTAAAATTTTAACTATAAGATTTCGCTTTGTTTTCATTTCGCCGCTTTTTAAAATCATCCTCCAAGCCCGCTGCCAGCTTAGCGGAAGTCGTCGCTTCTGCTCGGTACCAGCAGATCTTGCAGCTCCTGTTGTACTGAGATTTTCGCGCGCGGATCGAGGATCTGCGAGTAGATGATAAAATTTGCAAGCACCTTTTTACCGTAGTCTCTGCTCTCGGCATACGGCACGAGCTCCATGCTAAGCCACGGCTCGAATTTGCCCTTATTAAACATATCGCCGCGCTGAAGCATCTTTTTGACGAGCCCGAGCCCGCCGTTGTAAGCGTATGCGATGAAAACCGGGCTGTAAATTTTGCGCTCCAGCCAGTCGATATGGATGTTAGCAAAGCGGTAAGCGACTTCGGGGCGAAACATATCGTCTTGATCAAAGCCGTCGATTTTGAGTTGCTTTTTGCCGATCTCGTTAGCCAAAAACGGCATAAATTGCATCATCCCAAGCGCATACGACGTAGATACCGATGCGGGCACGAAGCGGCTTTCTTGGCGCGCGAGCGCTAAAATTAGCGCCTTGCGGCGGTTGTCGCCGTCGCCGATATATTCCATAAACGGCGTTGGATAGAAGTTATCCTTGCCGCCGCTTGCTTTATTCATGATGTACGAGTACTCGCCGATGCTTTGCTTGGTGTCGAATTTTTTGGCAAATTCCAAAAGCTGCTCGCGAGACATTCTATCGGCGCTATTTTTTGTGCGAACCCAAGCGAAAGGATCGGTGATATCGTAGCCTTCGATGGAATTTTTAGCGGGGTTTGGGATGATTATGTTTAAATTCCTATCCCCTAAGACCTCCTTGGCATAAAGCGCATAGAGGCTGTAATAATCGCTGCTAGCAAGCTGACGCAAGACATTTTGATCTCCATTTAGCAGGTAGATCCAAAATTTCGCATTGTGCACGTCGTGAGGCTTCTCAAAGCTCGCAGCCGCGCGGCTAAAAAATGCAAGCGCAGCCCCTTCATCGCCCTGCATGACGGCATTTACGCCCAGCATAAACGCTACGTCCTTCTCCACGGCTAGCGGATCGACGCCCGTGAGCGAGCGGCGCAGAAGCGGATATTTGCGGCTGATTAGCGCGTCGTTGATAACCGCTTTGAAGCCTTTTTGCGAAGCCAGTTCGCTTACGAAGGCTGCGTCGGCGTCGATGTCGATCAGAGCGTCTTTGCCCGCGCCTTTTAAGTAGTCGTAATATAAAAAGTAGTTTTGCGCGTTGCGGCTCTGCATAAAATACTCGCTCGGATTTTTGTCGTTAAATCCGCGCAGTAGATTTACAGCATTGCGCGAAGCCGCGTCTTGGTGCTTTTCAAGCTGCGAAGCGAGCGTCTCGCGCACCGACGGGCTTAGCTTGGCGATAAAATTTGGATAGGAGCGCGCCTTTTTGCAGGTTAAATTTGCATCTAAAATATTTGCCGCCGTTACTCCTGCGCAGCGATCCGGACGCTTAGGAGGGCGAATGGCGCCGAAAATTCTATCTAGCTTCTCTTTTAGTTTGCCTTTGTAGCGAAAGATACTTTGTTTTAAAATTTTAATCTCCGCTTTGTTGTATTTCGTCTCATCTATTAGGCGATAGATGTAATAGTCCTTGGCTAGGGATTTTGGCTCGTTTTTGATCTGTTCGTAGCTTAAAATTTTACCGCTACTTGCGGCGCACAGCAGTCCCAAAACAAGGCTAAATTTCAGAAATATTTTCAAATGACCGTCCTATTGATGATATAGATTATCGCGCTGTCAAAGAAGTTAAGCACGAGCAAGATAAGAAGCGGCGAAAGATCAAACCCACCGAAAGTCGTAGGCAGATAACGACGCACCAACGCAAACGCAGGCTCGGTAAGCGCAGAGATCGCGCGGAAGATTTTATAAAATTTACCGAACGGATTTGGGCGGATGAAACTCAAAACGCAGGCGACGAAAATTAGCATCATATAAGCTTGAATCACGTAGTGAATACTCACTAAAATGCCGTAAAATACGCTATTTAGTAGCATCGAGTATCTCCTTTAAATCGGCGCGGATCAGCGGATACAGCTCGCTAAGCTCCGGTCCGTGCGGCGCGCCGGTTAGCAAAAACCTAAGCGGCATAAACAGGCTCTTGCCCTTTAAGCTTGTAGCCTGCGAAAGCGCCGCTTTGAAATCATTAAATTCCATTGGAGCGCCGTTTGAGCTTAATAAATTTAAGATCGCTTCTCGCAGCGCCTGCGCCTGCGCCGCCCACTCCTGCGGGATATCTTTCGCGCCGTAGATCGCTGCGATCTTCTCTTTAATTTGTGGGATAAGGCTCGCTTCTTGAGTGTAAAATTTTATCAAAGGCGCAAATTTTGGCTCAAGCTCAAAAAGCTCCGCCAGGCGCTGCTCCCTCGCTCTTTTGATATGTTCGCGGTTTATAAAGGCGAGCTTATCCTCGTCAAATTTCGCCGGGCTTTTTGAAATTTTAGCGATATCGAAAAACTCCACCGCTTCATCCATACTAAAGACCTCGCGCGGCGTTTTGTTGCCCAGCAGAATTAGATAATTCGCGATCGCTTCGGGCAGGTAGCCGCTTTGAAGTAGCCATTTTACCGAGGAGCTAGCTTCGCGCTTGCTCATCTTTTTGCCTTCGGAATTTAATATGATCGGCAGGTGCGCGTATTTGATCTCGCCGTCGTAGCCGAGGCTTTGGCGGATCCAGTTTTGCTTGGGAGTGTTTGAGACGTGATCCTCGCCGCGGATTACGAAGCTCACGCCCTGCATCATATCGTCGCAGGCGCAGGCGAAGTTATAAGTTGGCGTCTTGTCCGCGCGCATGATGACGAAGCTATCGATGTTCTGCGGCTCAAATGCTATACGCCCCTTGATCGCGTCGGTAAATTCCAGCGCGTGATCAGGTTTTTTAAGGCGGATAGTAAAGGGCTTGCCGCAGCTAAGCACCTCTTCGTCGCTTAAATGCTCGCAGTGCCCGTCGTAGCGGTACGCCTCGCCCGCGTCCTTGGCGGCTTGCTTTTTTGCTTCCAGCTCCTCTTCGCTGCAAAAACAACAAAACGCCTTTTTCTCGGCGAGTAGCTTGGCTGCGAACTGCTGATGAAATTTTAAATTTTTACTTTGATAATACAGGCTCTGCCACGAGATGCCGAAGCGCTTTAAAATTTCGATGATCTCTTGATCTTTGCCTTCGATATTGCGCGCAGTGTCGGTATCCTCGATGCGCAAAATAAAGCCGCTTTTATCCTGCAGCGAGCAGATGTAGTTAAAAATAGCCGCGCGTAAATTTCCGATATGCATATCGCCGGTGGGCGACGGAGCGAAGCGATACAATTTAGGTCCTTTGGGTTTAAATTTAAGCTGGGATTATACTTTTTACTTCCTAATAAAAAGCAAAAACAAAGCAAAAATAGGCTAATATCGGCGCATTTTATTTAAGGAGACAATATGAGTTTCATTCAGGAATTCAAAGAATTTGCGATGAAAGGCAACGTTATCGATATGGCGGTGGGCGTCGTCATCGGCGGGGCTTTCGGCAAGATCGTAACCTCGCTCGTAAGCAACATCATGATGCCGGTTTTAGGACTTCTTACTGGGGGTATGAATTTTACCGATCTTAAGATTGTGCTAAAAGAAGCGGTGGGGCAGACCCCAGCCGTTACGATAAACTATGGCTCGTTTATCCAGGTAACGGTCGATTTTATCATCATCGCATTTTGTATATTCTGCGCGATCAAGGCGATCAATAAGCTTAAAAAGCCCGCTCCTGCGCCAGAGCCTGCCGCACCTGCCGAGCCTAGCGAAGAGATTAAACTTCTTACCGAGATAAGAGACCTGCTTAAAAAATAGGTTACGGTGATGCTTGAGAGAATTCCTTATTTCAAAGCTCTAAGCGCAGTGCAAATCGATCGTTTGGAGCAGATTAGCATCCATAAAAGCTACAAAAAGGGCGAAATTTTATTTTTCGAGGGCGAGCGCTCGCAGTATCTATTAATCCTGCTAAAAGGAATTTTAAAAATCTATAAAACCTCCGCAAAGGGGCGTGAGATCCATATGCGCGAGATCCGCCCCATCTCGCTCGTGGCGGAGATGGTAAATTTCGAAGAGACGAGCTATCCTGCAAGCGGCGTGTTTTCGACAAACGGCGAGGTGCTAAAGATCGATTATGAAAAATTTAAAAACGAGTTTATGAGTGATCCTAAAATTTGCCTGGAGCTTTTAAAATCGATGTCTGAGAAGATCCGCGCGCTAAATGCGGTCTTTGATAATCAAGTCGTGCTTAACTGCGACGGCAAGATCGCTAAGTTTATCAGCGAAAATTTTGATATTTTTATGAGCACGAAATACACCAGAATAGCCAAAATTCTAAACGTGACTCCCGAAACATTCTCGCGCACCATCACTAAATTTAAAAAGAGCGGCGCGCTAATTTTAGACGATAAGCAAGAAATCACGGGCTTTGATAAAGATAAGCTGGACGAGTATATCCAAGGCTAGAGTTTGAAAAGCGCCTATATTTTCCCGATCGTCGGCACGGTTTTATTTCTGTTTTTTAATCTTTACGTCTACAGATCGATCAGCGCGCGCTTTGCGCCATACAAAAATTTCGTGATCTTTCACCCCGCCTTGAGCTTACTTTGCGTAGCTTTGGCGATTTTAGATGCAATATTTTTTGTGGGTTTTGGGCTTAATGGAAGCTTTAAAAACGAGCTGCTTTATAAAGCTTGCGTATTTTGCATGGCGGCATCCTTTTCGCTCTTTTTTATCTGCCTTGCTTACGATGTGCTAAGCGCCGCCGCGCATGTGGTTAAATTTAGCGAAAATAGGCGAAAATTTTTAAAAACCTTTATAGACGTAACCTTTGTAATAATGGCGTTTAGCTATATTTTTAAGGGGCTTTATAATGCACTAAAAATTCCAAAAATCACCGAGCGCGAAATAAAAATCAAAAACTTAGCTCGCGAGCTAAGTTTCGCCGTCATCTCGGACGTGCATCTGGGCGAGTTTTTGAAAAAGGAATTTTTGCAAGGCGTCGTAGCGCAGATAAACTCGCTAAATTATGACGCGCTGCTGATCGTGGGCGATATGTTTGATCTGCGCTCGGATGAGCTCGGGGATATTTTGCAGCCTCTTGAGGCGATCAAAAAACCTATCTTTTTCGTTACGGGCAACCACGAGTATTACCGCGGCGACGCAAGCGGGCTTATCGCGGCAATGCAAAAAGCGGGCGTGCGCGTGCTGCAAAACGAAAGCGTGGAATTTGAAGGGCTAAATTTAATGGGCGTGCACGATCTTAGCGGCTTTCGCTTCGGATACATGCAGCCCGATCTAAGTGCCGCGCTAGCGCAGGCAGATCCCGATAAGCCTAAAATTTTACTCGCGCATCAGCCCAAATACGTCGTGGACTTCGTGCGCGACGAGGTCGATCTGTGTATCTGCGGACACACGCACGCGGGGCAAATTTTTCCGTGGACGCTTTTGGTGCTGCTTAGCCAGAAGTATCTTTACGGGCTGTATAACGACGGTCTGAAGCAAATTTACGTAAGCAGCGGCGTGGGGTTTTGGGGCCCGCCGATAAGGGTCTTTGCCGATGCCGAGATCGCGCTGCTTAAGCTTAGAAAGGCATAGATGAGAAGTTTTATTTCGAGGATTTTTGGGGTTATCGCCGCGGTGAAATTCCCTAAATTTATACAAAATTTTATCAACCGCAAATATGTGGAATTTTTCAAAATCGATATGAGCGAATTCGATCCGCCGCAGAGCTACGCGAGCCTAAATGCGCTTTTTACTCGCCGCTTGCTGCGTCCGCGCGAGATAGCGACGGACGAGACGGCTTTTATAAGCCCTAGCGACGGCGTGATTTTTGAGAGCGGAGCTTGCGCCGATCTGCGAGCTTTTAGCGTAAAAGGCTGCGAATATAGCCTTAGCGAGCTGCTGGGGCGCACTTTTACGGCAAGCGGAAGCGGCGGAGCGGTTAAAAATTTAGATGGCGGGGCGGTTGCTACGAACGGGAGCGGCGAGGTTGGAACCGGATGCGCAAAAGATGCTGGCGCAGGGATGAAATTTCGCGCCGCGCAAGCAAAAATTAGAAGCGATGAAAACGGCGCAAATTATGTCGCGAGCGGCGTGCAGGCCGAAATTTACAGAGATGAAAATAGTGTGAGCCGCGAAACGAGCGCAGAGGACGCCCAAGGCGGCGAAAATACAAAGGGCGCAAATTTAAGCTACGCAAACATCTATCTAAGCCCGCGCGATTATCATCATTATCATGCGCCGTGCGATCTGAGCGTGCTGCAGGCGCTTTATATCCCTGCCGATCTCTACAGCGTGGCGAAGAAGCTTTTACTTAAAATTCCAAACCTTTACGCCAAAAACGAGCGCGTGATATTGAAGTGTAAAATGCCTAGCGGCGGGATTTTGTGGATGGTCTTCGTGGGTGCTTTAAACGTCGGTAAGATGAGATTTGATTTCGATACGCGAATACAGACGAATGCGTGTGCAAGTAGAGCTGAGGCGCTTTACGAATATAAAAATTTGAACTTTAAAAAGGGCGATCATTTGGGAAATTTCGAACTGGGATCTACGATCGTGCTTGTAGCGCAAAGCGAGTTTTTGAAATTTAGCGTTTCGTCCGAGACCGCCGTAAAATTTTCACAAAAAATCGGTGAACTAGGCAAATTTTAGTAAATTTTTATCTAAAATTAGATATTTTCCGTTTAACTAAAATTAATTTTATTTAAATTTGGCTATAATCATCTCACTTTAAATCAAAGGATTTAACATGAAAAATTTAAAAGCTTTTACGATGATAGAGCTTGTTTTCGTCATCGTCGTTTTAGGTATTTTGGCGGGCATCGCGGTGCCTAGATTAGCCGCTACGCGCGATGATGCTACGATCGCTAAGATGCGTGGGGATATCGCCGCTATTAGAAGCGGACTTTCGCTAGTTAGAAGCGAGAATATGATGAGGGGCGTGACTACGTGGCCTGCTTTGGAGGGTTCGGACAATGCCACTCTTTTTGAAGGCGTTTTGCAGCAACCTATCTATCCTATGAGAGATGGCGGTAGGAACGGCTGGACTTTGGTTACGAACGGCAATGCTAATGCAACATCTACATATATCGCTAGAGTGGCAGGAAAAAGAACTACTTTTGATTACTATCCGACATCGGCTTTGGCTACGGCAGCGGGTAGGAATGTAGGCTCATTTGACTGCGATCACAAAGACGAGCTTTGCCAATCTTTAGCTCAATAGCTAAATGCTCTATTATGAAGTTGCGGTTTTGGGCGCCGGCCTAAAACCGCTTACTTATAGTTCAAATTTTAAAATCTCAGCTTATCAAATCGTATCCGTTCCCGTAAAATCGAGCGTCAAATTCGCCGTGATCCTGCGCGAGGTTGCAAAACCGACTTTCAAAACCAAGGAAATTTTAGAGATTTCGCAGCTTAAATTTAGCCCGTTTCAGATCGCACTTGCAAATTTTATCGCGTACTACTATGTCTGCAAAAAGAGCGTTGCATTTGGGATCTTTGAGCCTGCGAGTGAAACCGAGCGAGATTTTGCAAATCCTGCTACTAAGCAGAATTGTGCCCCAGAGCAAACTCTTGCTGGTGAGCGAAATTTAGCACTTGACATAGATTCTAGCGCCATACAAAATTCCGCCACCGCGCTGAATTCTACGCAAAAGCAAAATTTAAAGCAGGCGCAAAATATTATCTCGCAAAATTTGGCGTCAAATTCTACCTCCGCTCAGAATTCTATCCAAGAGAGGGACTTTGTCGATGAGCAAAATTCCGTTTCAATTCAAAATTCTACATTGGCTCAAAATTCCGCTATGACAATAAATTTTGTTGCCGTTCCCGATCCTGCACACAAACAAAATTTCGCTATCGCGCAAAATTCGATCCAAGAGCGGGATTTTACTGAGGGAGAGAATTTCGTTTCGATTCAAAATTCTACTTCAGCGCAAAATTCCGCCATCGCGCAAAATTCCGATGTCTCAGTGCAAACCCCCGCTTCGCCGCTATCTTCGCTTCAAATAGGTAAAATTCCAAACCTTACCCCCGCGCAGGAGCAAGCGCGTAAATTTGCCGAAGCCAACGAGACGTCACTGATTTTCGGCGATACGGGCAGCGGCAAGAGCGAAATTTATATCGCGCTGATCGCGCAGGCGCTCGCTGCGGGCAAGCAGGCGCTGTTTTTGATGCCCGAGATTTCGCTTACGCCGCAGATGACGAAGCGGCTACAAAGCTATTTCGGCGAGCGGCTCGGCGTCTGGCACTCCAAAATTTCGCCCAAGAAAAAGCGCGAAATTCTAGCGAAATTTAACGCAGGCGAGATCCGGCTCATCGCGGGCGCCCGCTCGGCGCTATTTTTGCCCTTTAGCGATCTGAGCCTCATCGTCGTGGATGAGGAGCACGACGACAGTTATAAATCGGCCGCGGCACCGCGTCTAAATGCCCGTGATGCCGCGATTTTCGTCGGCAAAAAGCTCGGTATTCGCGTGGTTCTGGGCTCCGCGACGCCCGCGCTTAGCACCTACGCGAAGCAGCCGCACTTCCGCCTGCGCGGCACCTACTTTAGCAGCGCCAAGCGTTTCATTTTCGATGAGAGCGAGACGGGGCTGAGCCCCAAAATTTTAACCGAGATCGGGCGTAGCCTCGAAGCCGGCAAGCAGGCGGTCGTGTTTTTGCCGACGCGCGCGAACTACAAATATATGGTTTGCGAAAACTGCGGGCAGATCGTGCGCTGCCCGTTTTGCGCCGTCGGGATGAGCTATCACGCGGACGCTGCGGCGCTGAAGTGCCATTACTGCGGCTTTAGCACGTTTTATAGGGCGTCTTGCGAAAACTGCGGCGGCGAGGTGATGCAGGCGCGCAAGATCGGCACGGGCGAGCTTGCGGCACAGCTTGCGGCGCGTTTTCCGAGTGCTCGCATCGCAAAATTTGATCGCGACGAGATCACGACGCAGCGCAAGCTTGAGGCGCTACTCAATAACTTCAACGCCCATAAAATCGACATTTTGGTAGGTACGCAGATGCTTAGTAAAGGGCACGATTACCACGGCGTCGATCTTGCGGTGATAATGGGGATCGACGAGCATCTGAGCTATCCCGATTTTAGGGCGCGCGAAAAGACGCTGGCGCTTGCAATGCAGGTGGCAGGCCGCGCGGGCCGCTCGGGGCAGGGCAGGGTCGTCATACAGACGCGTCAGAGCGGCTTTTTTAGGGATTATATCGAAAATTACGATGATTTTTTGCGCGACGAGGCGGAGTTTCGAGAGGGGCTCTATCCGCCGTATATGCGGCTTTTGCGCGTGTTGATCTCGCATAAGAATGAAAAGGCGGCGAGCGAGATAATGAATGTGGCGCTTGAGCTTTTGCGCCGCAAACAGGCGGGAAGTAGCGCGTTTGTATTGCATGACGGGCTGGACGCGAGGAGGGCAAATTTAAGCGCTTTAAATTTGCAAAATTCTGCGCAGCAGGGCGGCAAGCAAATATCAAATTTTAAATTTCAAAGCCCGGATTTGCGCGGGAGCAACGCAAATTTAAGCCCCCAAAAAAACGCTTCAAATTTAAAAAATACCGCGCAAATTTCAGCTTGCGACGGAGGCGCCGATAGCGTAAATTTAAAGCCTGAAAGAAAGAGCACTGCGCAAAATTTTATAAATTTAAAAACCGAAAATCTTGCCGAAAATTCCGCGCAGTATTTGAAAGAGAAGGCGAGCGAGAGCTTTGAGATTATCGGCTACGGCAAGGCTGGTATCGCCTATATCGCGTCGAAATTTCGCTTTGAAATTCTGCTGCGCGCTAGCTCGCACGTGCCGCTGATCAACGCCGCGCGCGCACTTAAGCATCTGCCCATCGAGATCGATATGGATCCCGTAAACTTCGGCTAGACGGAGCTTTTAAAATTCGAGCGAAATTTTATTCGTCGCGGACGCTTTTTTGCAGCATCTGTTTGCGGGATGGGCTAAAAAAGAGTGGCAAAATTTCGGGTAAAATTTAAGGAGACGATTTGAGCGATAATTTAGATGAGCTAAGAGGAGCCTTACGCGGAAGTCATGCAAAGGCGCCTCGCAGATCGCAGACAGATAGTGATAAGCCTGATGCTTGCGATCTGAATTTAAAACTAGATGGCTCGGAGCTTGCAGATGATAGCGCAGAAACGTATACCGACAAGGATGCGAGCCTTTCGAGCGAGGATCAAACCATAATCATAGATTATGACAGAGCCCCATTAATCATCACGGATCATCTATATCGCGATTACGTTAAATATCAATTCCCTGCGATGTGCTGCGTATTTTTAATATTTTTGTTTTTTGCCGTCATCGTGGTGGGGCCGCCAGAGCTAGGCGTATTGCAAATGTTTATCCTAGTGCCCTTGCCGCTCATAGAGGCAGCTAGGCGCGAGGGCGAAGCATATTTCGTGATGACGAACTCCGCCGTCGAGTATTATAAAAAGGGCGAAATTGTGAAATTTTTTGAGCTACAAAAGATCGGTGCGATGGCGGTTAGCTTCGATTGCAGATGGAATTGGAAGCAGCAAATGCCACTAGCCCTTAAGATCGTTATCGTCGTTTGGGTTTTACTCGCGCTTAAGTTTGGCGGAGACGACGAAAGCGTGAGTGTTAATATTAGAAATATAGTCTGCATTTTTACTATGGTACTTACCTTGCTTTACGGCTCTAAGATATTTATGCATCTACATAATGGCAGCCTCGGATTTTTCGGCATTCACGATCAGCTCGTGCTATATAAAGAAAACGCCAACGTCGATATAATGAATATTTTGATGGCAAACAAAGATGAATATGTGCAGCTACGGGAGTATTTCTTAGCCGTGCTAAATGTCGATATAGACGAGCTGCGGCGCACGATGTCGGTTTTCGATGAAAAGATAGAATTTAAGAAATTTAAATTCTAAATCGGTGCGTTTGAGGGTTTGTTTGCAGGAACAAATATAGACTCCGTGAGTTTTGGCTAGGCGTGCAGTTAAGCGAATTTTATTCACATAAGTTTTGCTCGTAGAATTTACATGATACGACTATAAATTTTACGTATTGTCATTCTTATATCCGATTAAAATCAAAATATAATATCAAATTGCAAATGCGATTTAATCTTAACGGGATATAATAAGCCATCGCTCTTTTTGAAAGAGGCGAAACTATTTGCACCGATATAGAGCATATAAAGGCAACGATTTGAAAAAATTACTTAGAAATTTTATGATTTTTGCGGGTTCTATCTTTATGTTATACACCTCCTATTTTCTATATTTTTATTCTAAAAGAGCCGAGTATGCGGACGTTTTATTACAAAAAGCGCTTAGGTATGAAGAGGAATTTTTTTAATGAGAAAGTACAAAATTTAGACCGGTCTGAGCAAACCAAGCTACGGCATGAGTTTGAAAAAGAGAGATCAAAACTAGAAAAATATTGCAGCGATGCCATAATAAACGGCGAAAATGGTCATTGTAAGGTTTATTACAACCTCGATTTCGACTATATCCATTTCTATGACGGGCGAAATCAAGATATCGCGCAGGGTATACAGCGAGCACCATGCGACATTTGCGATTGACAATTTTGAGCACGCGACGTTTTGGTTGGGAGATCATGGCGAATTCACCCTAAAAGATCCATACATTCATGAGTGTGAATAAAAGTGATCGGTAATTGAAACACTGAAAGCCTGCCGTATAGATCGGCGGTATATGCATAAATTCATATTTGTGCGGATATGATAATGTATTTTATACTTTGATTAAGTAATTATGTTGTATAAGCTTATACAACCGATAACAAAAAACGCTTTTAAGATTCCAAAAGCCTATTTTAAGGAGCAAGGGATGCAAATTCGTGCTTTTATTTTAGCGACCTTGTTTGCCGTATCGTTCGCAAAAGCGGACGATATAAAGCATCCATCGATGCCATGGCAACTGGAACCTATTTTATGGAAAATTCAAGATAAAAAAGTTGTAAGAAAAGCCCTCCACGAACCTATGATCCGGGGTGCAACTACCTTTAATGGCAAGAGTTTTTATTTTCTTACGATAGAAGATAATGCAACGCTCAAAAAAGAGTATGAAGAGCATTTATCAAAAGAAAGAGACTTCTGCAACGACTTTTACAATGATTTGTTTGAATGGAAAAATATAAATATAATCAAACCTCTGGTTTTTGATACGACGGATTACAATAACCCAGTTTTAAAGAAAAATATGGGCGATTGCTGGTATATGGATATGAATAAAACGATTAGGGACGGCTTTATCGGGAGAGGATTTACGTTATATAAATTTGATAATAAGCTTTTGTATATTATGATTTACAAAACCACTCCTTATATATATCAGACGGATGATTTCGCAAATCTTGCTTACATTTTAGATCCCAAAGAGTGTAGTAAAATCACAAAAGACTCTCGTAGCAGGGTAAATTTGGAGATTCCAGGCAATATCATATATAAACGGCGTCTGTTTTATGCCGAACCGATACGTTATAAAGATATAGACTATCTACTTTTCATAGATTTTGACAATACGGATAGCGGACAACTATTCAACGT
Source organism: uncultured Campylobacter sp. (assembly GCF_963518785.1). Taxonomy (NCBI): domain Bacteria; kingdom Pseudomonadati; phylum Campylobacterota; class Epsilonproteobacteria; order Campylobacterales; family Campylobacteraceae; genus Campylobacter; species uncultured Campylobacter sp. The sequence continues at coordinate 99,144 of NZ_CAUQKJ010000001.1, forward strand.
CACAATCAGGAAATTTAAAGACGGTATTTTACAAATGCCTGTTTGTAGCAATTCATACGTAAATACGAAGCTTTATCGATAGGGGTGGTTATGTGGGTTCATATTTTCATCTTAATGATCGCATTCGTACTATTTGCGAATGCAAACGATGTAAGCGATACGGAAATTCCTTTTGATTTAAAAATAGCTTTATGGAAAGCTAATGATAGGAAAGTAGTAAGAAACAATCCTTCCGGTATGGTAGAAGGAGAAACCACTTTCAACGGAAAAACCGTTAGCTTTTGGCAAATAGATAGAAATGCAACGCTCAAAAAAGAGTATGAAGAGCATTTATCAAAAGAAAGAGACTTCTGCAACGACTTTTACAATGATTTGTTTGAATGGAAAAATATAAATATAATCAAACCTCTGGTTTTTGATACGACGGATTACAATAACCCAGTTTTAAAGAAAAATATGGGCGATTGCTGGTATATGGATATGAATAAAACGATTAGGGACGGCTTTATCGGGAGAGGATTTACGTTATATAAATTTGATAATAAGCTTTTGTATATTATGACATATAGAGATTTTCGGTTATACGAGATGTCTTTTGCAAATTTTATGTATATTCTAGATCCGCAAGAATGCAGTAAGATCGCAAAAGATCTTTCAAGCGATTCATATCATAGCAGGGCAGATTTTGAGGATTATCGAAACAAGATCGCAGGAGATACCCTAATTTATTTAGGACCGATAAAATATAAAGATGAAGACTATCTGCTTTTTATCGATTCCGTAAATTTAATAAACGGTCTTAAAGCGGTTTCTATTAAAATTAGTAAATTTAAAGACAAAGTTTCACAAACATCCGTTTGTAGAAATTTGTATTTAAATACAAAAATTTACCATTAAGTAGTTAATCATACAAACGCATTCAGTTGCGATTGATAAATTTTGGGCATGCGACGTTTTGGTTGGGAAATTACGGCGATTTGCCCTAAAAATCCTTTTATCGCTGCGGTTTCGGGCTTGCAGTTTTTGCTCCCCAATCTGCATTTTTAAAATTTGATTAGAATTTTACGCCGCTGCGCATGCCTTGCTCGCCCCTTTTCGATATGCAGCGCTTATTCCTCGCTTCCTTCCGTTCGCACGATCAGGCTTTTTGGAAGGCGGAATTTCTCGATGATCTCACATTCTTTGGCGCGCATCTGTCCGTCGTCGCTCTCGTGGTCGTAACCTAGCACGTGCAGCATGCCGTGCGTAAAAAGTAGCGCCGTCTCGTCATCCCTGCCGTGCCCTAGCTGCGCGGCTTTCAGCTCTACGAGGTCTAAATTTATCACGACCGAGCCGAGTAGCGCGGGAGCGAAATTTCCGCCGCCAAAATTTTCATTCTTTAAATTTTTATCGCCAGAACTTTCGCCCTCGGAATTTTTGGAATTTATGGCATTAGAATTTTTGCTCGCAGAATTAGCGACGCTTGTATTTTCACTAGCAGAATTCGCAGCGTATGGATTTTCATCGCCGCTGTTTTCATGCGCGGAATTTTCCTCGCTTAAATCCTCGCCAAAGCCCGCAAACGCCGCAGGATCGAGCGGGAAGCTCAGCACATCGGTCGTCTTATCGATGCCGCGCGTTTGGGCATTTAGCTGCCGCATCTCCTCGCCGCGCACGAAAATTAGCTCGACGCTCCCGCCGCCCAGCTTCGCCGCGATAGCGTCCAAAATTTCGGGATAGGGCTGCTCGCAAAGTATCATTTTTACCCCTCTTTTATAAAATTTTCGTATAATTTTAGCAAAAAAAGGACGAAAATGAGAGCTTTATGTGTGATCAGCGGCGGCATGGACAGCGCGACCTGCGCCTATATCGCGAAGCGCGAAGGTTACGAGATCGTGGCGTTGCACTTTGACTACGATCAGCGCACGATGGGCAAGGAGCGCGAGTGCTTCGGTAAAATTTGTGACGATTTAGGGGTCGCAAAGAGGCTGATTTTAGACGCTCGCTTTATCGCGCAGATCGGCGGCAGCGCCCTTACGGACGGCGCCTTGCCGATCAGAAAGGGCGCGGCGGAGCTTTGCGGCGCGGCGAATTGTACCGGCGCCGAGATTGATAGCGCGGTAAATTCCAAGAGTACTGAGCTCAGTAGGCAAAATTTTACCGAGACAAATTCCGTCGCCGAATTAGATGGGCAAAATTCTATCGTGGCGAATTCTATTAATGCCGAGATCGGCGGGCAAAATTTCACTGCGTCAAATTTAATGACGAGCCCTGCGGATGCTCCGCTAAGTGCAGATTTGGCGCGAAACAGCTGCGCGCAGAAAGACGAAATTTTAACCCAAAACGATGAAGCTTCACTCGGGGACAATGAAATTTCACCACAAGGCAGTAAAATTCCGACTCAAGGCGGCAAAATTTTAGCTAGCGATGACAAAATTTCACCGCAAGACGGCGAAATTTTACCTCAAAGCGAAGCCGAGCCGCAGCAGGGCGATAAAATTTCACCCAAGCACGCAGGGAGTGAAATTTCACCTAAAAGCCAAAACAATAAAATTTCGTCGCAAAGCCAAAGCGATAAAATTTCACCACCAAGCGGCGAGCGCGTGTTTTCGGATCTGCCGAGCACCTACGTGCCGTTTCGCAACGGCGTGTTTTTGAGCATCGCCGCCGCCCTTGCCGAGAAAGAGCGCTGCGACGCGATTTTCATCGGCGTGGTGCAGGAGGATAGCAGCGGCTACCCCGATTGCGGCGCGGAGTTCATCGCCGCGTTTGAGCGAGCGCTCGATCTGGGCACGAGCCGCGACTTTCATCCGCGCATCAAAACCCCGCTCGTGCACCTTAGCAAGGCGCAGATCGTCTCGCTGGCGCTTGAAATCGGCGTGCCGTTAGAGCTTACGTGGAGCTGCTACGAGCGCGAGGACGCTGCGTGCGGGCTTTGCGATAGCTGCCTGCTGCGGCTTAAAGGCTTTGCGGGCGCCGGCGCGAAAGATAAAATCCCCTACGCGATAGAAGCTTAGGCGAGCCGCGACGAAATTTACCGAGCCCGTGCGACTCGGCGCGTCATCGCAGCACTTGATATGCGCGGGTTTTGAATACGTAGAGCCATATAATTTGCGGCTAGATTTAAACGTGCAGCGGCTTGCACTTTGGCGCGCGCCGAGCCTCGGCTGTAAATTTAAATTGCGCTTCGGAATCTGAAAAATTTTAATGCGAGCGTTGCGTGCGGTTCAAAGCAAAAATCAATTATAAATTTAACCCTACGCTATGTTTATGAACGCATAGACGAATATAAACATATCGCGGTATAATCCGAGAATTAAATTTTAAGGAGTGGAGAATGGCGTTTATTGCGGAGTATATTTCTAAAGAGGATATTAAGAAATATGATATTATAAATCGTGTAGATCAGTGCTTGGTAAAATATCATTATAATCCACAAAAACCCTATCAAATAAAGTGGTTAGACTGGGTAATCGACAGGCAAAGAGATATTTGGCTTATCTTTGTTTGTAGCCCGCATCTGCCTGATCCAAGAGACGGATATACCGGAGAGGAGATTTGGCTGCTTTATTATAAAGGTAGAGAAATCGAGCTTGATATAAGGCGAATTTATGATGAGACAACGAGTAAATATTTCACGGAAAATCCATTTAAGGTCAAATATAAATTCCAAAGCGTAAATTCTGACATTGGAGATATTTCGATAGACGAGCTTTATAAAATTTTAAATGAAGCCTTGTCTGAGTATGGCAGCGGCGGTATTGAAAATAGGGAATATGTTCCAAAAGAACACGAAGTCGTAACTTTTCTGCACGATTAAGAAAGGATAAAAACGACAAACTAACAAAGTCGATCAAATTTTAGTAGACATTATAAACGACAAGGGGGCGCGCAGCGGCAGCGGTACCGATGGCGGTGCGAGCACGAAAGGAATTTAGCAAAACATGGCGCGAGCTCGAAACGCGATGTGTAAATTCAAAGCGAAATTTATCCAAAACCCAACCGTGAGCGAGCGCGAGTGAAATTTCGCTCAAACGTCCAGCGCGCAAGAATTCGCTAGGGGTGCGGACTATTTGTAAATTTTAAAATTTCACTCAAACGCCGAGCGTAGATTTAGATGCGGAATGATTTGCAGTTCTGCGGGCGCCGTGAACTCTTTTTTACGCAGCTTTTCTATCGCCGCGCGCGCGATCATAGCGGCGTTGTCGGAGCAAAATTTCATCGGCGCGAAAAGTATCTCGCAGCCCGCCCGCTCGCACAGATCCGTCAAAAGTCCGCGCAGATGCAGGTTTGCGCTCGCTCCACCCACGACGCCGAATCGCGCAAATCGGCACAGCTCAAAGATCCGCTGCAATTTATCCAGTATGTGCGCGCACGCCGCGTCCTCAAAACAGCGCGCCAGATCGCGCATCGCCCGCTTATCCAGCTCGCCCGCCTCTTTTAGTTTCTCTACCTGCACGCGCACGGCGTTTTTAAGCCCCGAAAAGCTATACTCCAGCCGCCTGTCGCCCTTTAGCGGCACGGGCAGCTCAAACCGCGGCTCGCCGCCTTTTGCGAGCTTCTCGATGAGTGCGCCGCCCGGATAGCCGAGCCCTAGCATCTTTGCGATCTTATCGAAGCTCTCGCCGAAGCTGTCGTCGCCGGTGGTCGCTAAAATTTCGATACCTCCCGCAGCGCTGATATCTAAAACCATCGTATGCCCGCCGCTAACGAGCAAAACGCCCATCGGAAATCGCGCCTCGCCGTCCAAAAACAGCGAGTAAACGTGGCCTATGAGATGATTTACGCCGATGAGCGGCAGATTTAGCGCGAGCGCGAGCGCTTTTGCCATATTCACGCCGCCGATCAGGCTCACGCTAAGCCCCGGGGTATTGGTCGCTGCGACGGCGCTAAGCTTGCTAAAATAGGGCTTTGCGCGCTGTAAAATCCGCGGCAGCGCCTCAGTATGCAGCCTCGCGGCAAGCTCGGGCACGACGCCGCCGTATTTGGCGTGATCGGCCTCCTGGCTTATTTTTTCGTAAAATTTCAGCTCGAAACTGCGCTCATCCATCACCGCGACCGAGCTGTCGTCGCAGCTGCTCTCAATAGCAAGTATCACACAAAATCCTTAAAATTTTTCGCTCATTATACTCAAAAATCGGCTTTGCGGCGCAGATGAAATTTTAAAATTTAAAACGGCGCACTTTAAATTTTGTATTTGTCGCGATATGTTTGCGCTCGCGAGGCTAAATTTTAAAATTCGCCGTTCGGCTCGGTCGCAGTACGCTAGCGGAATTAAATTTAAAACGCGCCGCCACCATACCATGTTTGCCGCTACGATGCGCTCCGTATCTGCCGCGGCGGATAAAATTTTAAATAGATGAAATTTTGGCAGTCGAAATTTAGCGGGCAAATTTAAAAAGGCCTTTGGATTTTAAAGCTCCAAAGGCCGTTGCAATTAAATTTAGCGGTAAATTTAAAGGCTAAATTTCGGGCTCTTGCTCTTGTTTTTTCTCGCCGCTTGGGATCGCGGTATCGTACCAATCGAGCTTGCGAGTAAAATACATAACGAGCGAAATCACCGCGAATATCATCAAGCTTCCCATTAATAGGGCGTAGTCCTCGGAATTTAAGATGACGTAGAGGATCGCATATGAAACGAGCTGAACGCAAGTTATGAAAATGCCCCAGCGCGCGCCTTTAAAAATCGCGCTCGCGTAGAAAAATACTATCGCGCTGACTGCGATCGCCGAGATAGCGTAGCTGATCGCAAAGCCGATGTGTTCGGAGAGCGAAAGCACTAGCAGGTAGAAAACGACGTCCTCAAGCCCTATTAATAGGTATTGGATCGGATGGATGCGCTCGTGAGTATAAACCTCGCACAAAAAGATCGCCAAAAACGGCACCGCTAAGAATAAAAGCGCATAATCCGTGCAGCGCTTAATCAGCGAGTAGTTGTTCACGGGCTCGATGAAACCGATACTTACGGCATCATTTCTATCGTCGTTGCTGCGCCAGTTCGTCATAGCGACGCGGTCATCTTGATCTGCAAGCCACGCAGGAGCAATGCCCGCGGCTAAGCCTGTAACTTCCCACGAAGCTTTAAAACCGCTAGCGCTTACCTCGCGCGATTTGGCGATAAAACCGCCGCCAAAGCTAGGCGATGCCCAAGTAGAGCTAATTTCAAAACGGCTATTTTGCGCGATCGGAGCTAGATGAAGCGCCTCGCCGCCTTGAATTTTAAGCGTGCCGCTGATGCTAAAATCAGACGATAACGCGGAAGCGGGGAGCTTGTAGATTAAACTCCGATCGAAAATTTTAGCCTCGGTGTTGCCGTGATATTGCTTAAGCTCCTTGCCGTTTAAGCTTAAAGCGGGGGAGGCGGTGAAAGATTTTTGATTGCCTACGCCGAGCACTAGCACGGCTTCGTCGAAATTTAGCCGCGCAGGATCGACGCCGAGCTCGGTATAGTTTATCGCCTCAAAGTCCGCCTTAAGCGCAAAATCGCCGTTATATATAGGAACGCGAAAAATTCCGCGCTTTAGATAAGTGGGGTCGATCTCCGCCGCGAGGGAGTAGTTTTTAGGCACGATGATGAAATTTTTCTCTACGCGCCTTTTTACGAGCTCGTTGTTGCTTTTGTCTATCGCTTCGATTATCTCTGTGTAGGGCACTACGATCGCAAGGCCCTGGATTTGCAGCTCACCACCTACCGGCGTGAGGATCGAATCCTGCGCGAGCTGCTTGGTTTCGGAGCGGGAGTAGGTAAGATTATCGATAAAGCTTAGCGGGATTAGCAGCAGCAAAAGCAGCACTAAAACTATGAACGGTTTCGTCCAAAACGCACCACGAATGGCGTTTTTAGTAGAATTTAACAAAGGCTCTCCTTTTAAGTAGAATTTAAAACGGAATTTTAACGATGAAGAGTAAACGGACGGCGCTTGAAGCGGGAGGAATTTTATAAATTCTAAACGAGTTTCGGATGTGAAGCGCTGCGGATATCGCTTTGAATTTTGAGGATTTTGCCGTAAGCTAGAATTTTATTGCGAATGAGAATTTTGCTATTCGCAAAAATTTTACGAGAAAATTTCTGTTAGTAGAATTTAAAAGCTTGAAATTCTAAGTCTAAGAATTTCAAATTTCCAAAGCCCTTGGAATTTCAAAATTCCAAGGGCTTTGAATTTTTAAAATTTCGCCGCTTTAGCGTGCAAAATTTCGTACCGTCATCTCGCGTAAGCTTTAAAATTTATACGCCACGCTTAGCTTGAAATTTCGTCCCGGCTCCCAGTCGATAGCGTTTGAATCTCCGGTGAAATCGGCGCTGCGCTGCGAGTGCGACGCGTAGGCTTTATCAAAGAGATTGTAAACGCCCGCGTTGATCTCTAGCCCATTAAAGCGTCCGCTATCCGGAGCGTAGGTCACATATAGATCGTGAACCGCGTAGCTAGGCACTTTTGTTTTTTCGTCGCTATTTGCGGAGGCTACGTTTTTGGAGTCGAAAAAGAGCAAGTTATAGCCCAGCAGTAGATCCGCCGCAGAGATTGCGTATTCGGCATTGAAGGTGTATTTATCACCGTAGTCGCGGTAGCCGATGATGTTTGAGCTTAGATAGCCCGAGCCGCTGCGCACGCGGTCTTTATATTCTACGTGCTGGTGGGTGTAACCCGCAGCAAGGCTCAAATCATCTAATATTAATCTTGCGTAAAGCTCGACGCCGTCAATATCCGCGCCGCCTGCGTTAGCTCTGCATAAGGTGCCCTGCGCGCCTCCCGGGCAGCCGACGATTCCGCCCGCCGCATTGTTATCTACGATGAGATTTTTATATTCCGTTCTGAAATACTTCGCAGTTAGGCTTACTGAGGAATTTTCTGCCAGATCGCTTTTGTAGCGACCGCCTATTTCGTAGGCGTTGCCCGTAGTGGCTTTTAAATTTTCGTTAGCCATCCAGCTTAGAGGTCTGCCACGGCTAGTGCCCGCAGCCATCATGCTCTCTATTACGTCAGGTCCTCTAAATACTCGCGCATAGCTCGCAAATGCCCCAAATCCCGCGCCGATCTCGTAATCAAGCGCCAAGGCGGGGCTTACTTCGTCAAATTTATATTTGTAGCTAGAGATATTAGCGCCTCTGCCGTTGTAAGTCTTTAGCTCGTGCCTTTCGTAGCGCACGCCGGGAGTTATCGTAAGCCCGCCGTATCGCATAGCATCCTCGATATAAAAGCTATAATTGTCGACCTTCTCGGGGCGTAGATTGCCGGGCTTGACGTAGTTTTCGGAGCGGTAGTAATCAAAGCCGTAACGCAACGTATGAGCCAGATCGCCCGTTTCAAATTTACTCTTAGCACCGATTTTGCCGCCCTTAGTCTCGACGCCCCATTTTACATTTGTCGAGGTTGATCCGATGCGTTGATGCTTGGTGTAATATCCCGTGATGTCGAGTTCTAGCAGGTCGCTTGGATTATATGTGTATTTGATCGTGTGCGTATCGCGCTCGTATTTACGGTTATCTAGCTGTCCGTTCAGCCAAGAGCCGAATTCCGGGCGCAAAGGATACAAGCCTTTATACTGCATATGCTCGGTAGAGAGCGAAATTTTATGGAAATCCAAAAAGCTATAGCCCACTTTGAATAAATAATTTATGTCGTTGCCATCGCCGCCCGTAGGTTTGCCGTTGCCAGATTCGCCGAAGCCGTATCCGTAGTGCTTGAATGCGGCAAGCATATCTAGGCTATCAACTGCCCTGCCGTAGAGCATCGCGCTTTGCGAATAGCCCTCGTTGTTGCTCGTATAGCCCACTTTGAGCTTGGCGCCGATATCCTGACCGTCCTCAAGCAGATCAGAAGCATCCACCGTCTTAAAAGCTACCGAGCCACCCAAGGCGCCCGAGCCGTTTACGACCGAGCGCGCGCCTACATCGACCTCTACGGCTTTGATAAGATCAGGATCGATTAGTAAATCGGCGTTGTGGTGGAAGGTATTGCCGTTTTGTTTCGCGCCGTCAATCGTGATATTTAGACCGCGATCGCTCACGCCGCGCATATAAATTTTTTGATTCATGCCGTTGGTACCGCCCACATACACGCCCGGAATATCGCGAAATACGTCTTTTACGAGCGTGGCATTGCGGGTGTTGATTGTGACATCATCCACGGTGCTAGGCATGCTAGAATCACTAATAACTTCGATTACGCCTAGGCTTTGCGTATTTGAATCCTTGCTTTTGGATGCGTCCGTAGCGCTTGATTTCTCGTCTGCTTGTGCGCTTAAGCAAAGAACCGCGCACAAAGACAAAGCCAGATGAAATTTTTTCATACGAAACTCCTAAATGATAATAAGATTAAAAAACGTGAAATAGTATAAAATTAATCCTTTATTTTATATTAATTATCAAGACGTTTTAAAATCATTAAAATTCTATCACCGAATGCTTTATTATCATTAAATAAAGCTAAATGATAAAATATAATTTAAATATCGATCATCAAAATTTTAGTAAAAATTAAATCTATTTTTGATAAAATCGCTCATTTTTTTGGCAAGGCGCTTTGCTGAATTTATAAAAATTTTTAAAATTTTTAAGGAGAGCTTATGGGCATTATGGAATTTTTGGCGCATTACGTGGATTACATTATCTTTGCGATCCTCGGATTTATGAGCTTTTTAGTCGTGTGGTTCAGTATCGAAAGGCTGCTTTTTTATTCGAAGGTTAAGGCGAGCGATTACAAAAGCAAGGCGCTATATGAAGAGGCTCTGACAAAAAATTTAACGACGCTTTATATTGTTTATTCAAATGCTCCGTACATCGGTCTTTTAGGCACAGTCATCGGCATTATGATCACTTTTTTTGATATGAGTACCGCAAGCGGTATTGATACCAAGGCCATCATGCAAGGTCTCTCGCTTGCCCTTAAAGCTACGGCTACCGGTCTAGTCGTCGCCGTACCTACGCTCATCATCTACAATGGCTTTGTTCGCAAGGTAGATGTGCTTCTAAACCGCTACGATGAGGTTAAATAAATGAGCATTCCTAGACGAGACGGGCTAAATATCGTCCCGTTCATCGACATTATGCTGGTGCTGCTAGCGATCGTGCTTAGTGTCTCGACTTTCATTGCGCAGGGGCATATTAAGGTAAATCTTCCATCTTCTTCAAGCTCGCAAAATCCGCAAGAGGATAAAAAAGTTACCATCAAAGTGGATAGCGAATCTAAAATTTATCTAGACGATGTCGCAATAAGCGAGGATGAGCTTGAGAAAAAAATTGCCGCACTCGATAAAAACGATCTTGTCGTGTTGAAAAATGATAAAGACTCGAAATTTTCCTCTTTCATTTCGATCATGGATGTCCTAAAAAAGGCGGGCCATGAAAAATTTGCGATCGTGACAGAAAAAGAGCAATGAATAAAGATAGCGCAGTAGGCTTTATCGTATCTTTGGTGCTGCATTGCATCATCGCTGTGGGTGTTTTTGCTCTTTTATCGTCGGCACCGAAGCCGCCTAGCATGCCCGATATGATAGCCTTTTCCATCGATAGCATAATGGATGAGGCCAAGCAGGGTGATATCTCCGATGAGCCGAATATCCCGCCTCCTTCCGAGCAGTCTGAAGCGGATCCCGAGCCCGAGCCCACTCCGCCTGAGCCAGAACCCGAACCGGAACCCGAACCGACCCCTGTTGAGCCGGAGCCGATACCGGAGCCCGAGCCGATTCCTGAACCGCAGCCTATACCAGAGCCTGTAGTTGAAAAACCAAAACCGGTCGAAAAGCCCAAGCCAAAGCCGGTAGAAAAACCAAAACCGATCGAAAAACCGAAGCCTAAAAAAGAGCATAAAGTTCAAAGCAGCGATAGGAATTTAACGGCAAAGTTTGACCCGACAAAGCCTATTTCGCTGGGTAGCGGCGGCGGAGGCGGCTCCAGTAGCGCAGGCGGCGGTAGCGACGCTATAACAAGCCGCGGCGATCCTAGCAATAGCGATGTCGGCAAGAAAATTTTCGCCATCATTTCGCGCTACGCGCAGTCGCACTACCCTAAAAATGCGCAACGTATGCGTAAAATCGGCGTCGTAGGCGTGCACTTTACCTATACGGCAAGTGGCGATGTTAAGGGTCTTCGCGTTACGTCTTCTTCGAATGTCGATTCGCTTGATGAGGGCGCGTTAAGCGCGGTCGAGCGCACAAAAGGTAGCTTTCCAAAGGTCGAGAAAGATATGGAATTTAACTTTAGCATAAAATATACGCTAAATTTTAACTAGCCTTAAAGATTCTACTAAAACCCCTTGCCTGGGCGGTGAAATTTTAAAATTTGCCGCCCTTACCGCTTTAACTTAGCTCGTAAAATTCCATCTCGGCAAAGTAAAATTTTAAAATTTGCCGCTTCTGCAGCTCTACCGCATGAGCTTTTATAAACGGATTTTGACGCCGTGAAATTTAAAATTTAAACGGAGAAAATTATGTCTTTTCAAATTTAGCCAAGCAAGCATCTTAAAGCGTTAAAATTTTAAATTTAAGCTGCGAAATTGCTAGGAAATTCCACTGATTTTAATGGAATTTTTACTATAATTTTATATGAAATTTAAAGGATTAAAGGAAATTTATGATAGACGTTTACGACTTGGCGGTGATCGGCGGCGGTCCTTGCGGCATCGCTTCCGTAGTAGAAGCCAAAAGAAACGGGCTCGCGCATGTGCTTCTGCTTGAAAAAGGCGACAACCACTCTCAAACGATTAGGCAGTTTTACAAAGATAAAAAGCGCGTAGATAAAGAATATAAGGGCTTTGACAGCGAGACGCGCGGCTCTATTTCGTTTGAAACCGGCACAAAAGAGAGCGTGCTAAATTATTTCGACGAGCTCTTAGATAGCGACGAAATCGATACGAATTTCAAAAGTGAGGTCGAAAAGATCGAAAAGCACGCAGATGAGTTTTATATCACGACTAGCTCGGCTGGATACCGCGCGCGCAACGTCATCGTCGCAATTGGCAGGATGGGCAAGCCTAATAAGCCCGCTTATAAAATTCCGCCTTCGATCACGCAACGCGTAAATTTTAATCTCGATAAATGCACGATCAATGAAAAAATTCTAGTCGTCGGAGGCGGTAACTCAGCTGCGGAATACGCCATAGCGCTATGTAAAACCAATGTCGTGACGCTTTGCTATCGCAAGCCTAAATTTACCCGCCTAAACGAGACGAACGAAAGCGACGTAATGCGCGAGACCAAATACGGCAACATCATCTTGCGTTTAGGTATCGATATAGAGGCTCTTGAGAATGAAAACGGCAAGGTGCTGGTGAAATTTGATGATGGCACCGAGCTCGTGTTTGACCGCGTGATATACGCGATCGGCGGCACGAGCCCGATTGATTTTCTTAAAAAATGCGGCATCGCTTACGATGAAAACGGCGTGCCGATCGTGGATGAAAATCTCCAGACTGCCACTAACGGGCTTTACGTCGGCGGAGATCTCATCAGCAGAAGCGGCGGATCGATCGTGGTGGCGATAAATCACGCCCATACCATCATCAAAAATATCCGCAGATGAGGCTTTATCAGCCAAAAAAGGGTTATCGCTACACTAGCGATACGATTTTTTTGTGGAATTTTATAAGAAGCTCAGGCGTGCGTAAAGCTGACGTAGCATCGCAAAATGGCTCTTGGGCGCTGGGCTGTGGCGCGGAATTTAAAGACGCGACAGATAGGAGCTTTAATGCGCAGTTTTGCGCTTCGGATTTCGCAGGCGACGAAGTGGAATTTTACGCCGAGGATTGCGCTTTTAGCAAAGAAGAGTCGTATGCCGCTAACCATAGCGTGGGGAATGATCGCGATTTTGGAAGTAAGGGCTGCGCTGAACTTAAGGCGGAATTTAAAATGGAATTTCAAGCGGAATTTCAGGAGAAATTTCAAAGCGAGCACTGCAAAAATTCCGATTTTCAAAGCGACGAAGCCTGGCATGATTTAAAGCCCGACATTGCAAGCGGTGAAAATTTTAAATTTTGTGACGAGCAAATCGCGCAGCCTTTAGAATCTCAAAAGACGCACGATAAAGATTTTGCGAGCAAATTTGAAGACGCCAAGGCGCGCGCGGATTTTGCTGCGGAGTGCTTGCGTGACGACGGGTTTGCCGCTTGCGATGAGCGTAGCCCTAAAGGCGCGCTAAATCCGCGAGCGATATATGGCGACGTGCTGGATGTGGGCGCAGGATGTGGAATTTTAGGACTTTTACTAAAGCGCGATTTTAAAAGCATTAATCTAAGCTTGCTAGAAATTCAAGAGCGAAATTTAGAAATCTTAAGGCTAAATTCTTTGCAAAACGATCTGCCTGCCGAGATTTTGCACGCGGATTTCGCGGAGTTTAAAAGCAAAAAGCGTTTTGACTTTATCGTCTCAAATCCGCCCTTTTATCGAGAGCGCATTTCGCTTAGCAAAGAGCCTCATATGGCGCTTAGTAAGAGCGTAGCAAGCCTTAGCCTACGGGATTTCGTGCGATCTGCGAACGCTCATCTCAAGCCTGGCGGTACGCTTATTTTTTGCTACGAGGCGGGCAAGCTAGCTAAAATTTGCGAGCTTTTGGGCGAGTTTAGGCTAAATTTGACGAGGCTTGGTTTTGTCTATCCCGACATTTCAAAGCCCGCTAAACTAGCGCTTTTGCAAGCTCGTAAGAACTCGCGCTCGCCCTGTGAGATCGTCCTTCCGATCTATGCTAGCGCGCACGGAAGGCGCACCGCGCAAGCCCACGCGATCTACAAAAGCGCGGATTTAACGAGCGTGGATTATGAGTAAGTTCGGCTTTAGCTTCGATGCAAGCGCGTGCGAGCACTGCGGCGGCAAGTGCTGCACAGGAGAGAGCGGCTATATCTGGATAGATGAGAGTGAGATTGCGGCGTTAGCGGTAAAATTTAAAATTTCGCCCGCGGAGCTTAAAAGGACGTATTTGGACAAGATAGGCGCTAGATTTAGCGTAAAAGAAAAGCCCTTTGAAGGCGGTTTGGCGTGCGTATTTTTTGACGAGGCGCAGCGCAACTGCGGGATTTACGAGCTGCGCCCGAAGCAGTGCCGCAGCTTCCCGTTTTGGGAATATTTTAAAACGCATACTAAAGAATTGGAGGAAGAATGTATCGGGGTAAGGTTTTAAGCGGAATTTTAATCGCGGCGATGATTTTAGCGCCACAGTATCTAAGCGCGGAGAGGGGGGCGAATGCTGCAGCAGCGAAGCAGTCCGTTACGGATAAAAAGGCGTCTGATAAGAATTCCAGCATTGGCACAAAAAACGGTGCAAAAGATGCAATTAAAAAGAGCTTGATAAATCGCGGCGTAAGCGCTAAAAGTATAACCAAAGAAAAGCTAAACCACGCGATGCGAGCGCAAGAAGACGCCGAGCTAAATTTCGATTTGCTTACAGCTTTGGAGCTACTGCATAAAGATCCCGTCGCATCGATGTTTTTATACGAAAAGGCATACAATAAAACGGGCTCGTCCGTTTATCTGCTAGAAGCGCTAAAGACTGCTTTTGCGATCAAAGATCGTAAAAATACGGCGCGCTATTTAAAGCTCGGCGAAAAAAGCCTAAGCTCAGACTCCGAGTATCTGCGAGTAAAAATCGGCTACTACTTAGGCATTAAAGATAATCTAAATGCCAATACTGCTGCTCTTAAGCTAGTCACCGTAGATCCCGTTTCGCGTAGTTACGCGATCTTAGCAGCGACATATTATGCGATGGAGAATTTTACTTTAGCCAAAACCTACTTTGAAAAAGCCTATGAGCTAGACAAAACCGACGAAAATCTCATCAGATTATGCGACGTGCTGCTAAATAAACTCAATGATTCGGACGGAGCGATCCGCATTATCGAGACGCATAGGCGCATCTACGGCTGCGCCCAGGGTATGGCGTGCGAGCTGCTAGCTGATGTGTATCGCGCGAATAAACGCTATTTGGATGTCGCTAAGATCGATGAAGCGCTGTATGAAGCCAAAGGGGATAATAAATTCTTGGACGATATGATAGCGATTTATTACTACTCAAACGACTTTGATAAAATAATCGAGCTTTTGAAGAAATACGACTACAAGCGCGAGCTTCTAATCGATGCCTACGCGCATAAGAAAGACTATAAAACCGCGATTAAAATGGCGCGCGATGAGTTTATGAAGACCAAAAATTACGACTTTTTGGCGATCGAGGCGATCTACGAATATGAAAGTGCGGGCAAAAATGTGGACGCCAAAACCCTATCTAGCGTAGTGGCAAAATTTGAAAATATCGCGCCGCAGCTTAAAGACCCTGTGCATCTAAACTACTACGGCTACATCCTAATAGATCACGATTTGGACGTTCGCAAGGGCATCGAGCTTGTCCGCCGCGCTCTACAAAAAGACCCCGACTCACCGTATTATCTGGACTCGCTTGCTTGGGGATACTACAAGCTTGGCGAGTGCGACAAGGCTAAAAATGAAATGGCTAAGATCAAAGACGCAGAATTTTTTAATTCCCCCGAAGGCAAAGAGCATTTAGAGGCGATCGATGCGTGCGCCGCTGGCACAGGCGTAGCGCCGCAGAATTCTATATCGCAAAACCCCGCTACGATAAAAGGCTCCGCGCCGAAAGATCAGGCGCCGCAAAGCCCGGCAATAAAAATCCCTTCGCCTGATTCCATAAAATCTACGGCGCCCGAAAGCTCTGCGTTAGATTCCGCGCGTCCAAGCTCCGCTGCAACGCGTGATTTAACGCCAAAAGACTCCGCTTCGCAAAATTCTGCTGGGTCTGCAAATTCCGCGACTTCTGAAAATTTTGCGACGTCCATAAATTCTGCCGCGCAGAATTCTGCCTCGTCAAGACAAAATTCCGTATCGAGGCAGGATTTTATGCCAGAGCAAAATTCTACGTCGAAAGAGCCCACCGGCTCTAAAATCCAGACACCAAAGCAATAGCGATGATTTTGGATGAAATTTTAAAACGCATTCGCGAGGATCTCGCGCTTCGCAAAGAAAAGCTACCCGAGGATCTGCTCGGCCGCTCGCTAAGCGCTAATCCCTACGAGCCGCGCGATGTCATAAGCGCGCTTAGAAGCGATGAGAAGGATCCGCTGCGCATCATCGCCGAGATCAAAAAGGCAAGCCCGAGCAAGGGGGTCATCCGCGAGGATTTTGAGCCGCTAAGCCTTGCCGTGGAGTACGAAAATGCAGGTGCGAGCGCCTTTTCGGTGCTTACCGAGCCGCATTATTTCAGAGGCGATTTGGAGTTCATCCCGCAGATCCGCCGCTACACTCGTACACCCATTTTGCGCAAGGATTTCATCGTCGATCGCTATCAGATCCTCGAAGCGCTGGTTTACGGCGCTGATTTTATTCTGCTGATCGCCAAAGCGCTTGAGCGCAAGGAGCTAAGAGAGCTGCTTGAGTTTGCCCGCAGGCTTGGGCTTCGGGCGCTGTGCGAGATCCACGATAAGGACGATCTTAAAAAGGCGATCTTCGCAGGTGCGGGTATTGTCGGCATCAACCATCGAAATTTAGAGACTTTCGAGGTCGATACGAGCCTGAGCGAGCGGCTGATCCCGCTAATTCCAAACGGCAAGATCATCGTAGCCGAAAGCGGTCTGCACTCGCACGAGCAGCTTTTAAGCTTGCACGAGGCGGGCGTCGATGCGTTTTTGATCGGCGAGCATTTTATGCGCCAAAATGACGTAGGCGCGGCGTTGCGCGAGATAAAGCTCGGCGCGGGCGGCTAAATTTAAATTTGGCTCGTTTGATCGCGCGAGAATGGATCGGAACGAGAAGTTAAATTTAGCGAAGGGAGTGAAATTTTAAGGCGGTAAATTTTAAAATTCGTAAAATTCGACGGACTTTAAAATTTAGCAGTTCTTTAAATTTAGCGGTTGCGACGCGATCAATATCGCACGCCGCGCAAGTATCCGCGCTACGCTTTGGCATCGTGAGTTTGTTATTGCGCGCCGTGCGAGCGGCTACGGAGCGAGGTTTAAATTTACGCCTTTCGTTTGTATAGCTTTCCGTCGCATCATGAGCCGGTGCAAAAAGCGCGGGTTGAAATTTAGCTTTACGTTTACGAAGCTTCGCGCGCGGTTGCGCTTGTAGCATTGAGTGCCGAGAATTGCGCGTCTATCGTAATGCCTTGTATGTCTAGCGCGCGCTCTCAAGCTCAGTATTGGCGATTGTATGGCGCCGTAAATTTAATCACAGCTCGCGATCAAGCCTCCCAGAGGAGCTTGCGCGTGCGATAACTGCGCAAAGCGAGCTACCACAAAAGCGGACGTCGTAGGGGCTTAGCAGGGCTGCGATACGCCGCGATTGAACTTCGGCTGTATTACGACTGCGCCGTGCCCACACCGCGTTAAATTTTATCGCGTGTTGCGACGGTGATTGCAGCGCAGGTTTGGCACCGCGTACCGCGCCTGTGAGTGCGTCAAAGTTTTGTTATAATGCGCCGCGCAAACGACCGTGTAGATTCGATATCGCAGTCGTGTAGGCGTACGTGCGTTTTGGCATCGCGAGCTTGTTATCGCACGCCGCGCAAACGGCTACGGTGCGGATAGACGCTATGTTTGCTGCGCGATGAGTATTTGCCAAATGCGCGTCCGCCGCGGGCTTCGATCCGCAGAGTGCGTATTGCGCCGAAGTGCTCCGCGATTGCAAAGCATGTCGCGCCCTGCCACGTGCATAGCTCCGCATCGTGCGAGCAAGCGCGGGCTACGTAAATTTAAAATTCTATGAAATTTAGAAGTTTTAAATTCCAAATTTCATAGAATTTTGCGAAACGCAAATTTTAAAATTCCATAGAATTTTGGAATTTCGGAAAGGAAAAGAGATGGATTATCTTTGTGCCCCTTGGCGAAGCGAGTATTTTACCGAAAAAAGAAGCGGCTGTCCCTTTTGCGACGCGGCGGCGGATGCGGCGTTTGATGATCGCAACGGCGTGCTTTTTCGCGCGCAGCACTGCTTCGGGGTGATGAACCTCTACCCCTACAGCCCGGGCGCGTTTATGGTCATACCCTACGAGCACGCGGACAATATCGAGTGCCTTAGCGATGATGCGTGGGCGGAGATGAGCCGCTATGTGCGCGCCGGAGTGGGGATCTTAAAGCGCACTCTGGGCGCAAACGGCGTAAATATCGGCATGAACCTAGGCGCCGCCGCGGGTGCGGGCATAGCCGAGCACGTGCACTATCATCTCGTGCCGCGGTGGCAGCGTGATACGAATTTCATCACGACGATCGCGAACATCCGCGTAAACGGCGTTTCGTTCGCCCCGCTTTTTGAGAAGCTAAAGGCGGCTTACGCGGAGATTAAAATTTAAATTCGGGAGATCGAGATGGTATCGGCATGGGTTAAAAAGAACGATAAATGGGGCTTTATCGATAAAACGGGAAAGGAGATAGCTTCTTGTATCTATGATGATGTTTCGTATTTTAGCGAAGGCCTAGCATGCGTTAGAAAAAACGATAAATTCGGCTTCGTCGATAAAACGGGCAAAGAAGTTATTCCCTGCATATATGATCGGGCCGAGGAGTTTTGCGAGGGCTTAGCGTGGGTTAATAAGAACGATAAATTCGGCTTTATCGATAAAACGGGTAAAGAGGTGATTTCTTGTATATATGATGATGCTTATAATTTTGACGAAGAACTGGCGGAAGTTCAAAAAAGCGGCTATTGGGGTTTTATCGATAAAACCGGCAAAGAGATCGTTCCTTGTATATATGATGACGTTGGCGTTTTTCGCGAAGGCTTGGCAGACGTTAAAAAGAACGGTTATTGGGGATATATCGATGAAACGGGAAAAGAAGTTATTCCTTGCATATATGATCGGGCCGGGAGCTTTTGCGAAGGCTTAGCAAAGATTGAAAAGGATGGCAAATGGGGTTTTATCGATAAAACGGGCACAGAGGTAGTGTCTTGTGTATACGAGCTTGCTTGGGATTTTGACAATACTTTGTGCGGATATTATGACGAAATCAAATATTGCGAAGGATACGTTAAAGTCAAAAAAGACGGCAAATGGGGGCTGCTAGATGATGAGGATAATGAAATTTTAAAGCCGATGTTTTATGACGAAGTAGAATTTGTGAAAGTTTTAAGCGACGACTATATCAAGATTATTTTAGACGGTCGCGAAACTATCGTTGATAGAAACGGCAAGATAATATCGTAAATTTAAAGGAGAGATAATGGTTAGCGTAGAGCAAGCGATCGAGGATCTGAAAAACGGCAAAATGCTCGTTATGGTCGATGACGTCGATCGCGAGAACGAAGGCGATTTGGTGTTTGCGAGCACCTTTAGCAGCGCACAGAAGGTAAATTTTGCGATCACGCATGCTCGCGGAGTGCTGTGCGTGGCGCTTAGCCCGCAGATTGCGCAGCAGCTAGATCTAAATTTGATGGTCGATAAAAACACCTCCAGCCACGAGACCGCTTTTACCGTCACGATCGACGCGAAGGGCGCCAAGACGGGCGTAAGCGCGTATGAGCGCAATATGACGATCGAGCTGATGTCGCGCGTGGGCGCGCGCGCGGATGATTTCGTCCGTCCGGGGCATATCTTCCCGCTCATCGCCAAAAGCGGCGGCGTGCTCGCTCGCACGGGCCACACCGAGGGCTCTACGGATCTATGCCGCTTGGCTGGGCTTTCGCAAAGCGCCGTGATCTGCGAGATCGTTAAAGACGACGGCGATATGGCGCGCAGGGACGATCTGGAAAAATTCTGCGCGCAGCACGGCATCAATATGATCTCGGTCGCGCAGATCGTGCAGTATCGCCTAAAACACGAAACCCTCGTTAAATTTAGCGAGCCAAAAAGCGCTCTGCTGTGCGGCGAAGCGGCGAAATTTTACGACGTGAGCGATCACGAGGGCAACGAGCACCGTGCCTATATTTTCGGCGAGCTGGGAAAGAGCGCGCAGACGAACGTGAAATTTCATAAAATTTCAAGCGATTTGGAATTTTTAAGCGATGCGAAATTTAACGATTTCATGCGCGATCTAGACGTTTTGCGCAAAGAGGGCGGCGTGCTTTTGATGCTAAAATCCGCGCAAAATCGCGCTGATTTTAAGAGCTTTGGCATCGGAGCGCAAATTTTAGCGCATCTGGGCGTGAGAAAAATTAAAATTTTAAGCAAGAGCGAGCCGAAAGACTACGCGGGGCTTAGCGGTTTTGGGATCGACATAGTTTGATAGCTCATATCGATTTGGACAGCTTCTTCGTCTCTGTAGCGAGGCTCGCCGATCCCGCGCTTGCGGACAAAAAGATCGCAGTCGTCGGAGGCGGCGACGAGGAGATTTTCGGCGGCAAGAGCGAGCTTGGCAGCGTGATTTTAAGCGCGAGCTATGAGGCCAGAGCGGACGGCGTGCACTCGGCTCAGCCCGTTAAAATCGCGCTCGGACTCTGCCCGCAGCTCATTTTAGTGCGCGCCAGACATGGCGAATACCGCAAAATTTCACGCGAAATTTATGAGTTTTTACTAAGCTTTACGCCCGAGATCGAAAAATTTAGCATCGACGAGTTTTTTCTAAATTTACGCGGTACGGCTTACGACGCGGACGCGCTGAGCTTTGCTGCGTTTTTGCAAAGTGAAATCATGCGCCGCTTTAGCCTTCCGTGTAGCGTCGGTCTTAGCGAAGCAAAACTGATCGCAAAGCTCGCCACGAGCCTTGCCAAGCCCTTCGGCGTGCGGCAAATTTTAAAATCGCAAATTGTGCACGAGCTATCCGCCGTGCCGGTAGCGAAATT
This sequence comes from uncultured Campylobacter sp., assembly GCF_963518785.1. Lineage (NCBI taxonomy): Bacteria > Pseudomonadati > Campylobacterota > Epsilonproteobacteria > Campylobacterales > Campylobacteraceae > Campylobacter > uncultured Campylobacter sp. The sequence continues at coordinate 119,832 of NZ_CAUQKJ010000001.1, forward strand.
TTTTGGCATCGGCAAAGCGGCGCAAAAAACGCTCGGCAAATACGGTATCATAACCTTCGGCGACGCGCTAGGGCACAGAGAAATTTTTGAAAAGATGGGCGCAAATGGCAGGAAAATTTTCGCAGCCCTTAGCGGTGAGGATGAGGGCGAGGTCGTCTCAAAGCGCGAGCGCAAGAGTATCGGCTTTGGGCGCAGCTTCGCGCCATGCGCCGATCGGGACGAGCTGCGGCGTAAAATTTTAATTTTGGCGCGCCATTTGGCGGGCGAAGTGCTCGCAAGAGGGCTAAAGCCCGCGACGTATGATCTAAAGATCCGCTACAAATCGCGCGAGGAGTTTTCGCATCAGATCAGCCAGGATAGGGCGTTTAGTCTAAGCTTGCTGAGCGAGACCGCACTTGAGCTGTTTGAGCTCTGCGACGTGAAAAAAGGCGCGCAGATAATCCACGTAGCGCTAAATCTTTCAAATTTTGGCGGCAGATCGGGCGGCTCGCTGCTTTTTGGCGAGATCGATAAAAAGCAGCAGAGCCTGGATCGATCTTTAAGCAGGATTTGGGAAAAATTCGGCATCGAAAAGCTGAAAAAAGCGAGCGAAATTTGATTAAATTTAAAGGAAAAAGATGAAATTAGGCGAGTTATACTCGGTGATCTGCATAATCTTTGCGACGAATTTCAGGGGCGTGATAGATGAGCAGAAGTTGCACGGCTTGGGCAAAAACTGGATCATCGTAAATAAAAATATCGAGAACAAAAACGGCCATGAGTTTTGGCAAAAGGTACAGGGTGAGGACTACGCGGCGCTAGAGCGCGATTTTGAGGCGCTAAAAGAGGCGTTTGAGATGGACTTTTTCAAGCTCATAAGCGAAAGCGAAGTGGAGCTGTTTTATGAAAAATGCCGCTTCAAAAAGCCTTTCGCGGAGCTTAAAAGCGCTCACGCAGCCAATATGCTAGCGCTGCTTGCTATGATTTTTAAGCAAAACACGGACGCGAAATCGCATAAAATTTTGACGCTTTATCTGGCGCAATTTATCATTCCGAGCTTTTCCGCGCTTGCTACGCACGTGCAGATAAACGCCAAAAGCAGCTACTACAAGGCGCTCGGGTGGTTTTTGGCGGATTTTTGCCGCGTGGTTAAAGAGACGCTAGGGCTTGGAATTTAGAATTTAGAACGCGCGCTCGGTATTTTTGCGCGTTCGGCACAGAAAAGCGCTATGTAGAGATAGGTTTAAAGCTTGCTTTCGGAATTTCTTGCGCTGTAGCCGGTACAGCTCCTGCAGGCGCGACAAGCTAAGCGAGGCAGCCGAATTTTATCTGCATATCTGCGCGGATACAAAGTAGCTGCCTTGCTGTTTTGTGCGTCGGCTTTTGTCGTATCGCGCATCGTTTTGAATTCTGCACGGCACCGCGCTTTGGTCGCTATGCGCATCACCCCGCATTCGTCGTGCGCTGTCGGTATCGATACTGTGCGTGCTCCGCTCGTGTCATGGTGCAGTGTGCTTCGGTACTCTGTGCGTAGCTTTACATGCCGCACAAGGCATCGTCGTTTGAAATTTTAGGTGAGACACCCTGTATATCGTTCGATGTCGTCGCTCGGAACAGCGCGTCTTTCGCACTTTGCGTGTGCGACCTGGCGCAAAAGCATGGTCTATGCACTTGCGTATGCGCCGCTTTGCGTCTTTTGCCGAGCATGCGTCACGCAGCGTCCGATGCGCGCCGTTAAATTTTAAAATTTAAAACAAAGGAAAAATTTGAATTACTGGAACGAAATTTACGCCCACTTTGATCCCGTGGCGTTCAGCGCGTTTGGTATAAACGTGCACTGGTACGGCATTATGTATGTTTTGGCGCTACTTACGGCACTATTTATTGCCAAGTATTTCGTGCGCAAAGACGGTCTTGGCTTTAGCGATAAGATGCTTGATCGCTACTTTATCTGGGTCGAAGTGGGCGTCATTTTGGGCGCGCGGCTTGGATACATCGCGATCTATTCGGGCGAGGCGGCGTGGTATTTCAGCCATCCGTGGCAAATTTTCAACCCCTTTCATAACGGCGAGTTCGTGGGTATCCGCGGTATGAGCTATCACGGCGCTGTTGTCGGATTCGTGATCGCGACGGTTTGGTTTTGCAAAAAATTTAAAACCGATATGTGGGCGCTGCTCGATCTCGTGGCGCTTAGCGTGCCGCTTGGGTATTTTTTCGGACGCGTGGGAAATTTTTTAAATCAGGAGCTTTTCGGGCGCGAGACGAGCGAGCCGTGGGGGATTTTGGTAGGCGGCACATTGCGTCATCCAAGCCAGCTTTACGAAGCGGTTTTGGAAGGACTCGTTATTTTTGCGATTTTATTTTTCTACCGTAAATTTAAGAAATTTAACGGCGAGTTGATATGTCTGTATGCGATGCTATATACGGCGTTTAGATTTTTCGTAGAATTTTTTAGGCAGCCGGATGATGGGCTTGGCTTTGTATTTTTAAATTTATCGATGGGGCAAATTTTATCTTTAGTAATGTTTTTGATAGCAGTTTTCTTAAAGCAGTCTTTGAAGAAAAAACTAATTTGCAGAAATTAAATTAATCTAAAGTTAAAAAGTAATATAATCTCTTTACAAAAATGTAAATTTTCGTTTAGCGGGGATTTATAATCATCTTTTTTAAGGAGAACCTATGCTAGGTCGCATTGAAGGCTTTACGGGCAGATCCATAGACGGCAAAAAAAGCCGCATTATGGCTTTGCAAGATGTGGCGCAAAGCATCAGCGGGCTGATTTTGGCCTGTTTTATGCTGTGTCATATGATATTTACCGGCACGATTTTGATCGGTAAGGGCGCGTTTGAGGGCGTCGTGCATTTCGCCGAACCGGGTGGAATTTATTTCGTCACAAACATCGTCGCTTTTGTAATTTTCGTGATTTTCGTGATTCACGCATTTTTGGCGATGAGAAAATTTCCGGCTAACTACGCCGCTTACAGGGCGTTTAAAGCGCACAAAATGCGAATGAAGCATTGCGACACGACGCTTTGGTGGTTTCAGTTTTGGACGGGATTTTTCCTATTTTTCTTTGCGGCGGCTCATATTTTAATGATCGTATTCGGTCCGAAAATTACTGCAGATCTTGCTATCGCGCGCTTCGGACAGCTTCACCTATTTTATTTTGTTTTATTGATTTTCGTAGTAACTCACGCTAGCATTGGAATTTATAGGCTTTATATGAAATGGATTAGCATAGACGGCACGAAGGCGGAAATTCAAAGGAAAAGAGCCCTCATCAAAAAGACGGTTTTTATCGTTTGGGGAGCATTTTTCTTGCTTTCGATAATCGCCGATTTCAAATGGTTAAGTTTAGAATAGGGAGCTTAGGATGAATGTAATATATTGCGATTCTTTAGTTATTGGCGGCGGTTTGGCGGGCTTAAGAGCTGCGATCGCTACCGGAGAGAAGGGGCTTAGCACCATAGTTTTGAGTCTAATCCCTGTTAAGCGCTCGCACTCTGCGGCAGCTCAAGGCGGCATGCAGGCGTCTCTGGGAAATTCCAAAATGAGCGAGGGCGACAACGAGGACGTGCACTTTGCCGATACGGTAAAAGGAAGCGACTGGGGCTGTGATCAAGACGTCGCTAGGATGTTTGCGCAAACGGCGCCTAAGGCGATCCGCGAGCTTGCGGGCTGGGGCGTTCCTTGGACTAGGATTACTAGAGGCGAGCGAAGCGCTATTATCAATGCTCAAAAAACCACGATTACCGAAAAAGATGAGGTTCACGGGCTTATCCACAGCCGCGACTTCGGTGGCACGAAAAAATGGCGAACCTGCTATACTGCCGATGCTACGGGACATACGATGCTTTTTGCCGTTGCGAACGAAGCGCTAAAGCATAACGTAGATATTCATGATAGAAAAGAAGCGATCGCGCTAATTCACGCAAACAACCGCTGCTACGGCGCAATCGTGCGCGATTTGGTTACCGGCGAGCTAATCGCATACGTATCAAAGGGCACGTTGATCGCTACCGGCGGCTACGGCAGAGTATATAAACACACTACAAACGCCGTCGTTTGCGAGGGTATCGGCGCAGCTATCGCGCTTGAGACGGGGGTCGCGCAGCTTGGAAATATGGAAGCGGTGCAGTTTCACCCAACCCCTATCGTTCCGAGCGGAATTTTACTTACCGAGGGTTGCCGCGGCGACGGCGGAATTTTACGCGACGTGGACGGCTACCGCTTTATGCCGGATTATGAGCCCGAGAAAAAGGAACTTGCTAGCCGCGACGTCGTAAGTCGCCGCATAATGGAGCATATCCGCGCAGGTAAGGGGGTAAAGAGCCCTTACGGCGAGCATGTTTGGCTTGACATATCGATCCTCGGACGCGAGCATATCGAGAAAAATTTACGCGACGTACAAGAAATTTGCGAAATTTTCAACGGCATCGATCCTGCCGACACCGAGGTAATAACCGACGAGCAGGGCAGGAAGCGCGGCAAGGGCTGGGCTCCGATCCTTCCTATGCAGCACTACTCGATGGGCGGTATCAAAACAAAAGCTACGGGCGAGAGTCCGACTTTGGCGGGACTATTCAGCGCCGGCGAGGCTGCGTGCTGGGATATGCACGGTTTTAACCGCTTGGGCGGAAATTCCGTCGCCGAAACCGTCGTCGCGGGCATGATCGTGGGAGAGTATTTTGCGGAGTATTGCCAAGGGCACGATGTCGATATCAATACGCACGATATACAAAAATTTGTAGATAAAGAGCAAAACTACATGAAAAGCCTGCTTGAAAAAGAGGGTAAATTTAACGTATTTGAGATCAAAAACAAGATGAAAGACGTTATGTGGGAGCACTGCGCGATCTTCCGAACCGGTGAGGGATTAGCCAAAGCCGTAAAAGAGCTCGAGGAGCTTTACAAGCAGTCCTTGGATGTCAAAGTAAGTAATAAAGAGCTTTTCGGAAACCCAGAGCTTGAGGAGGCTTATCGCGTACCGAAGATGCTAAAGCTCGCGCTTTGTATCGCCAAGGGTGCGCTTGATCGCACGGAAAGCCGCGGCGCGCACTTCCGTGAGGATTATCCGAAACGTGACGATCTAAACTGGCTAAAACGAACGCTTGCAAACTGGAAAGAGGGCGATACGATGCCTACCTTGACCTATGAGCCGCTTGATATTATGAAGATGGAGATGCCGCCTGCGTTCCGCGGATACGGCGCCAAAGGCAATATCATCGAGCATCCGGACAGCGCCGTGCGCCAAAAAGAGGTCGATGAAATTCGCGAGAAAATGCAAGCCGAGGGCAAAGGCAGATATGAAATTCAAGAGGCATTGATGCATTATGAATTGCAGCCAAAATATAAAGCACCTAACGAAAGAGCAGGTATAGGATATGAGTAGAAAAATAACAATAAAGGCATTTAAGTATAATCCGTTAAGCAAAATTTCAAAGCCGCACTTCGCTACTTATGAGCTTGAAGAGACTGACGGAATGACGTTGTTTATCGCGCTTAACGTGATTCGTGAGAAATTTGATCCCGAGCTAAGCTTCGACTTCGTTTGTCGCGCGGGTATCTGCGGTAGCTGCGGTATGCTCGTAAACGGCAAGCCGAGCCTTGCGTGCCGCACGCTTACTAAGGACTATCCGGACGGCGTGATCGAGCTTATGCCGCTTCCGGTTTTCAAGCTGTTAAAAGACCTCAGCGTCGATACCGGCAACTGGATGAACGCGATGAGCAAACGCGTAGAGAGCTGGATCCACACCGATCACGAGACCGACATCTCCAAGCTTGAAGAGAAAGTCGAGCCGGAGGTCGCGCAGGAGGTTTTCGAGCTGGATCGCTGCATCGAGTGCGGCATCTGCGTGGCGAGCTGCGGCACCGCGATAATGCGAAAGGATTTCATCGGCGCCGTCGGTATCAACCGTATAGCGCGCTTTCAGATCGATGCGCTGGATAAACGCAGCGACGAGGATTTTTACGAGCTAATCGGGGATGATGACGGAGTATTCGGCTGTATGACGCTGCTAGGCTGCGAGGACAACTGCCCTAAGCACCTTCCGCTTCAAAGCAAAATCGCCTATATTCGCCGCAAGCTTGCCGCTCAGGGCAAATGCGGCTGCGGCAAATAAAAATTTAAGCGGGATCTTCCCGCTTAAATTTATCTCTTTATCTCACTAAATTTTACTCAACAAATAAATTTCAAAATGCTTGAGTCTGGCAAGCAAGGTAGCCTTAAATTTAATACTATCCCAAGCGATAAAGAAGTAAAATACGAAATCGCTTAAGATCGCTAGCGAGGGATAAGGATGAATGAAGCAAAGCCCAAAGAGCTAAAGAAAATTCTAAACGAGCGGCGTCAAAATTTAGAGCAAGGCTCGGAGGGGAATTATGACGCTCAAAATTTTGATGCCTTAAATTTTGATACTTCAGAATCCGATACCTCAAATTCAAATGCTTCAAATTTCAATGCCTCAGATTTAAATATTACAAATTCCAAGGCTTTAAATTCTAATGACAAAAATTCAGACGATCTCAATTTAAATGCGGAGCGCGGTAGAAAATTTCAAAATTTAGATCCAGACAAAGCTATTTTATTTAAAAATTCTAAGGCTAGAGATTACGACAAAGAGCCGATAATCATCAAAAATTATGAAAAATTTTTTGTTTATGCGCGGCTTTTTATAATTCTTCCGGTATCGGGTCTGCCGCTACTTCTCATTCGAGATATTATAGACTTCGGATATATCAATACTTACGAATATTTGCTGTCCTGTATGGCGCTATTACTAATCGCCGTTATTACTTATATCTTTACCGCGATACGCAATAAACGCGAAATAAGATTTACTGATCAATATATAGAATTTTTAGATAAAGGGGTTGTCAAAAGGCAGTGTAAGTTAGAAAAGGATAAATTATGCAAAAACTTTTCTACGCAAAATTTTAGAACCCCATCTTTTATCGTGTTGATTATATTTTGTGTCGGTTCGTTAGGTTTTTTCTTTGTATTTTTGCTTTGCATGTATGTGGCGAATATATTTATAAAATTCGTCGTTTATTTTTGCATAAATAAAGGCATAAAAGGATTTAAAATTTTTCCATTTATAAAAGTCGATGAGCCGTGGCATGCGGATATTTATATTATTCCGTTGTGGTATCGGCACACTACTATTTGATTTATTTGTATAGCAGTCAAATTTACGACGAAGTTAGAGAGTACTTTTTGCAGAAAAATATAAATATAGACTATATTAAAAAGGACTATACAGTTCTTTTCTAGGAGGATATGCGAAGGGGCGGTAAATTTAAAACTAAAATTTCAATATTTTATGGTAGCCGCCACTGAATTTCGTAGCGATACCGAGTGCAAATACGGCGTAATTTTAGCGCTAAATTTTATGCGTAGAAGAGCTTGTTGAAATTCTAACCGCCTGTCGTTGGGATAAAATTTCGTCGGTAGAATTTTACCCGAACGACATTTCTACGCGGAATTCTATCGGTAAAATTTCGAAAGCAAAATTTTGCGCCTAAACTCTCTTAAACCTCGCCCTGCGAATTCCGCTCAAGCGAAATTACCTTGTGAAATTCCGTCTGTTTATATTCAGCTAAGCTCACACTCGGTAGTATTTGTCATTTTATTTGCGGAGGTTGCTTTGAAGGAGATAAAATCCAAGCTCATCATAGCGTGTTTGGTTGTTTCGGCGGGCGTATTTTGCCTGATCGCAGGTGGTGCGTTTATGGATAGATCCGAAACTCAGCCCGCGCAAAATTCCACGGCGAGCCGCGCCGCGACCTCCGGCAACTCCTCCAATCGGCCGCTAACGGATGAGGATCGCGCTGCACGAGCGAAGTACTGGCACGAAGGGCTGGGCGCTGAATTAGATTTGGACGAGTGCGTAGTGCATGGCGATGAGCGAATGGAGTATTTCTGCAAGCTTTTGCGCTCCAAGGACACTGCGCGTATTCTGGCATTTATGCGAGAGCAGCGCATTACTGCGGGCGATCCGCTGCATTTTGGCATAACGGCGATAATGTATTCTAGCTTTTACAATGATGCAAACACCACCGAGGAGCTGATCTATCACGGAGCGGATATCAACCGCACGGACGATTTTTCTCATTCGGCGCTGAGCTATGCTATCGAAAATAACTCTACCGCCGCCGTGGAAGTTCTACTTAAGCACGGAGCTAGCTTTTCTAGCGTTAAATATGTTCGTCCGTGGCTTACATACCCTAGATACGGTGACTCCTATTTGGTTGTTACTAGCGATGCACAGGTAAAGACATATTCCATAACGCCTAAAAGCGAAGGTACTAGTGCGGTATCCGATCCACTCTATTACGCCGTAGCAGGCGGATTTTTGCAGATGACGGAGCTTATGCTTAGCAGCGGTGTAAGACCTGAGATTACCGCTTGGACGGACGATCATTGTATTGCTTTTACGCTCAAACACCGCAAAGATGAGCGGCAGCCGAACTGCTCCATCTATCAGATGCTGCCGCAACGATATGACGCGAGTATGCTAAATCTGCTACTTAAATACGATTTAGTAGGGCTTCCGGGCGATGAGCGTATTCGAAAAAAATACGATGACTGCCGTAAGGATTTGGATACGTTGAAGGAGTATAAGAAAATATACCTAGAGCATATGGATAATTATTGTTACGATGAGATTATTTTAGATTGGACTTTATTAAACAGCTCTAGGTATGAGCTGCTTAGATATATGATGACGGAGCGCTCAAAGTATTCGGAAAATGATGTAATCAAGCTTAACAAAGGTTCGCTGCCCGATCTTAATAGATGCGGCTCGGTAACGCCAAATACAGCGCTACTTGGTATCTACGATACGCTTATAAAGCGCTACTCTGCGCTCTGCGGCGATGAGCTTAATGGCGCGAGTGGCTTTGATCTGGATAAATTTTTTAGATATTCGCACTTAAAAGGCTTGGAATTTGATCTTAAAATAGAGTATGAGGGCAAGGTGATAAGAGTGGAGGAGTATGATAAAATTTTAAGGCGCGATGCGTCTAAGCAGCTAGAGCAAGCGGGATTCAAGACTGCAGATACCGCGTCTGCCAATAAGTAAAATTTCTAGAGATTTTGGTTATGATCGCTACGTATTTGGCAAAATTTTATAAAATTTTAATGATTTTAAATTTGTCGTTTCTCTTTAATATCTTGATCCCTTTAAGTTATCACTACCTTGTATTTTGTATATAGCATCTATATTTATATAAGATCGCGAAATATCATGGTTCTTGTATTAATATGAGATAAATTTATATATAGCAGATCTCATAATTTATAAAATAATGTTAAATATGGGCTAGAAATATAAAATTTTTAAAATATTACAAATTCGAAGGCTAAACTTTTATCAATAATTTTTATTATTTAATGAATATTTTAATTTATATGTGTATAATTACAAATAAATTTTATTAGAAAGGAATAAATATGAAAAAACTAACCACTACTTCGGGTAATCCTATCGCGGATAACCAAAACTCCCTTACCGCAGGCAGCCGCGGCGGTATAATGTTACAAGATTATCAGCTACTTGAGAAACTAGCCCATCAAAACAGAGAGCGTATCCCTGAGCGCGCCGTTCACGCAAAAGGTAGCGCTGCATACGGAACATTGGAGATTACGCACGACATCTCACGATATACTAAAGCCAAGGTATTGCAAAAAGGCGAGAAAACAAAGCTGCTTTTGAGATTTTCTACCGTTGCCGGTGAAGCTGGAGCGGCTGATGCTGAGCGCGACGTAAGGGGCTTTGCGATTAAATTTTACACCAAAGAGGGCAACTGGGACTTGGTCGGAAACAACACTCCCGTCTTTTTTGTAAAAGACCCGTATAAATTCCCGGATTTTATCCACACGCAAAAGCGTGATCCTCGCACACACCTCCGTTCAAATGAGGCAGCATGGGACTTTTGGAGCTTAAGCCCTGAGAGTATGCATCAAGTAACCATCCTGATGAGTGATCGCGGTATTCCGGCAAGTTACCGCCATATGCACGGATTTGGCAGCCACACCTACAGCCTTATAAATGATAAAAACGAAAGATTTTGGGTTAAATTTCATTTCAAAACTCGCCAAGGCATTAAAAATTTAACCAACACTCAAGCCTCACAGATCATTGCAAAAGATCGAGAGAGCAATCAACGCGATCTTTTTGAGAGTATAGAAAAGGGTGACTTTCCAAGCTGGGATTTCAAAATTCAAATAATGACTCTACGGCAGGCAAAAGAGGTCAAATTTAACCCCTTTGATCTAACCAAAACTTGGCCTCATAAGGAGTTCCCACTCATCGACGTGGGCGTCATGACGCTAAACGAAAATCCGAAAAGTTATTTCAATGAGGTTGAGCAGGCTGCATTTAGCCCGTCAAATATAGTGCCTGGTATCAGCTTTAGTCCCGATAAGATGCTGCAAGCAAGGATATTTAGCTACCCCGATGCTCAAAGATATCGTATCGGCACGCACTACGCGCAGCTAGATGTTAATCGTCCTGTAAGCGAGGTCAATACTTACGTCGTGGGCGGCGCGATGAATAACGGAATGTATGAGCTTGACGATAAGGCTTACTATGAGCCTAACAGCTTTGGTGGTGCCAAAGAGGATCGTGCTTTGTTAGAGCCTGATATAAGCATAGAAGGCGCGATGCAAAGATACGATCACAGAGTCGAGGATCAGGATTATTATTCGCAACCTAGAGCGCTTTTTGAGCTAATGAGCGACGAACAAAAATCGCAGCTTTTTAGTAATATCGCAGATAGCATGGAGGGTGTGAACGAAGCTATAAAAGAGCGCGCAATAGGACATTTTGAAAAAATTTCCGCTGACTACGCAAATGGCGTAAGAGCCGCTTTGAAAGCAAAAAATTGACGAGCTTAACGCAGGCCGAAGAGCAGAGATATGGCGAGCTTTGCGCTATGGCGCTCGATTTTGCCAGGCGAGATGATGCTGACGAGCTAGAAAAGATGATAAAGGCGGGCCTTAGCGTAAATTTAAAATCCGCCAAAGGCGACACGCTTTTAATGCTAGCTAGCTACAATAACGCGCTAAAGACTGTAAATATGCTGCTCTCAAACGGCGCCAGAGTCGATGAGCGTAACGACCGCGGGCAAACTCCGCTCGCGGGCGCGGCCTTTAAAGGGCATTTGGAGGTAGTCAAAGCTCTCGTAAATGCAGGTGCAGACGTAGAGGCTACGAGTGGTCTTGGTATGACACCCTATGCCTTTGCTGTGATGTTTGGTAGGAGTGAAACGGCAAAATTTTTACTAAGCAAGCGTAAAAAGCAGGGATTGCTACAAAAACTGGCGGTTAAATTTTTAGGAATTTTAGCCAAAAAGAGCGCGCGAGCGGTTTAAATTTTTATGCGCCTTGATATTTGGCGGTTTAAAATTTACGCACTTTAGCGCTTATACACGGTTTAAAATTTGACGTATTTTAGGGCCCGCATAGGGCGAAATTTCGGAGATTTTACTAAAAAGATGCAAGGATGGCTTGAAATTTGACACACCATTTCTAACCTTTAGGATTTTGCTTATCTCGCTTATTCGGTACGCAGGTATGGTGTCGTTTTGCGATATGCCAATAAATAAATACAAGCCCTCTTCGTTTATCTAATATGGCGCGCTCTTTTATGACTATAAACGGCGCGCGGTTTTTAGGTTATAATTTAACTCTCTGCCGGTTTAGGAAATAGAATTTCCTATTACTTGTTCGTCCGCTTCGCTAGTTTAGCGGTATTTTGCTGTGCCTGCGCTATTTTGCTAGCGCTGCCTGTCTAATTTGCATTTTTCCCTCCATCTGCTTTGCTATGCCTCCCATTTCGTCTGAATTTAACAGGTCTTGTCGGCTTCGCCCGTGGAACTCAATTTTTGCGATGAAGATTGGTATGATCTATTGCGATCCTTGTGGCAAGACTATAAATTTTCCTTTGAATCTTTGCAGAGTTTGTAAATTTTTAAGATTTTTCAGCGCGCTTGGAATTTTATTGATTTTTGGATCGAGCTTGTCTTGTAGCTGGATTTGGCTTAGTACTGCGGCTAAATTTTACCATTTTAGGTTCATCGATCAAGCCTTTTACGCCGAGCCGATTATTATATGTAGCCTAATTTTGATATCTTAAGGATCACGACTATAAGCTCTTAAATTCCATCTCCAGCTGCTTGCGCCAGTCTTGCAGCGAGCGCTCTGCGTCCGCGGCGTATTTTTCGATAAGCGCGTCCGTTTTATTTAGAAACTCAAATAGCTTACCCTCCCACACGGCGGGGTTTAGGTTGCTTTGATGCATCGTTTTGATATAGACTAACTCCTTACTAAGAGCCTCAAGTTCGCCTAGATAGCTCTCGCGAGCGCTTTCGTCGTGCAGTTCAAGCCGCTTTAAATCTCGCAGTTTGCCCTCTAAAATATCGCAAAATTTCATATATCTTTGCGAGCTAAGCTCGGGATCTGCGGCGTCTGCTCGCGCGGAAGCCTTTTGGACCTGAAAATACACGAGCGCGCCCACCGCAAGGGCGACTGCGAACATCAAAGCGAAATTAGCCATTTTTTATCCTTAAGCCGTCCAAGCCCACGACCGCAAGCCCGAACCAAATTAGCGAAAAGCTTAAAATTTTGTAAGTCTCAAGCTCCTCGCCGTAGATAAATACCGCGATTAGCATACTCATGCTGGGGCTGATGTATTGCATAAAGCCGATCGTAGATAGCGGCAGATACTGCGTGCTTACAGCGAAGGTAAGCAGCGGCAAAATCGTAATTAGCCCGCTTGCAAATAGCAGCGCGCCGCTTACGTTAAAGCCGAAGGCGCCGCTTCCTTTTAGCGCGCAGTAGATCAGAAACGCAAGCGCAGGCAGCAGCATCAGCGTCGTCTCGCAAAACAGCCCCTCAAAGCTAGGCACTTTTACCTTCTTGCGAATGAGGCCGTAAAATGCAAAGCTAAGCGGTAGTACGAGCGAGATTATCGGCAGCCTGCCTAGCGCGTAAATTTGCACGCCGATAGCCGCAAAGGCTAGCAGCAGGGAAAGCTTGGCCGCCGTACTTAGCCGTTCGTGCAGAAACAAAGCGCCCAAAAGCACCGAAAATAGCGGATTTATAAAATATCCGAGGCTGGTGGCTAAAATTTGATCGGAATTTACCGCGTAGATATAAATACCCCAGTTCGTGCTGATAAGCAGCCCGGTGCAAAGCAGCGTGAGAGCGATTTTAGGGGTGCTAAGAAGGCGCGCGACGTTTTTTAAGCGGTGCGTAAAGCAGAGAAAAACTAGCAGCAACACGAAGGACCAAACGACGCGATGCGCTAAAATTTGCACCGCGTCCACGTCCTTTATGAGCTTGAAAAATATCGGAAAAACGCCCCACATAAAAAAGGTCACAAATGCAAGCATTAGCCCTTTAGTGCGATCGTTTTCCATAAAATTCCTTCCAAATTGCCTAAAGGCGCTATTTTAAGATTTTTTGGGTTAATAAAAGCTTATTTGGGTATAATCGCGGGATTTACGAAATTTAAGGAGGGGCTATGAGCTGGAGTAGGACGTCGTGGAAAGATTATAAAATTTTACAGCAGCCGATTTATCAGGATGAAAGTGCGGTGCAGGCCGCCAAAGAGCGCCTTTACAAGCTGCCGCCGTTAATTTTCGCGGGCGAGGTTCGCAACCTAAAAACCGAGCTTGCGCGCGCAAGCGAAGGCAAGTCGTTTTTGCTTCAAGGCGGTGATTGCGCGGAGAGCTTTAATGATTTTAGCGCGAATAATATCCGTGATATGTTTAAGGTAATGCTTCAGATGGCGATCATTCTTACCTTCGCAGCGGGATGCCCCGTCGTTAAGGTAGGTCGCATCGCAGGGCAGTTCGCAAAGCCGCGCAGCAGCGACTTCGAGGAGGCTGGCGGCGTGAGTTTGCCTAGCTACCGCGGCGACATAATCAACGGCTTTGAGTTTAACGAAGCAGCGCGCAAGCCAGATCCCGCTCGCATGATCGAGGCGTATCATCAAAGCGCTTCGACGCTGAATCTGTTGCGCGCCTTTTCTCGCGGCGGTCTTGCGAACCTGCACGAGGTGCATAAGTGGAATTTGGGCTTTTTGAAAAAGGGCGAGCTGGAGGCTAAATTTAACGAGCTGAGCAATGAAATTTCGCGCACGCTTAAATTTATGGAGGCATGCGGACTGAGCGCCGCGAATTCTCCGAGCCTTGCCGAGACGGTGCTTTACACCTCGCACGAAGCGCTGCTGCTACACTACGAGGAGTGTCTGACGCGCATCGACAGTACCAGCGGCGATTGGTACGACTGCTCGGCGCACATGCTTTGGATCGGCGAGCGCACGCGCGGCGCGGACGATGCGCACGTGCATTTTTTAAGCGGTATCAAAAACCCTCTCGGCGTCAAGATCGGCCCGAGCGGCACCGCGGATGAAATTTTGCGCCTTTGCGACAAACTCAATCCGCAAAACGAAGCAGGCAGGCTAAACGTCATCATCCGCATGGGCGCGGATAAGATCGGCGCGCGGCTGCCGCAAATTTTACGCGAGCTAAAGCGCGAGGGCAGGGCGATCCTATACAGCATCGATCCGATGCACGGCAACACCGTCAAGACCGCAAACGGCTACAAAACGCGCGAGTTTTCTAAAATTTTAAGCGAGGTTCAGAGCTTTTTCGAGATCCACGCTGCGGAGGGTACGCACGCGGGCGGCATCCATCTTGAGATGACCGGTCAAAACGTCACCGAGTGCACGGGCGGCTCATTTAACGTAACGCAAGAGACGCTAAAGCAGCGCTACGAAACGCAGTGCGATCCGCGCCTAAACGCAGATCAGGCACTGGAGCTTGCGTTTTTGCTCGCCGATAATCTAAAAAAGGCGGAGTAGCCCGCCTTTTGTTGCGCGAGAATTTGGTTGCGGCTTGGAATTTAATCGCAGTTTGGGGTATTTTGACGCAAGTCGGCGCTACGACCGCGCTTTGCGCTTGAAACACTTGAAATTTAATCGTAGCTTGGCGCGAGCGATTTAAATTTACGCGGCTCTAAATGCGGCGGCTTCGGGCGCAGTCTTAAAGCGGTCGAAATATAGACAATTAAAATTTATACTTCGTGCGAAAACATAAACCGCGTAATCCACCGCTAAAATACGTGCAATTGAAAATTTTGTGGCGCCGCGCCGTGATAAAATTTCTTTTTGCAGAGACTTGCAAACTTCTTGGCGGCTAAATTTAGCCCCGTGAGCTCGCGGCTTAAAATTTTAAATCCGCCCTATATGGAATTTTAAAATTTGCGCCGCCGTGAAATTTTAAAAATTTAGCGCTAAATTTGCAGCCCGCGGAATTTCATCTTTAAGTTTCTTCGTGTAAATTTTAATCGCTCGCTTCTGTGTGTGCCGCTTATCTGTGTGCTTAAACTAGCGGCAGACTAAGCGGTAAATGTAGCGACACAAGTTCGCATCCCTCCTTTTGCACATAGCAATAGAGAACGCCGCGCTACCCGCGGTATTTATTCGGCATAGATACGGCGCAGAAGCCCTTGCTTAAGACGGATGCGATGAACGCACGCCGCCGCGGCGATGTATGTTCGGTCGGCTCATGAACTTTCGCTTAATCCTTGATGATGCGGATAGATTAGGCGGAGCAGACTTCGCATCCGTTTAAAATTTCAGAGCGCGATTTCGCCGTGAAATTTTAATAGAAAGTCTATGCTTCCGCCGCCGCATCGTGTACTGCGCCGCGAAATACTACTCTACAAAATCTGCACCCAATCTCACAAGGCCCGCCGCGCAAAATTTATGTAAAATTTTGCGCGGGGTTCTTGCTGCCCGCGCCGCTCTGCTTCGTTACTTTGAGCGCGGCTTATTGAGTTTTAGTGCGACTACGGCGATTGCGACGTTTGCGTCGTGCGTGATGCTAAGGCTTGCGGATTTGATATGAAATTTTTTACGGATTTTCTTACGTATTTTTAGATGCGGCGCGCCCAGGGCGTCTTTGTAAATTTTGGCGTCTTTGAAGCCGAACTCCGCGCCGATGCCGGTGCCTAGCGCCTTGCTAAGCGCCTCTTTGGCGGCATAGACGCCCGCGATACTTTCGTCGCGCAGCGCGGAGGAGCGCTCGGATTTTTTCAAAATGCGCTTTAGAAATTTCGCACCGTATTTTCCGCGCAGCGCCGCGATCCTGCGCACCGCGGTTATGTCCGTGCCGATCTTTATCACGGACGAACGCCCCGCGGTTTAAATTTAATCACGGCTATAAGCTCTCTTTGATCTCGACGTTGATGATCTTATCGCCCTGTCTGATCGCGTCCAAAACCGCCAGGCTAGGCTGATCCACGATTTGTCCGAACACCGTATGCACGCCGTCTAGGTGCGGCTGCGCGCTGTGGCAGACGAAAAACTGGCTTCCGCCCGTATCGCGCCCCGCGTGCGCCATCGATAGCGCGCCGCGCACGTGCTTGTGCTTTTGGTGGTCGCATTCGCACTTTATGCGCCAGCCGGGACCGCCCGTGCCGGTGCCGCGCGGGCAGCCGCCTTGGATTACGAAATTTGGGATCACGCGGTGAAAATTTAACCCCTTGTAAAATCCGCTACGCGCAAGGCTAGCGAAATTCGTAACCGCCTGCGGGGCTTCGTCACCGAAAAGCTCCAGCTTCATATCGCCCTTTTCGGTTTTTATCACGGCGTATTTATCGCGCGCCAAAGCCTCTGCGTCGATGTCGTAAATTTTTAAGCTTTCCATTTTTTCTCCTATGCGATGTTGGTGTAAACTGCCTGCACGTCGTCGTCATCCTCTAGCCGCTCGAGCAGTGCGTCTATGTCGCCCAGCTGATCCTCGCTAAATTCGTGCTTTTCGTTGGCGACGAATTTTAAGCTTGCGCTGATGATCTCAAGCCCTATCTTTTCGATCCCTTCGTTTAGAGTGCCGAAGCTTTCGTATTCGCCGTAGATTAGAAGCGTCTTTTCGAGCTCGCCCTTGTCGTTTTCAAACTCGTTGATCTCAAGCTCGCTAAGACCGAAGTCGATGAGCTCAAGCTCCAGCTCCTCAATGTCGCGGCTCGGCAGCTTGGTCTCAAAAACGGCCTTGTGCGAAAACATAAATTTTAAACTGCCGCTCGGCAAAAACTCGCCCTTGGCTTTGTTTAAAATCGACTTTACGTTCGCGACGGTGCGGGTTGGGTTGTCGGTGGCGCATTCGATTATTAAAAGCGCGCCGTGTGGCGCCTTGCCGTCGTAAAAGATCGTTTTGATATCGGCGCTATCTTTGCCGCTTGCGCGCTTGATAGCCGCGTCGATGTTGTCTTTGGGCATATTTTGCGCCTTTGCCGTGGCGATCGCGGCGCGCAGCTTGGAGTTCATCAGCGGATCTTCGCCGCCCTCTTTCGCAGCCATCGTTATGGCCTTGCCCAGTTTTGGAAAAAGTTTGCTCATCTTCCCCCATCTAGCTTCTTTTGAAGCGCGTCTGTATTCAAAAGCTCGTCCCATAAAATTCCTTAAAACTTAAATTTAAAACGGGTGATTATAACGAAAAACCCTTAAATTTCAGGAGCGGGCGTTAAAATAAAATTTATTAAAAAGTAGTATAAGTTTTGAAATTTTAATCCAAAGGAGAGGCTCATGGCTTTGAAACAAAGCGTAAAATTTAAGGCGCAAAATATACACTGCGAAAACTGCGCGAGGACGATCAAAAACGCGCTTAAGGATGATTTTGGCGAGATCGAGGTGGACGTAGCAAGCGGAGTGGTGAGTTTAAGCCTAGATCCGCGCGACGAGGCTAAATTTAAAGAGGAGATGGACGATTTGGGCTTTAGCGTCGCAGAAAAGCTAGCCTGCGAAAACTAACGGATGTCAAGTAAAATCACTCTAAATATCGTCGGGATGAGCTGCGTAAACTGCTCCAATGCGATCGAGCGGGTAAGTCGCAAGATCGAGGGGGTGCAGGACGCGCACGTAAATTTCGCAAACGGCAGCGGCGAGTTCGTACTTGCCGATCCGGCGCTTGAGGAGACGCTAAAAGCCAAGATCAAAAAGCTAGGCTACGACATCGCCGTGGATTACGAGGATTTGGAGCGCAAAAAGCGGAGCAATCTCAAAGCAGCGCTATTTAGGCTAATCCTAGCTCTCATTTTAGCCGCGGCGGTAATGGCGGTGGAGATGAGCGGGTTTTTAAGCTTCGTTCCAAAGGCGCTGCTTTGCGCGGCGATGGCGTGCGTGAGCCTGTTTTACTGCGGCAAGAACTTCTTTTATCACGCTTACGGCTCGCTGAAAAACAGAAGTTTCGATATGAACGTGCTCGTGGCGATGGGAAGCTTTTTTGCGTTTGCCTATTCGCTAACGGCCGCGGCGTGGGTCTATACGCACGGCGCGCAGAATGAATTTACCAATCTTTATTTCTCGTCCGCATCGATGATAATCGCCTTTATTTCGCTCGGCAAATACCTAGAAGAGCGCAGCAAGATGAAGGCGAACGACTACATCAAGGGGTTAATCGATCTAAGCCCCAAAACCGCGCTTTTGATCAAAGACGACGGCACGATAGCCGAAGTGCGCGCAGAAGCGCTAAAGCCGGGCGATAAGGTGCTAGTAAAAAACGGCTCGCGCATCCCTTGCGACGGGCTTATCGTAGAAGGCGGCGCGCAGATCGACGCTTCGCTCATCAGCGGCGAGAGCTTGGCGGTTTATAAAAGCGTAGGCGATGAGGTAAACGCAGGCTGCGTCAGCACCGACGGCGTCATCTACGTGAAGGTGACGAAATTTTCGCATCAGACGCTGCTTGCCGAGATTAAAAATCTGCTGAACGAGGCGGGCAACAAAAAGATGCCAATCGCGCGCTTTGCCGATAAAATTTCAAATATCTTCGTGCCCGCGGTGATCTTGATCGCGCTTGTTAGCTTTATAGCGTGGATCGCGCTTGACGGGCGGCTTTCATACGCCGCATCCGCCGCTATCTGCGTGCTTATCATCTCCTGCCCGTGCGCGCTAGGGCTTGCGACGCCGATTGCGATCGTCTGCGCGATCTCAAACGCCGCAAAGGCTGGAATTTTAATCAAAAATCCCGAAATTTTAGAAATTTTAAAGGACGTGAACGTCGCGGTTTTCGATAAAACCGGCACGCTTAGCAAGGGCGAAATTTCGGTAAGCTTCAGCGATCTGAGCGCCCAGGATCTCTACGCTCTAGCAAGCGCACAAAAGCTTAGCGAGCATCCGATCTCAAAGGCGATCGTAAAATTTGCCGAGCTGAAATTCGGCGAAATTTCTAAGCTTAACGGCGAGTTCGAAAGCGTCGCGGGCAAGGGGATCGTCGCTAAAAATCCAACCGGCGAAATTCTTTGTGGCAGCGTGGGCTTTCTGCGCGAGCGCGGCGTGGATGCGGGCGTCGAAGTAGAAGCGGAGGAGCTTTTAGACAAGGGCTTCGGCGTCGTTTACTGCGCGATAGGCGGCTCGTACGCGGGCTTCATCGCATTTAGCGACGAGATCAGAGCTGAAGCGCGCAGCGTCGTGCAGACGTTGCAAAAAAGCGGCGTAAAAACCGTCATGCTAACGGGCGATAACGCCAAAACGGCAAATTTTGTCGCTCGCAACCTTGGCATCGACGAGGTAAGAAGCGGAGTGCTTCCAAGCGGTAAATATGAGTTCATCAAATCCCTGACGGACGAAGGCAAGCGGGTGCTTTTCGTGGGCGACGGCGTCAATGACGCGCCGAGCTTAAAAGCCGCTAGTATCGGCATCGCGATGAACGGCGGCAGCGACGTAGCCAAGGGTGCGGGCGACGCGATCTTTATAAAAAACGACCTTGCAAGCGTGCTATATCTATTCCGTCTAGGCGGTGCTGCCATGCGGACGATTAGGCAAAACCTCTTCTGGGCGCTGTTTTACAACGCCGTATGTATCCCGATCGCAGCAGGCGCGCTATATCCGGCGCTCGGCGTGCTTTTAAAACCGATGTACGGCGCTGCGGCGATGTGCTTTAGCTCCGTGACGGTCGTGCTAAATTCCATCAGATTGAAATTCGCTAAATTTTAATGTGACGGAATTTGCGCTAGGCGCGGAATTTTGCGCGGTGAAATTTTAATTTACTCCGCGCAAAACGCGCAAAATCTTTCATTATGCAAGGAATTTTACCTCGCAAATTCTATCTTGCTACTAATGCGCGTAGAATTTCACGGAACGGGCTTCACTTGTAAAATTTTATTTCACGATAAACCTGGCGCGGAATTCAGCTAGATTTATACAGCTTGCAAAATTTTACCGCTAGCCTGCGCGTAAATTTTAAAATTTTAACGTCGCCGCTCGCCGTGCCGTTGTATCACGCCGCCCGTCTCTACGCCGCTAACTAGCCGTCGTTTAACGCCGCTCGCCGCTGCGCCGTAAAATTTTAAAAATTCCGCAAAATTTTATAAGGCTGAAAGGAATTCCATAAAATTCCACCGCCCGCACTAAGTTTTAATAAATAAATTTAAAGGTAAAATAACACTTCAAATGCAATTCGAGGTAGCGATGCGAAAAATTCTAATGGGTTCGTTTGTTTTTTGCGGCACGCTTTTTGGCGCTTCTTGCGAGCAGATACTAAGCGATCCGCGCGGCTTTTTTAGCAAAGAGCCTGCGGACGAAGAGTTGCTGCAAAGCGATTTTGGCTGTAAAGGCTCGCTAGCTGGCGCAGAATTTTTGCAAAATTTAAAAAGCGCGGCTTCTGAGATCAGGGACGAAAATATCGATTGTGTCGGTAACGAAGCCTTGCTGAACGAAAAAAGGCTTGAGCGAACCTTGGCATTTGCGGGGATGGATGGCGAGGGCTTTTTGAGCTATGCTAAAGAGAAAAACTACGCGCAAATTAGCGAAAAATCGCTTGAAGCCTTAGAATTTTACTCCGAGCGCAAGATTGGAAATTTCATCGCTTATGGCAATTTTATGGGCGAGATCCCGGCAGCCAGGGAGGCGCTAAGAGATTATTTCACCGCTAAATTCAACAAAAACGACGCCGATGAGCTGGCAAGCGCCGTGATAGCAGAATTTATCGCATACGCCGCAAAGGATCGCAAGGCGGGAGATTACGGTGAGCTTGAGCTGGCGCTAAAAGGCGGAGTAGGTGCAGATGAGTTTCGTACGCTACTTTTTAGCAAGGATTTTGCAATTTACGAGCTTGATAATGCCCTGGATCTGGCACTTTTGCTAGGATATGACGAGCGTTTTAGCGGTGCTTTGATCGAGCGAGGTGCGCAGGTGAATGCTGGCGAGGAAAACTCTCTATTTTACGCGATGAATAACGTTCAAAGCGCTAAATTTATGATCTCTAAAGGCGCTTTGGTTGGCTATAAAAACTCGCTTGGGCAAACTCCAATATTTTTCGCCGCCGCGGCAAAAAATTATGAGCTCGTAAAGTTGCTAATCTACTCGCACGCTAGCGTAAATGTCCGCCAGATCGGCAGCGCCGAGGCTCAGGCTCTAGCGTCGCTAGGCGAGCGTAGCGACGGCTGTGAACGTTCGGGCGCGGGTAAGACACTGCTGATGTTTGCGGCGCAAAAAAGTACCAAGCAGATCGTTGAATTGCTCGTAAAATCGGGTGCAAACGAAAAGGCGGTCGATGAGTCGGGGTTAAATGCGCTAGACTACGCGCTTGCGGGCGGCGAAGCGGCTACGCAGAGCTATTTGCGCTCGCTTGGATTAAGTCCTACGCAAGCAAGCGATGATTTTACGAGCGATCCGCAAGATGCGCCTGAGCGTGAGAATTAGCAGGCTTGATTTAAAGGGTCGCTCGCCGCTTCGTCGTCGTTTTAGACTTGCCGTGTTTTTGGGTTTGCAAAAGCCTTATGATCTTTAAATTTAGAGTTTTGTCGCTTTGTAAATTCTATAAATTTAGCGGATTTTTCGAGTGCGAGTTGGTAGAATTTAACGCTTAAAATTTTATCGCTTTGTTTGCGCAGGTTGCATGCACTGAAATTTTATAAACGTGCAGGTAGGCTTGAAAAACGGTGATTTGTGCGATTTATGCGAGATAAAATTTTTGTCTAGGGATTTTGGTTTGCGATCAAGAGCGGGATTTTGTCAAATTTTGCGCGAGAAATTTATCGCTTTTGCGACAAAGTAAGCGTTGCATCATTGTGGAATTTTACCTTGATTTGAAGCTTTTGCTATGTTAAGTAAAATTTTAAATGCGTTTATAAAACGCTTTTGATTACGCCGCGCGCGGTATTTTGCACCGGAGAGATTTTATTGTGCGACAAGTTGCTTAAAAATGCGTTCGCAAAATTGCAAACGCAGTAAAATTGTAGAGCTTGCTGTGCGATTAAGGCGCTCAATAATCGCTGTAAAAGAAAGCGCGTGAATACGAATAGTTGCTGTAAGGCGCGCAGAATTTTAAAATTTAACCTCCGATCGGAGGTTAAATTTTAAAATTTTATCAATCATCAAGGATTAAAATGTTAAAAAATTTGCTTATCTTTACGGCGATTTTTTTGCCCGCGCTGGCGCTTGCGGACGTGGAGCCCGCTGTGCGAAACAGCGAGCTTTACGGCGTGCTGACGCTTATCCCGCCGGTCGTGGCGATCGTGCTTGCTTTCATCACCAAAGACGTGATTTTGTCGCTGTTTTTGGGCGTGCTAAGCGGGACTTTTCTCGTCGGTATGGTCGATCAAAATATCGCGGCTTCGGCGCTTTTTGCCTTTACGAACCTGTGCTCGCGCGTAGTAAAATCGATGGCGGATACGTGGAATGCGGGTATTTTGCTTCAGGTTATGTGTATAGGCGGGCTCATCGCTCTGGTGACCAAAAGCGGCGGCACGAAGGCGCTTGCGCTCTGGCTTAGCAAGCACGCAGACACTCCCGTTTTGGGTCAAATTTACACCTGGCTCATGGGTATCGTGATATTTTTCGACGATTACGCAAACGCGCTGATCGTGGGCCCCATCATGCGGCCACTTATGGATAAATTTAAAATTTCGCGCGCGAAATTTGCTTTCATCATCGACGCTACCGCCGCGCCGATCACCGGCATCGCCGTGATCTCCACGTGGGTCGGAGTTGAAATTTCGGCGATCAAAGAGGCCTACTCACAGATCGGCATAGAAAACATAAACGCCTTCACCGTCTTTGTTGAGACGATCCCGTATAGATTTTATAATATTTTCATGATCTTTTTCGTAGTCGCTACTGCCGTGATGAGTAGGGAGTTTGGCTCGATGTATCGCGCAGAGATCGCATCTCGCGGCGGCAAGAGCGGAGCTGCGGATTTTAAGATCAAAAATTTAGAGGATCAAATTTTTGTACCCAAAGAGGGCGTCGCACTTCGCAAGCTAAACGCGATAATCCCGCTAGGAGCGATGATCGTCCTTTCCGTCATCGGGTTTTATTTTAATGGCTACAGCTCGCTGGAGGGCGAGGCTTTGGAGGCGGTCAAGGCAGCTCCTCTTAGCTTTACTTCGATCCGTACTGCATTTAGCGCTGCGGACGCTTCGGTCGTGCTGTTTCAATCCGCGCTCTTTTCATCGATCATCGCCGTTGTTTTAGGCATCGCGCAAAAAATTTACGGCGTCAAAGAGGCGATCGAGGTCTGGGTTGGCGGCTGGAAAAGTATGCTAAATACCGTCATAATCCTGCTTTTTGCGTGGTCGCTAAGCTCTGTTATCAAAGAGCTTGGCACTTCGCGCTACCTAGTCGAGCTTCTAAGCGACGCTACGCCGCGCTTTGCTCTTGCGATCGTGATCTTCGTGCTTAGCTCATTTATTTCCTTTTCAACGGGCACGAGCTTCGGTACGATGGGTATCGTCACGCCTTTGGCCGTGCCGTTAGCGCACGCCGTGGGGCAAAAATACGGACTTAGCGGCGAGGAATTTCACGTTTTCATGTGCGTAAACGTAAGCGCGGTGCTTACCGGAGCGATCTTCGGCGATCACTGCTCGCCGATTTCAGATACGACTATCCTTTCTTCGATGGGTGCGGGCTGCGATCACATCGAGCACGTAAGCACGCAGATGACTTATGCGCTGGTCGTTTGCGGCATCAGTATCGTTTGCGGCTACCTGCCCGCGGGCTTTGGGCTTAGCGTGTGGGGATGTCTGATCTTGGGTATCGTGGCTATCATTCTTTTACTGCGCGTAGTGGGTAAAAGAGTGGATGTATGAATTGCGAAAGCTTCGGTAGCTGCGGCAGTTGCACGCTCGGCGGGTCTTACGAGGATCAAATTTTATACAAAAAGCAGCTGATCGGCGATAAGCTTAGAGAATTTTTTGACGGCGAGTTTGAGTTTTTTGCCTCGCAGCCGCAAAATTACCGCATCAGGGCGGAATTTGGCATCTGGCACGATATTTGGCATAGCGCATTTGATCTTGCCTACACGATGGGCGGCGCACGTAGCAAGAAAATTTTAATTAACGAATGTTCTAAAGTAGCGCTTCCTATTGCAAATTTAATGCCGCGGCTGCTAGAGGCGCTTAGGCGGAGCGAAGCTTTAAAAGAGAAGCTCTTCGGCGTCGAGTTTATCTCGTGCGCCAGCGGGATTTTGGCGACGCTGCTTTATCACAAGCGCCTGGGCGAGCGCGAGCAGGGGGCGATTTGCGAGCTGGCGGGCAAGCTTGGCATCAGGGTTATGGCTCGCGCGCGCGGACAGAAGCTGCTAAGCGGCGAGCTAAGCCTCACAGACGAGCTTTGCGTGGACGGACGGGTTTATAAATTTCGCTTCGGAGAAAACGCTTTCATTCAGCCCAACCGCGGCGTGAACGAAAAGATGATCGCCTGGGCGAGAAGCTGCGTGGACTTCGGCAAAGACGGCGCGGGCGAGATGTGCGCCGCGCAGAATTTCGCCGCAAAGAATTTTACTGAAAAAAAATTTGCCTCGCAAAATTCCGCAGCGCAAAATTACGGCTGCGAGCAGTCCGCAGCGCAAAATTCTACGGATCGAAATTTCGCTTCTGAAAATTCCGCCGAATTTGACGCCGCTTGCCGAAATTCCGTTAAAGCAAATTCCGCTCGCGCAGAATTTAACGGCGAAAATTCCGTGAAATTTAACTACGCGTCCGCAGACGAGGGCTCTACGGATAAAAATTTCGCTCGTAAGGATTTGGATGCGCAAAATTCCGCCTCGCAAAATTCTGCTGCGCGAAATTCCGCCTGCGAAAATTCCGCAGCGCAAAATTCTAGCTGTGAGCAGTCTGCCCCGCAAAATTCGAGCTGCGAAAAACATGCCGTGCGTCCGGAAAGCTCCGGCGCGCGCGATCTGCTGGAGCTGTACTGCGGGCACGGCAACTTTACCATCCCGCTTGCGGCTAAATTTAACCGCGTGCTGGCGAGTGAAATTTCAAAAAGCTCGATCGCAAATGCCCGCATAAACTGCGAGCTCAACGGCGTTTGCAACGTGCAATTCGTCCGCCTTAGCGCGGATGAGCTGATGAGCGCGTTTGCGCGCAGGCGCGAGTTTGAGCGGCTAAAGGGGATCGATATTTTCAGCTACGATTTTTCACATGTTTTGATCGATCCGCCGCGCGCGGGGCTGGAGCCTAGCGTGATTGATTTCATAAAAAATTTTCAAAATTTGATCTACATCTCCTGTAATCCGCAGACGCTTTTTGAAAATTTACGCTCGCTTTGCACTACGCATGAGGTGCGCAGGTTTGCGATCTTCGATCAGTTCGCGCATACGGCGCATATCGAATGCGGCGTGCTGCTAAAGCGCAGAAGCCAGATGAGCTTAAAACCGAAGCCGCGGATTTAGGCTGCGTGCGGGAAAATTTCGCCTAAAACTATGTATAATAACAAAATTTAAAATTACGAAAGGAAGTAGATGGTTGATCTAAATAAAATCATCCAAGCAAAGCGCACGATAAACGATTTCGTCTATAAAACGCCCTTTGCTCTGGCACCGAAGCTCAGCAAGCTTTACGGCGCGGAAGTGTATCTCAAAAGCGAGAATTTGCAGCGCACCGGCGCGTATAAGATCCGTGGGGCTTACAATAAAATCGCGCACCTAACGGATGAGGAGCGGGCGCATGGAGTAATAGCCGCAAGTGCGGGCAACCACGCCCAAGGCGTAGCGATGAGCGCGCAAAAATTCGGCGTGCATGCTGTGATCGTAATGCCTGAAGCCACGCCGCTACTTAAGGTAAGCGGCACGAAGGCTCTGGGCGCGGAGATCATCCTGAAGGGTGATAATTTCGACGAGGCGTATGCATTTGCGCTGGAATATGCCAAAGAGCATAATTTGACGTTCGTGCATCCCTTCAACGACGAGTTCGTCCAAGCAGGCCAGGGCACGATCGCGCTTGAGATGATCGAGGAGATCGCAGATCTTGAATACATCGTCGTTCCAGTAGGCGGCGGCGGGCTTGCGACGGGGGTTTGCAGCTGCGCCAAGCAGATCAACCCCGACATCAAAATCATCGCCGTAGCCGCCAAGGGCGCGCCTGCGATGCACGATAGCTTCGTCGCGAAAAAGCCTCTAAATTCCAAATCCGTCCGCACCATCGCCGACGGCATCGCCGTGCGGGATACTAGCGAGATCACGCTTAGCACGATCATCGAGTGCGTCGATGAGTTCGTGCAGGTCGATGACGAGGAGATCGCAAGCGCGATACTCTATCTGCTCGAGCAGCAAAAAATCATCGTCGAGGGCGCGGGCGCGGCGGGCGTAGCGGCGCTGATGAACGCGAAATTCCAATTCCCCGCGGGCGCAAAGATCGGCATCATCCTAAGCGGTGGCAACATCGACGTGCAGATGCTAAACATCATCATCGAAAAAGGCCTCATAAAATCGCACCGCAAGATGACGATCAACGTCACGCTCGTCGATAAGCCGGGCGCGCTTACCGGGCTTACCGAAATTTTGCGCCGCGCCAACGCAAACATCGTCAAGATCGACTACGACCGCTTCTCGACCAATATCGAGTACGGCGACGCGCAGATCACGATCACGCTTGAGACCAAAGGCAAGGCTCATCAAGAGGATATCGCCTGGGCGCTCAAAAACGCAGGGTATGATTTTAGGGAGATTTTATAAAATTTCGCGGGAGTTTTTAAAATTTATTTTTGCTCGTGAATTTGTCTAAAATTGCAAAATTTACTCGTTCGCATCCTGATCGCGGCTTGCAGCGGGTAAATTTTAAATTTGCATATAAATTAAAAGCGGTGAAGTCTTTCTTTAAATTTGGTCTTAAAATTGTATTGCTCTTGGGGCGGGAAGGGGGCTTGAATTGCGAGGTCGCTCCCCTTCCCGCCCCAAACCCCGCCCATCCCCCGACGACGCTAGCGGTGCAGGCTACGCCTGAGTTTAATTCTAATGAAATGAACAAGCATAAAATTTCGAGAATTGCAATTCAAATCTTATTAAATTTAACGCGAGCGTAGCTCGCGCTTCTAGCGTTGCGCGGGTGGGGGTTGGTAAGGGGGCGGGCGCGCCTCGCAACTCCGAGCGCCGTCCCCTTACGTATTATACATAATACGTACACTTGCTTAAAATTTATATCGATAAAATTTCAAAAGACTTAAGCCTTGGTAAGCTAAATTTGTAGAGTAAATTTATAGAAATTTCGCCACGTTAAATTTTAGTATTTTTAGCTCTTTGTGTATTTCTCTCGGGGCGGGAAGGGGGCCCCAATTGCGAGGTCACACTTCTCGCAGAGGCGGCGCTGCCCCGCAGCACCGCATTGCTCTGCTCGCCCACAAACCCCGCCCATCCCCCGACGACGCTAGCGGTGCAGGCTACGCCTGAGTTTAATTCTAATGAAATGAACAAGCATAAAATTTCGAGAATTGCAATTCAAATCTTATTAAATTTAACGCGAGCGTAGCTCGCGCTTCTAGCGTTGCGCGGGTGGGGGTTGGTAAGGGGGCGGGCGCGCCTCGCAACTCTGAGCGCCACCCCCTTACGAATATCGCGCATAATACACCCAAGCGCTAAGTTATATCCATGAAATTTTATAAAAACTTACAAAATAAAATTTCATTCCTAAATTGATAGCTTGCGAAATTTATACCGTGATCTCTGTTTTTATTGGGGCGGGAAAGGGGCTTGAATTGCGAGGTCGCTCCCCTTCCCGCCCCAAGCCTCACCCGATCCCCCGGCGACGCTAGCGGTGCGAGCCTTGCGGCTCGCGTTAAATTTTATAATCGCGCCGCATGCTTTGATTTTTAAAATTTCTTGCTGCAAAAATCGTAAAATTTCAATTGCACTACAAATCGGCGCCGTATTTTGCTAAAATACCGATAAAATTTTAAAGGATGAAATTTGGAAAATTTTGCTTTTCTTCTAAATTTAGTGATATTTTGCATCTTGGTTTTTATGTTTTTTAAGATGCGCAAAAGCGGCGAGCAGGCTGGCAAGCCGCAGATTGCCACCGATATCACGCGGCTTAAAAGCATCGGCGAACTGAGCGTTTTTAAAATTTACTCCAAAGAGATCGTCACGCGCAAGCAAAACGTAGGCAGCGGGCTGCTGGGCTCGCTCGTCTCGCCGCTGATGACGAAAAAGCAGATCGCCATCATCTTCGAGTTTGAGATCGAGTTCGTTTACGACCTGCTAAGCCCAGAGTTTGCGATACTGCCGCAGGGCGAGGATCGCTACGAGATTAAGATGCCGCCATGTAAATACAAATACTCGATCAAAGATATGAAAATTTACGACGAGAAAAACGCCAAGCTGCTGCCGTTTTTGCTGCCCGATTCGCTAAACGGGCTGTTCGGCGCGAGCTTTGACGAGAGCGATAAAAACCGCCTGATCGACGACGCCAAGGACGAGGTCAAACAGCTCTCGCTAAAAATCATCAACGATCTTGGCGGCAAGATCCACAAATCCGCGACCGACACGCTGGAGGCGATCGCCAAGAGCTTCGGCGCGAAGGAGGTCGGATTTATCTTTCAGGACAAGGCGCTACAGAGCATCGATATAAACTCCAGCGAGATCGCAATCGACAAGTCGCTAAAATCGCAGATCGAGAAGTAGATGGAGCTTTTTAAGGCGCTTTTTAAAATTTACTTCGCCCGCATGCTCGCGTTTATGGATGCTTGCGCAAGGGCTTGGCAGAGGTTTTATGAGCCGATCAGGCTGCGCAAAGAGAAAAAGCGCCTGCGCGCGAAAGGCTATTTTACCGAGGATGCGACGTGGGCGGAGTTTTTCGCGGATTTTAAATTTTGCAAATGCTTTATCATCAAAAAAATCCTCTATCCGAACTTCTACGCGATCAAAAACTCCTCCAAATGGGAGGCGGGCTCAAAGCGAGCTAGTTTTTCGGTGGGCTCGTTTGTATACGACGAGATCGCGTGGGTGTGGGTGCCGCGAGGCTTTGACGGCGGGCGAAAAAACGATCTGGAAAAGCTAAAAAATCTACTGCAAAAAATCCCCGCGCTACGCTACGAGCAGAGCGATACGGGGATTAAAATTTTCGGCTACGAGTGCGGCGAAGGGGCCTTATAATCGTATAAAGCGGATTTCATCGAGGGTCGCGCCGATATGGCTTAAGGCTTGCACCGCGTAGATGGATAGCAAACAGGCGGGTTTTGGAGGCCGTGTCTTTGCCAAAACAGCGCGAGCAGCGTGAAATTTTATCTCTGCAAGCACCCAGGCGCGGTCTAAATTTAAACTCCGCGCAGTATAAACGCGGGCAAATTTTATCTCTGCGTCTGGCTCCATAGACCCTTTGCTTCGGCGGGGTTTTTTATATTAAGCCACGCAAGAAGCAGTACTACGGACGCTAATGGATTTAAGATTAAATTTAGTAGTTCCATGCAATTTATGACGCCCATCGTTATAGCGGCGGGGGCCGGTATTTTAAACATCATGCTGTAGACGATGTCTGCGGCGACATCAACGATTAGCAGCGCGGCGTATACCGCAAAAAGCTTGTATCCGGTGGCGGCACGCAACTTAAAATTTATAATTATCCAAGAGAGCGTAACTACAAATATCAAATACGGCACGTATATTTGTAGCCTATTACAATCACATCTTCTGAGTATATAAATGGCTGAAAAATATAGTAGCGCCGCAAGCGCAATGCTGTAAGCGTATTTGAAGATTATAAAAACCTGCGGGCCCGTGATATTTTGGATGTTTTTAAGCGCGTGGTAAAGGAATGTGAAAGCAAAAATCCACACTAAGATTTGAGAATCCAGGTACGCGATCTCGCCTTTTATAGAATACGCCACGCTTGCGACCAGTAGGCAGAGCGCACCGAGCGTGCCTTACAGCTTCGCTCTTTGAAAATCTTCATTCTTTTATACCTTTAAATTTTAATGTGCGGTTCGCTGCTTGCACTGCACAGATGAACGGCGGGCGCTGCTTTGATTATCGCCGTGCGGGCTTTAAATTTAGCCGCTGCGAATTTTAATTTTACGCCGCCGCGCATACTTCGTACTTTACGTCGCTGTGAATGATTTAAGCCCAGCATGCCGCCGAATATCTCATCCTTGGGCTACTCCGTGAATTTTATTTGGTGCCGCCGTTACGAGTGCTTTTAATTTAACGCCGTAGTTACCGCAAATTTTACTTTGCCGCCGCCACTCGCGTAATACATTTTTGAAATGGGATTTTACGCAAATTCTGTTTAAAATGGATTTAACTTTTTAAATTTAAAAGCAGCGGAGTAGCTTAAATTTATAACTATCCAAGTGCCATTACTATAAGCATAAAAACGCTTATTTTTGATTTTTAAATTTGAGCTGTTTTTAGTAAATTTTGCTTACAAATTTTGTATAATTTTTAAAATTTTATCTCGAAAAGAGGAGCGAGTATGAGATTTATCATTATATTGTTTTTGGTGGTCGGCGGCTGTTTTGGAGGCAATATAACCGACTTTCAAAGCTTGGAAAAATTTATCAAAGACGGGCAAGCGAAAGGATATTTTCCTAAAAAGATTTTAGTGACGCAAGGATTTGATACCACCGTATTAGAAGACGTGAGTTTAAATTTTAGCAAAACCATATATTGGGATATAAATTCTCGCTGCAACCAAAACGCAGACGAAATCATTATAGCCGAAAGCCGATACGAGGCACTCTATAGTTTGCCCCGGAAATAACAACGTCTATATTTTGACTGGCGGCAGAAGCGATGTGGAAGACCCATGGGGAAACGATATCTTCGTAATGGGCGAGAACGATGATAAAATTTCAAAAAGCTGGGGTACAAATATATTTATATTCGGCAAAAGATGGGGGCATGATAAGATAGAAATCGGCGATTCTAGGATAAATCCGGCGTCAAACCCTGAATACAAAAACGAATTTCCTTACGAGTTTAGTCACTTTTTCATCTTTGATAGCGGGATTAAAAAGGATGATTTAGTTTTTAACTTTAACAAGATAATAAATTTAAGAACAAACGACTCCATAGAGCTTACGGATTTAAATGGTATAAATTTGATTTTTAAAGACGAGCCGGGTAAATACTACGGCACAAATTCATTAAAGGAGATTTACGACAAAAACTTTTTCGTTACGCCTAAGACTGAAGAGAGTTTGAGCGCGGATGAGATACAAACGCTGCTTCACAAAACGGCATATTCAGACAACGCCGAAGATGCTAAAAAATACTGCGAAATGGGCGGCGATCCGAATTTTAAAGGTCATGAAAATACCACTCCCATCGAAATGGCGGTAATGTTAGGTAGCGAAAATTCGCTTCGCGCGATGCTAGAGTGCGCAAAAAGACTGACCGATAGCGCAATGATGATGAGCGTATTCGGAAGCCAACACGACGATGAGAAGAGTTTTAGGCTCGTAAAGCTTTTGGAAAAATACGGCGGAAATTTTAAAGCAAAGGATAGGGATGGTTGCTCCATGGTAAATTATGCGGCAAGTTCTCATAGTCTAGAAATCGTAAAATATCTAGTAGAAAGAGGCGCCGATCCAAAAGCTAGATGTTCTCATAACCAAAGCGTAACTCCATCGGATTGGGCAAGGAAAAATGAGGATAAAAGAGTATATGAGTATCTAAAAAGCCTAGAAGCCAAATAAAAGCTATGCTAAATTTGACTTCTTTATCGTTTGCTTTGAATCAGCGCGATTAAATTATTAGCGTTTTTGATGCAGATAGCAATGCGCAGCAAGCTTTTATGATATCGATTTGGCTTATGGCTGTAGCGACGGAACTTATTTATGTGCCATCTAGAATGGGCGGCATATCGGACTCTCTATAGCACCAAGATTTGCGGCTATGCCAAAAAGCTTTAAGTTTTCGGCGAAAATTTTATTTTGCATTATTTTTTGCAGAAATATATAATTTAATCCAAAATTTATATACACTTCGCTATTATCTCATTTTAAATTTCGCGGCCCACTCGTCTAGTGGTTAGGACGCTGGCCTCTCACGCCGGTAACAGGAGTTCAAATCTCCTGTGGGTCACCATTTCATCACTTAAAATCAATTAAAATTTTCTATCATCCAGCTGCTTGCCCTTGAAATTTAAGACCTCATTTGATTTTGGAGTATTTTGATTAAAATTTCATCATATTTTTACCGAGGTTAATTGATCTAGAATTAAAGTCGCGCGAATTAAAATTTAGATCAAATTGTAAAATTCACGGCTAAATCCCGCCGCTACTTATATTTTCCAGATTGCGCAGCCTGTTCCAGTTCTGCTCGTTTTGTAAATTTCTCATATTTTGTCGCTGCTGCATCTGCTCCAGTTGCTGCTGCGATTGCTGTTGCATTAGGTTTCGCTGTGTGGCGATATACCGCTCCTGCGCTCTTTGCTGAGCTTGTGCGCTATTCTCCTTGAATGAATTAAGCATGTCTTGCGATACCGCTTGCTTTTGTGCCGCACGCGCGACTTCGGCATCGGTCTTTTGCCGCTTCGCGCAGCGGTTTGACTGCTCCTTGCTTAGCGGGTTTGCGACATCGCATCTGCTCGCGTTCGCTACTAATGGACCTTCCTCGTCGCCCTGCGAGAGCGTCGAGCAGCCGCAAAGCAACACGACTGAAATCAAGGCAGAGAAAAATTTTAACTTCACAGTCGCCTTTCAAATTTTATCTTTAATTCCCGACCGCCGCTAATCCGCGCCCTTTGCGAGGTCGAACCCGCACTGCGCCACAAGCGCCTTATCGCTTGCGATGCTATCGCCGGTGGTGGTTAGGAAATTGCCCGTAAGCGCCGAGTTGATACCGCATCCAAGCGCCGTGCGCACGTGCTCGCCCAAATTTCGCCTGCCGCCTGCAAAGCGCAGATACGCGCGCGGCAAGATGAAGCGGTAGATCGCGATCGATTTTAAAATTTCATCGTGCGCCAGCGGCGCGGCGTTTTGCAGCGGAGTGCCCTTGATCGGGGTCAGGATATTGATCGGCACGGAGCTAACGCCTAGCTCTCGCAGTTGCAGCGCCATATCGATGCGATCCTCCATGCCCTCGCCCAGCCCAAAAATCCCGCCGCTACATACGTCAAGCCCCACGGCGCGGCAATTCTCGATAGTTTGGATGCGATCGTCGTAGCTGTGCGTCGTGCAGATCTGCGGATAAAATTTTCGCGAAGTCTCGAGATTGTGATGATAGGTCTGCACGCCGCTAGCTTTAAGCAGCGCCAGCGCGGGCTTTGAAGCGATCCCCAGCGAGGCGCACAGATGCAGCCGCGTTTCGCTTCGCAGCCGCTCATAGATCGCGCAGTATGCCCCTAGATCGGAGCTTTTTTGAGAAATTCCGCGCCCGCTGGCGACGAGCGAGAAGCGGTGCGTCTGCTCGGCTTCGTTCGCAAGCGCGGCGCTTAGCACCTGCTGTTCGCTCAAAATTCCATAAGTCTCGCAGCCAGTGTCAAAATGCGCCGACTGCGCGCAGTATTTGCAGTCCTCGCTACAGCGCCCCGATTTTACGTTTATGATCGTGCAAAGATTAAATTTATCGCCGCAAAACTCGCGCCTGATCTCATCCGCTGCCGCAAAAAGCGCGCCCAAATCCTCGCATCGCGCCAGATTCAGCGCCTGCTGCTTTGCAATCTCGCAGCCGCCTATCACGCGATCTTTCAGCTCGGAAATATAAAATTTGTCTATCAATACTTAGCCTTTTTGAAAAAAATGCGTAATTATACAACGCTAAATTTAAAGCAAAGCTCGCACGCGAAATTTTGGCATAGGAATTTTCCGCTAAAAATTTTATGCTCTTCGCGCGCCGCTTTTGCGCCGCAACTTTTACGGACGGCTCGTCTGTGCGCTTACGGCGGCGCAAATTAAAATCGCTTCAAAGTTGCGGCGCGGTAAAATTTTACGCGTATGAAAATACATATCGAGCCGCTACCTACGGTATCTGCGGGCGATTTATCGTTTTGAAATTTTATTTTGGCTAAAATTGCGGCTTTAAATTTAAAGGCAAAAAATGAAATACGACGTTATCGTTGTGGGTGGCGGGCACGCTGGTATCGAGGCGAGCTTAGCCGCCGCAAAAATGGGCGCAAAGACGCTGCTAATTACGATCTTGGCCGAACAGATCGGCGCTGCGAGCTGTAACCCCGCAATCGGCGGCCTTGCTAAGGGGCATCTGGTAAAGGAGATCGACGCGCTGGGCGGTCAGATGGGGCTTGCGGCGGATGCGTGCGGGTTGCAGTTTAGAATTTTAAACGAGAGCAAAGGCCCTGCGGTGCGCGGCTCGCGCGCTCAGATCGATATGGATGAATACCGTATCTATATGCGAAATTTGCTGCTAAACACGCAGGGGCTGGACGTAAGCCAGGAGATCGCGAGCGAAATTTTAACCTGCGAGCAGGATGGCGTCCCGCGCATTTGCGGGGTTAAGAGCCATCTTGGCAACGTTTATGAGACCGAGCATCTGATAATCACCGCAGGCACCTTTTTAAACGGGCTAATTCACGTAGGCGAAAACAAGCTGCAAGCGGGGCGCGTGGGCGAGCTAGCGAGCGTGGAGCTAGCCGAATCGCTACGAAGCTTGGGGCTGCAAATGGGGCGGCTAAAGACCGGCACCTGCCCAAGGATCGATGCTAAGACGATCGATTTTAGCGTGCTTGAGCGCCAAGACGGCGACGCCGATCCGCGTCCTTTTAGCTTTCGCAGCAAAAATTTTGCGCCGAAGCAGCTTGTTTGCTTCATCGCTTATACGAACGAGCGCACGCATGAGATCATCCGCGAAAATTTCGCCCGCGCACCGATGTTCACGGGGCAAATTTCAAGCACCGGCCCGCGCTACTGCCCGAGCATCGAGACTAAAATTTATGAATTTCCAAATCGCGACCGCCACCACGTCTTCGTCGAGCCGCAGACGCGCGAGGCTACGGAGTATTATGTAAATGGCCTCTCCACGAGCCTTCCTTACGACGTGCAGATTGCGTTTTTGCGCACGATCAGAGGCTTTGAAAATGCAAAAATCGTCCGCCCGGGCTATGCGATCGAGTACGATTTTATCGATCCTACCGAGCTTAAACATAGCCTTGAAACCAAAAAGATCCGCGGGCTGTTTTTAGCGGGGCAGATCAACGGCACCACCGGCTACGAGGAGGCCGCGGCGCAGGGGCTGATGGCGGGCATCAACGCCGCTTTGGATGCGTCGGATCGGGCGCCGTTAATTTTAAGGCGTGATGAGGCGTATATCGGCGTTTTGATCGATGATCTCGTCACCAAGGGCACGAACGAGCCTTACCGAATGTTTACTTCGCGCGCGGAATTTCGCCTGCTGCTGCGCGAGGGCAACGCCGTGCTGCGCCTAAGCGAATATGGCCGTGAGATCGGGCTTTTGGACGAGGCTAGCTATGAGCGGGCGCGCAAGTTTAAGCTCGATGTGCAAAGCGGAATGGAATTTTTGCTAAAAACGCAGATCACCCCTTCGAAACAGACGCTTAGCCTGCTGCAAAATATCGGCGCGGAGCCCATTTCGCAAAGCTGCAGCTTGCAAAAAATCGTAGCCAAAAGCGGCTTTTCAAAGGCGGGATTGCTCGCTCTGGCGCCGCATTTTGAGGGCTTTAGCGATGAAGTTTTGGATGAAATTTTAACGCAGTGCAAGTATCATTTCTACATCGCGATGCAGCGCGCAG
The DNA here is from genome assembly GCF_963518785.1 of uncultured Campylobacter sp. Taxonomy (NCBI): domain Bacteria; kingdom Pseudomonadati; phylum Campylobacterota; class Epsilonproteobacteria; order Campylobacterales; family Campylobacteraceae; genus Campylobacter; species uncultured Campylobacter sp. The sequence continues at coordinate 155,737 of NZ_CAUQKJ010000001.1, forward strand.
AAGTCGAGAGGATGAAGGGGCTGCTTGGCGTCGTAATCCCGCCGCAGATCGATTTTAGCAAGATCGGAGGCCTTAGCAACGAGATCGTGCAGAAGCTAAATCGCTTCGCGCCGCCGACGCTTTTTGCCGCGAGCGAGATCAGCGGCGTAACGCCCGCCGCGATCGATATTTTGCATATCTACATCAAACAAAATTTTGGGCTAAAATAAGCTGTGCGTCTGGCGTGAGAAAGCCGTAGTAGAATTTTACTACACAGGCAAAATAGGAATGAGCATGCAAGATGAGTTAAATTTAAGCTTGAAAAAATTTGCGAGGGACTACGACAAAGAGCCGCTAGTCATCAAAGACGAAACTAATCAGGTCATAAAAATTTCGATTATTTTGATGTTTGCATTAATGGCTTTCGGAATTTTAAGAAACGTATTTTTTGGCGGCAACTCCGATATATTTAAAATTTCATTATATTTTTTGCTCGTCATAGGCAGGAGAAAATTCGATATGAATTTCTATAGAAACGCTTATGTTTATTTTTATAATGATAAAATCGTCAAGATAATTGACGGTAAAATTTTTGCGGAAATTGCGCCGCGTCAAATACGAAAGCTTCACAAAACAGTATCCTATGCGCTTCCGATACATTACGGGCTAGATAGCGTCGGCGGTAAAACAGGCGTAATATTTCTTGTCGTTATCATGGCGGCGATGTTTGTAGTTCTGCCCGTAGCGACATCCATTTTTATAATTTTAGCGACGATCTGCATGGTGCTTTTGCCTCAGATCATTTTTCACTTCGGAGGTGGCGTCGATAGCGTTTTTGATATGATATTTTTGCAGGGAAAAAACGGTTTGTTTTGTAATTTTATGATCAGCGATCCAAATGATTACGCAGAGCTGCGCAGATATTTCAAAGTCGTTTGCAACAAAAATTTAGACCTAGCCGAAAAGAAAATCACGGCGTTATTTGAAGTAAGTAAATTGGAGATAAATTTATTAGCTAAATTTATCATCGAGCGCAACAAAAAGGGCGATGCTTGGAGTTAAATTTGGATTTTAGCAAAGCCTATAAAATTTAAAAATATAGTTAAAATTTTGCGCTCTTGCTTTAGGTTTTTAAATTCGATTTAAATTTTACGATCCGTCAAATTTAATCCTATCTGCTAATTTCTGCCAGAGGCATGAACACAGATAGAGCTTATCGCTCCTGGTGCGCCAAAAGAGGATAAATTTACGGCGGAATTTATACAGCCTGGGTAAAATTTTATTCGCGAAATGAGAACGGATTTAAAATTTAACCGTTTTTTCAAGCGAATTTTGCCACAATTGCGCTCAAATTTCATTGGGGCGAAAGATGAAAAAATATACCAAACAAATCCTCGCGATGCTCGCGCTAAACGCGATCTACAGCGGCTCGGGGATCTTGATTTTAAGCTTTATCAATAAATATCTACTTGACGGCGCCGAAAGAGGCGGGCGCATCATCGCGCTATTTTTCGCGCTTTTGGCGATATTTCTGCTGCTTTCGGTGCTAAGTCGCATCATGCTTTGCAAGATGGAAAACGACTTCGTATTCGATCTACGCACCAAAATTATCAAGCAGATCATCGATACGAAGTTCGAGCGCATCGAGGCTGCGTCGAAGGCGAACCTGCTCGCGTCCCTTTCCAGCGATATTTCGCGCCTGACCGAGGGCTTTATGCGTATCTCCGAGCTGATCCAAGGCGCGATGATCGTGCTATTTTGCGGCATCTACGTGCTATACATCGCGCCTATGATGTTTGCGTTTTTGTTCGTCTGGATCGGCGCGCTGATGATATTCAACCGTTTTTTGATGAAAAAGGTCATGCAAAATTACGATCTGTACCGCCAAAATGAGGACGTTTTGTATAAAAACTACGCCGCGGCGATCGAGGGGCACAAGGAGCTGTCGCTAAGCCTAGCCAAAGCAAAGAGCCTATACGAAAATGACTTTCTGCCCAACGCGCAAAATTTACGCCAAAGCTCGCTTCGAGCCGAGGTTTACGGCGCGTTTGCGAGTAATTTTATGAACGTGATGATGCTAGGCGCGGTGGGCTTTGTGCTTTATTTCGGGCTTAGCGGCGGCAAAGCAGAGCTTGCAAACGCCGTAACGATCGCGCTTACGGTGCTTTTTTTGCGCGCGCCTTTGATGATGCTCATATTCTCGCTTCCTAGCGTGCTGCGCGCAAAGATCGCCTACGCAAAGATCAATGAGCTGGGCTTAGATCCATTCGTGCAGGGCTTCGAGCTTGCGCAAATGCAGCCGTGGCGCAGCCTGGAGCTTAAAGGCGTGGGCTTTTCGTATCCAGACGGAAAATTCGGCATCAAAGGGGTAAGTTTGCAGCTAAATGCGGGCGAGACGGTGTTTTTGATCGGCGAAAATGGCAGCGGAAAATCGACGCTTTTTATGATCTTAGCGGGCCTTTATACGCCGCAAGCAGGCGAAATTTTAGCCGACGGCGCGGCTCTTAAACCCTCTGATCTGCGCGCCTACAGTAACAACATAAGCGCGGTTTTCAGCGATTTTTATCTCTTCGACTATGCTACTGGCGATGCGGACATCGCGCGCGAGTGGTTGGCGCTCACGCACCTGCAGGATAAGGTTGAGCTAAAGGGGGTCAAATTTAGCACCACGAGCCTATCTAGCGGGCAGCGCAAGCGTTTGGCGCTCGTAAGCGTACTGATGGACGGGCGAAAATTTTTGATGCTTGATGAGTTTGCGGCCGATCTCGATCCGCAGTTTCGCACGGAGTTTTACGAGCGGATTTTGCCGGAGCTGAAATCGCGCGGATACACGATCTTTGCGATCTCGCACGATGATAAATACTTCGGCGCCGCAGATAAAATTTATAAGATGCAAGGCGGCGAAATTTCGCAGATTAAATAAAATTCACCGCCGCGAGTTTGCTTCATAAACACAGCGCCTCCCAGCTCGCGTCATGTTTTGAGCTGCACCTGCCGATCCTGCTTTAAATTTGATCAATGCCCTTTAAATTCCGCCTCGCGCGGCTTGCGGAAAATGTTTTTTGCACTCACGCTCGCGAGAAATTAATCCAAATTTTTAAACGCAAATTTAAGAATTTCAACTATAATGCGCGCCACAACTTAATCGTAAAGGATGAAAAATGAGAAAAGTTTTAATCGCATGCGCTGCATTAGCGGCGTTTAGTTCGGCAGCGTTTGCCGCAGACGGCGCTACATTGTATAAAAAATGCGTGGCCTGTCACGGAGCCAACGCCGAGAAGCCTTATCTTGGCGGCAAAGTACCTGCGCTAAACACCCTAAGCAAGGAAGATCTCGTCGCGAGCCTAAAAGGCTACAAAGACGGCACCTTGGGCGACGGCAAGGGCAAATTCGGCATGATGGGCGTTATGAAGGGTCAAGCAGCTTCGCTTAACGACGAATCGATCGAAGCGCTAGCCGATTTCATCGTCTCTAAAAAATAATTTCAAAACTTCATTCGGCGGGCTTCGCGCTCGCCGAGCTCGCTTAACTTTAAATTTTAAAATTCTACGCTAATATCACATAAAAATTCCAAAGGCTCATAATGTTTAACGGACTGATCAGAGAGATCGCGCAGGTTGCGAGCTTTAGCGGTGATTTGCTGCAACTGCGCGCGAGATACCGCCCCGCGCTCGGCGATAGCGTCGCGGTAAACGGCGCATGCCTGAGCGTGACGCGGCTTTTTGCGGACGGATTTGCGGTGCAGCTTTCTAGCGAGACGGCGCGCGTCATCGCCGCGCAAAACCTGCGCGGCCCTGTGCATATAGAGCCTGCGATGCGCCTAGGCGAGCGCATAGACGGGCATTTGATCCAAGGACACGTCGATGCCGTGGGCGAAATTTATAAAATTTCAAAGCTTGCAAGCGGCGTCGATTTTTTTATCCGCGCGCCGCTGCACATAGAGCCGCTGTTAGCGCCGAAGGGCTCGGTGGCGATCGACGGCGTGAGCCTAACGATCAACGAAGTGCTTGAGGGTAGAAATTTTACTCACAAAGACCGCAAAGGCCCGCTCGGTTCAAATTTTAGCGGCGCAAGCTTGCACGGGCAAAATTTTAGCGGCTCAAATTCCGTTTGCGATCTAAATCCCTTGGGCGTAAATTTAAAGAGCGAAGCGCAAAGCTGCGCCATTCGCCTTACGATCATCCCGCTCACGCTTAAGGATACGCTCTTTGGAACCTACAAAATCGGGCGCCGCGTAAATATCGAGACCGATCTGCTCGCGCGATACGTCGCGGCGCAGCTGGGCTTTGCCGGCGGACGGCTCGTCGGTCGCGGCACTGTTGCGGCGCGCAATGATAGCGCCGATGGCGAAGAAGAGGGGCTTTCGTGGGACGCGGTAGATAAAATTTTGAGCCTGTATTAGGGCGCCAAGTAGCGCGCGATGACTAACACCGAAATTTACAGAGAAAATCTTGAGCTTGTATTGGACGGACGCGGCGTGCTGGCGGGCTTTAGCACGCGCGAAGGAGGCGTAAGCGGCGGAGCGTATGCAAGTCTAAATTTAGGGGATCACGTGGGCGACGATCCGCAAAACGTCGCGCATAACCGCGAAATTTTAGCCGCCGCGCTCGGCATCGCGCCGCGAAATTTAAAATTTATGCGCCAGATCCACTCAAACAAAGTTGAAATTTTACGCGCAGGTAGCGATGAAATCTCGCTCTGCGACGGGCTAGTGACCGATCTGCGCGGCGTGGCGCTGTGCGTGCTGGTAGCGGACTGCTCGCCCGTTTTGATCGCGGACGAGCGACGCGGCGTGGTTGCCGCAGTGCATGCGGGGCGCGCGGGCGTGATAGGGCGGATCTGCACGAATGCGATAAATTTGATGAGCGAGCGCTTCGGCTGCGTCGCTGCGGAGCTGAAGATATTCGTGGGCGCGAATATCAAGGCGCGAAACTACGAACTTGGCGGGCTTGATCTGGGCGAGTTTGAGCGCTACAAAACGCAGGGGTATTTTGATATGAACGCCGCGCTGCGCGATGAGCTCGCAGCTGCGGGGGTGCGAAACGTTAAATTTGATCCGCGCTGCACTTTTGAGAGCGAGCAGCATTTTTCTTACCGCAGAGACGGCGTCACTGGGCGCTTCTGCGGCTTTGTGATGAATAAAATTTAATCTAAAATTCATGCATTTTAATTGTAAATTTGTTTAGATAGAAGGGGTATTTGTCGTGAAATCTTAAGCAAATTTGCATGCGTCAGAATAAAAACAAAACACTATATAAGTTATGTAAAATCGCATAACAATCAAGCTTATTTTAATAAAATTTTAAATATAATTCTTATTTCATTTCACACGCATCAATCCTTGATTTAGTTGTAAATTTAGAGCAAATTTACGGGCGGATGCGGAGGAATAAACTAAATTTCGGGGCAACCCACAAGGAGAAAACTCATGGTAACAATGAGAGATTTGCTAGAGTGCGGCGTTCATTTCGGACACCAAACCCGCAGATGGAATCCGAAGATGAAAAAATTCATTTTCGGCGAGCGCAAAGGTATCTACATCATAGATCTACAAAAAACTATCCGCTACTTTCGCTACACTTATAATATCGTGCGCGACGCGGCTGCCGAGGGCAAGACGATACTTTTCGTAGGCACCAAAAAACAAGCCGGCGCTACACTAAAAGAGTACGCCGAAAAATGCGGCATGCCTTATGTGAGCCACAGATGGCTAGGCGGCATGCTGACGAATTTTTCCACTATCAAGCAATCGATCCGCAAGCTCGAAGTAATCGAGACTATGGAAGAGGACGGCTCGATAAATTTACTAACTAAAAAAGAGGCGCTAATGCTTCGCCGCAAAAAAGAGAAGCTCGAGCTTTATCTAGGCGGCATTCGCAATATGAAGGGCCTTCCCGATATGATCTTCGTCATTGACGTAGTTAAAGAAAAGATCGCCGTAGCGGAAGCTAATCGCCTAAAAATGCCGGTTATCGCGCCTTTGGATACGAACTGCGATCCGGACGTAGTCGATTTCCCAATACCTGGCAACGACGATGCGATCCGCTCGGTTCAGCTTTTCTGCCAAGAGATGGCAGAAGCGATCAACGAGGGCAAGGCGCTTCGCGATCAAGACGCAAGCGAGGATGTCGAGCAGAGCGAAGCCGTCAGCGACGAGGAGAAAGAAGAAGTCGTAGCCGAGGCGATGAGCGAAGAGGATTTTGACGTAAGCGAGGACGAAGAGTAATGGAAATCAGCGCGCAAATGGTAAAAGAGCTCCGCGAAAGCACCGGAGCGGGGATGATGGACTGCAAAAAGGCTTTAGTTGAAACAGACGGCGATATGGATAAGGCCGTCGATTTGCTTCGCGAAAAGGGCCTTGGAAAGGCTGCTAAAAAAGCCGATCGCTTAGCTAGCGAGGGCTTAGTAAGCGTCGAAGTGGGCGCGGATCACAAGATCGCCACCATAAGCGAGATAAATTCCGAAACCGACTTCGTAGCTAAAAATCAAAATTTTATAAATTTAGTTAAAAATACTACCTTGCATATCCAAAGCAAGGGCATTAGCAGCATTGATGAGCTAAATTCCAGCGTCATTAACGGCGTTAAATTTGATGAGCATCTAAAGAGCCAGATCGCTACGATTGGCGAAAATTTGGTCGTTAGAAGATTTGAGACGATTAAGGCGGGCGCAAACGGAGTAGTAAACGGCTACCTACACTCAAACGGCCGCGTAGGTGTAATCATCGCAGCAGCTTGTGACAGCGAGCGAACTGCGGAGGGTGCGAAGGAGCTTATAAAAAATCTCTGCATGCACGCAGCCGCGATGAAACCTCAGGTTATCAGCTATAAAGAGCTTGATCCCGATTTTATCGAAAAAGAATTCTTAGCTCTTAAAGGCGAGTTTGAGAAGGAAAATGAGGAGTTTGTGCGCTTAGGTAAGCCCCTTCATAAGATCCCGCAGTTCGGCTCGCGCGCGCATCTAAGCGATGAAATTTTAGCCAAAGAGATCGAAGCTTTAAAAGATGAACTTCGCAAGCAAAATAAACCTGAAAAAATTTGGGATAAAATTTTGCCGGGTCAGATCGATCGCTTCATCGCCGATAATACTCAAATCGATCAGCGCCTCACGCTGCTAGGGCAATTTTACGTCATGGACGATAAGAAAACCGTCGAGCAGGTGATTGACGAAGAAGCTAAAAAACTAGGCGGCAAGATCGAGATCGTAAAATACGTCCGCTTCGAAGTGGGCGAAGGCCTAGAGAAAAAGAGCGAAGACTTTGCTGCCGAAGTAGCGGCTCAAATTGGCTAAATATGGAACTTCTCAAGGGCGTAAATCTTACTCACGCGTATGATTATACGCTCTTTGAAAATGTAAACTTAAGCGTTCAAGAGGGCGAGAGTATCGCTATTTTGGGCGTTAGCGGCTGCGGCAAATCGACCCTGCTTCATATTCTATGCACGCTTTTAAAACCAAACTCGGGCGAGGTGATCTACGGTGGGCGCAGTATTTACGAGCTAAGCTCCGATGAGAGACTTAAAATCCGCCGTAACGACTTTGGCATAATATTTCAATCTCACTACCTTTTTAAGGGCTTCTCCTCTGGCGAAAATATCGAACTCGCTGCTAAACTTACGAATAATGCGATAGATGATGAAATTTTAAAAAAGCTTCAGATCGAACATACTTTAAAGCAAGGCGTGGGCGAGCTTAGCGGCGGACAGCAGCAGCGCGTGAGCATCGCTCGCATACTTTGCAAAAAGCCACGCATAATCTTTGCCGACGAGCCTACTGGAAATTTAGATAAGGATACCGCAAACGAGGTCATGAACGTGATTTTTGATTACGTAAAATCCAGTCGTGGCGCGCTCGTGCTCGTGACCCACGATGAGAATTTAGCGCAAAAATGCTGCAAAGTTTATCGACTAAATAACCGAAATTTAGCGCAAATATAAGCAATTAATAACCAAAAATATCTTACAATAGCCCAAATTCTTTCTAAAAGGTCATAAATGAAAATTCTACTTGACAATCACAATGAGCAGGTTGCAAGTGTCGTAAATATTTGCTGCGAGCGCATCGGTGCGGACCTAGTAGCATATAGTGCAGACGAGAGTGAATATGATTTGACGATAAAAAATTATGAAGATGGCGACGATATTTCAAAATTTGATCTTAATAAGACGCTGTTTCTGACGCCTAAGAATGTTTCGGCGCCAGGAGCGCGATACACCCTTACCAAGCCCTTTTCGCCGCTTGAGCTCATCACGTTTATCAGCGAGTTTTCGGTTCAAAATATGAGCGTGCAGGCGAAAGAAAAAATGGCGAAAGAATTTGCCGATGCAAGCTCTGTGATGAAAGAGATCGATGCGATTGATCAGGCGAATTCCACTTCGGGCAGTAATTTTGAAGAGCTTGTGGATAGCTTTTATGACTCCGGCAAGGATATACCGCTTTCGCAGCTGGCAAACGATATAGCGCCCGAGATTGCAGATGATGTGCCGCTTTCGCAGTTGGTAGGTGATATGCCGCGCACGGACGAGATCGCAGATGATATTCCGCTCTCACAGCTTGCAGATGAAGCGACTCTTGCGGACACCATTGCCGATGATACGCCGCTTAACGCCTTCGCAGAAAAGATTGCGGATAATATCGCAGATGATATGCCTCTAAACTTAGCTGCTAGCGATATCCCTGAGGATCTGCCGCTAAATAGTATCGGCACAAGCGAACCCGCCGAAAGTAATCATGCGCCTCAAGATGGAATTCCGCTCGCAAAGGATGACGCTCCGATAGCTCTAGCAGCGCTAGATGATGAAAATCCTAAGAATTCCAAAACGGATAAATCGCAGACAGAAGATGAAATTCCTGCCACACGAGCAAGCGAAACTTTACCGCTTGCGCAGCAAGATGAGCCGCAAAGAGCTGGCAGCTCTAATGAAACTGCCGTTGAAAAAAAGGCAGACGCTGCGCCTAATCTAGAGGAAGCGAAAAACTCTGTGGACGTTACACTTAAACAGCATGAAGCAGACGGCTCATTTGCCTATAAAACAGAGGAAAGAAAATCTGCCTCGCAAGTAGTGCAAGATGCGGCTGGCGCGTCTGTTAACAGTGGATTTGATATGGATTTTTCCAGGCTTTTCGATAGTGCCGGCATGCCCGTGGAGGAGTTTGGCGGATATGATAATTTTGCCGCGGCTGCGTTTGCTTCTGATGAAAAAGAGGATAAAAAATCTGCGCATGATAAAAATAAAGCGGCTACGAATTTTCAAAAAACGCAAATTTCGTCTCAATACGAGGTCGCTTCAGATACGCCGATTGCGTTAGCGGGTGCGGGCGATATACCTCGTGAAAATCTTTATAACGCCGTTCCGTTTCAAAGCATGGAATTTACTGGCGGACTTGCACAGAATGCGTCTATGTCTGCTCATAATGAAGCATGGAATTCAATTGGCGCAAATTTCGCAGCTTCTACAAATTCTAGTAATACCGGAATTATAAATTCTACTCCTACACCAAATTTTTCGGAGCTAAACTTGCCGCACATATTAGATGCCTCAGATTTACCTAAGCAAAGCGAACAATCTGATAGCGTTGCTGGCGGGTTTGCGAACGGATTTTTACGCGCTATGGAGGGCGATTTTGCAAACTCGTTTGCCGCAAGCTCCGCAGATAGCGAGCAATTTAAATCCGGTAAGCCTACAAAGAGCGCCGCGCAGCAGATAAAATTTAATGCTTCAAAGCCTTCGGAGCGCACCGAATTTAAAGCGCATAAATTTGGTGCGTCCGAGCAGGCAAATGAGATGAAATTTGGCGCGCAAGCTATGCCGAATGAGCTTGCCGCTTCGGCTGCGGCGGAGTTTGCCAGCCTTATGGCAAGCGAGTTAGAGCCCAGCGCCAAAAGCGAGCCGCTGCGTAACGAGCATAGCAAAAAACCGAGCGCCGAGGAGCTGAAAACCAAACTGCGCGATGATCTGGAAGCTGGCATCGCAAACACGATCGAGAAATTTGCGGGCAGCAAGGATGCTAAAGACGCGCTGAAGGACTTTAAGATCAATATTGACATATCGTTTGGAGATAGATAGTGAAAGGCAAAATTTTGCTCGTCTCCGGTCCAAGCGGTAGCGGCAAAAGCACGCTTATAAAGCGTCTTATCACAGAATTTGGCGAGCAGATATACTTCTCGATCTCCTCTACGACGCGCGAAATGCGTGCGGGCGAAGCGGATGGTGTGAATTATCATTTCATAAGCGAGAGCGAGTTTCGCGCAGGCATTGAGCGTGGGGAGTTTTTAGAGTGGGCGTTGGTCCATGGCAAATACTACGGTACTTCGCTAAAAGCCGCTACGAGCGAGCTTGAGCGGGGCAAGATCGTGATTTTTGACATCGATGTGCAAGGATATGAGATCGTGCGCAGCAAAGTGCCTAAAAGCGAGCTTACTAGTGTATTTATTACTACGCCGAGCTTGTCGGAGCTTAGAGATAGGTTGCGCGCTCGTGGCGATAATGATCCCGCCGATATTGCTTTGCGCCTACAAAACGCGCAAGAGGAGATGGAGCGCCTAGGCGAGTATGATTATTTCATAATAAACGACCGCCTGGAAACGGCGTATGAAAATTTAAGATCGATCTATAAAACTATCAAATTAGAAACGGCGAGCCGCGACATAGGCAAGCTAATCGAAATTTGGAAAATTTAAAGGAGAAAAAATGGGTTCTATGAGTATTGGACACTGGCTGATTGTTTTGATCGTTGTTGTGTTGCTGTTCGGAGCGAAAAAAATCCCAGAGCTTGCAAAGGGTCTAGGACAGGGCATAAAGACTTTCAAAAAAGAGATGGAAGAGGACGACGAACCGCAAAAGGTCGAGAAAAAGATGGAACAAGAGGTTAAAGACACCGAAATCAGCGATACTAAAAAGGCGTAAGGGATTTGAAAAATTTAGTCTTAAACGAAATTTTTAAAATTTTATCTCGCGAAGTCGTTTTAGAAAAACCCAAAGATAAAAGTTTGGCTCATTACGCCTCGCCCGAGGCTTTCGCGCTGGCTAAGGAGATGCGAAAGGCGCCAAAGCTCATCGCCGAGGAGCTTGCGGCTAAATTTAAAGATAGCGAAATTCTAAGCGCCACGGCGGTAAACGGCTATCTAAATTTTCATCTAAAGCCCGCTGTGTTGGGTGCGCTTGCTGAAAATGCTCTTAGCTTGGGCGGCGATTTTGCGAAAAATGACGCCGAGCTTGGGCGCGGAATTTTACCGGCTTCGGAAAGGATTTGCGTAAGCGAGCCTGCTAGCAAAGGCTGCGCTGCAAATCTAGCTGCGAGCGGCAATGACGCCGCTAAATTGCAGAATTCCGCCGCTAGGCAAAATTTTATTTCGCAGAATTCCGAGGAGGCGTCAAATTCCATCGCAGCACCAAATCGCGATGAGGCGCGGAATTCCGTCGCTGCGCCGCAAAAAATTCTGCTCGAATACATCAGCGCTAATCCGACCGGTCCGCTTCATATCGGGCACGTACGCGGCGCCGTTTACGGCGATACGTTCGCGCGCATCGGGCGCTATCTGGGGCACCGCGTCGATACCGAGTACTACATCAACGACGCGGGCAATCAGATCGAGCTTTTGGGCACTTCGATCGCGCTTCGTGCGCGCGAGCTCGCGGGCGAGGACGTGAGCTATCCCGAGAAATACTATCGCGGCGAGTATATCGACGAGATCATCCCCCTTGCGCGCGCCCAATTCGGCGATGAAATTTTCCGCGACGAATCGCGCGTTTTGATCCTTGCGGAGTTTGCTAAAGACGAAGTGCTAAAGATCATACAAAAAGATCTCGCAGACGCGGGCATTCATATCCAAAACTGGGCTAGCGAAAAGAGCCTCTACGGCGAGCTTGAGCCTACGATTAGGAAGCTTGAGCGCAGCGGCAAGATGTATGAGCAGGAGGGTAAAATTTGGATCCGCTCATCGCAGCTCGGAGATGAAAAGGATCGCGTCGTCATCCGCGAGGATGCGCGCCCGACCTATCTTGCGGGCGACATCGTCTATCACAACAACAAATTTGAGCGCGGATATGAGCGCTGCATCAACATCTGGGGAGCCGATCACCACGGCTACATCGCGCGCCTAAAGGCCGCCGTGCATTTTCTGGGCTACGACGAAAGCAGGCTCGAGATCATCCTAATGCAGATGGTAAATTTGCTCAAAGACGGGCAGACCTACAAAATGAGCAAGCGCGCGGGCAACGCGATTTTGATGAGTGACGTGCTCGCCGCGATCGGTAGGGACGCGATGCGATTTATCTTCATCAGCAAAAAGGGCGAGACGCCGCTTGAGTTCGACGTGGACGAGCTCGCGCGCGAGGACAGCAGTAACCCGATCTTTTACATCAACTACGCCCACGCGCGGGTCAATCAAATTTTTACCAAAGCGGGCAAGCGCGAGGCGGACGTCTTGGGCGCGGACTTCGGCGCGCTGGATGAAGCGGGGCTCGGCCTAGCTTTTGCGGCGCTTGGTTTGAATGAAATTTTAAACGACGCATTTAATTCGCGCGGCTTGCAGAAGCTGCCCGATTTCCTAAAGGCGCTCGCGGCGGACTTTCACAAATACTACAACGAAAACCGCGTCGTAGGCAGCGAGAATGAGGACGCGAAGCTCAAGCTGTTTGCGCTCGTAGCGCTTAGTATCCGCACTGCGTTTGCTCTGATGGGCTTAAGCGCGAAAGAGAAGATGTAGACTCATATCAGTTGATTTTATATTAATTTCACTCAAATCGTGTTTCGATATGAAATCTTTTCTGTTTGTGTTTTTCTGCAATAAGCATAAAGTTGCTGGCAGATTTTAATGGATATGAGTGGATAATTTAAGGATTATATATGAGAAAGACAATTAGCATCGTATCCCTTGTTATTGCCGTTTGTGTTTTAATTAAAATTCTTTTTCCTACGCCGATTTTATCGTTAAAATGCCATTTTGACGACAATAAAAGCTGCGTGGAGCTAGGGCGAGATAAACAATCAAGAGGTGATTATGAAAGCTCAAGGACAATATTCGCAAAAGCATGTGATTTAGGAGATCATGTGATTTAGGAGATATCGATAGCTGCTTTGAAGTAGGTACCCTATATGATAATGGCGATAAAGTAGATGCTATAAAAGCAAGCAAATTTTATTTGAAAGCATGCGAGAAAAGTAAAGCAGTAAGTTGCCACAAGCTAGGAAATTTATACCAAAAAGGTCTCCTAGAGAAGGATTATAAAAAAGCGGTAAAATTTTATGAAAAAGCATGTGATTTAGGCTATGGTAAAAGTTGCCACAACGGTGGAAGTGTATACATTATGGGCGGTTTTGGACTAGAAGTAGATCACGAAAAGGCGTTTGAGCTTTTTAAAAAAGGCTGTGAACGTGGCTTACCCGATAGCTGCTATAACGTCGCATTTTCATATCAGCAAGGCGACGGGACGCAGATGAACTATGATAAAGCTATAGAATTTTACACGAAAGCCTGCGATTTAGGCTTTTCCTATGCTTGCGGTAATCTCGGAGTTTTGTACGTTGGCGGTAGTCAGAATGTAAAGCAAGATCTCCGCAAGGCGTTAGACTATTTTGTGAGGGCTTGCGACTTAGGGAATGAAAAAATTTGCGAAAAGCTTCAATGGATAAAAGACACGATTTCAATAGATCAACCGCAAAATTAAAATTTTACTTCATCATTGGCACAAAAGACGGTTGAGCAGTTTAAATTTAATGCGACAAGCTATTGCGTAAAATATCATAGACTTGCGGGTTGGTTTAAACTAGGCGCTTTTTTGTGCTGTTTAAATTTTTAACGCCTTGCTTGCAATAATGCACTATAGGTTTACTAGTGCGTTATTTAAAATTTGCGCATCGCCGCAAAAAGGATAGATATGAGAAAGATCATCGACATAGCGGCGCTTTCGCTCGCCGTTTGCATCTTGGTTATGGTGCTTTTTTGGCCGTCACCCGTTTTATCGTTTAAGTGCTACCGCGGCGATGGCGTAAGCTGCGCGCAGCTGGGGCGCGACAAGCTCTCCCGCGGAGATTACGATGGCGCCAAGCTCGCTTTTGCCAAGGCTTGCGAGGCGGGCGAGAAAGATAGCTGCTTTGATTTGGGTGCCCTATACGATGGCGAGGGCAATGCGACGCAAGCGGGCGTATTTTATACCGCAGCGTGCGATAAAAACGTCGCCATAGCCTGCCACAAGCTAGGCAACCTATATCAGCGAGGGCGCCTGGGTAAGGACTTCGTTGCGGCAGCTCGGTACTATGTCAAGGCCTGCGATTTGGGCTATGCCAAGAGCTGTCACAATGCGGCCGTGGTCTATTACAAGGGCGATTTCGGGTTTGCGGTGGATGCGGCAAAGGCGACGAGTTTTTTCAAACGTGGTTGCGATGGCGGGCTAGTGGATAGCTGCTATAATGCCGGCGTTGCGTATGATAAGGGCCTCGGTGCGCCGTTAAATCGCGACCAGGCGGAGAAGTTTTACATCAAATCCTGCGAGTTGGGCTATGATGACGCCTGCAATAATTTAGGCTATTTGTATCTGAGCGAGGGGGATTTGCGCGGATTTTCCAAGGGGCTCGAATACGTCAAAAAGGGCTGCGACGCGGGCAATAAAAAATCCTGCGAGTTCTACGAGTTTATAAAAGAGAAAATTTTAAAGAAGCAGGGCGGTCGGTAGCCCAGCGAACGTTTGCCTGTTTGTACTGCTCGCCGCGCGTTTGTGATGGGCTTGTCTGCGATATTGCCGCGACGGGTTTGTGAGCTTTTGTAGCGCGCGCAATTTCGCCGAGATTTTACGACATGCGAAATTCAGTAAGACGCAATAGCCAGTGCATGCGATTAGCTAAATTTAGCGGCGAGCTTTATTTGGAATTCTATTGCTATAAAATTTTTAAGGCTTAGTTCTAAATTTAGTGCTTGTAGAGGTTCAACTTTAAAATTTTACGGACAGCGCTGCGAGCAAGGCAAAATTTAGATTTTAAAATTTTACGGCGCGGAATTTAGCGCGGAAGCAAAGCGCGAAGCTGTGTTTGAGGAGGTAAATTGGAATATGAGATCACGGGCGAGGTTCGAAATCTCCGCGTCCACGCTGCAAGAGGAAATAGCAAAATTTGGGTATTTTTCGAGATAGACGGCGTGAAGCTGCGCGGCGAGTTTAACGATATCCCCGTGGAGGAGGGCGAGCTTGCGCGCGCGTATTTCATCCGCGGAGGATACGCGGGTAGCTACGTAGTTACGAGGGTTCAGGTAGCGCGCAAACCAAGCCCTTTGCGCCGCAAGCTGGGGATCGCGACTGCCGTGTGCACGCTTGGCTTCGGCGCAGCGCTGTGGATTGTGGGCTTTGGGATTTTAAACGTCGGCGGGAGGGGCTCGCTAATTAATTTTGTCTGTATTGCCGCGGTAGGATTTGGGGTGCTAAAAGAGGGCGCGGGCAATCTTAAAATGTGGCTAAATCAGCGCACGTCCGAATAGGTCGCTGCCGTGACGCAAATTTCATATATTTACAAATCCGCCGAATAAAATTTACTCACGCCCGCCGTATCTTTGCGGCGTAAATTTTGCTAAAATTCGCTCCGAGCGCGAAATCCGCCGCGTAAATTTTAGAAAAAGGTAAAATTTTGAATCTAAACGAAGCGATAATTGCCACCGCCAAAAAGCAAAAAGAGTGCCGGCTTGCATTTCTAAAGTATCTGTTTTTGGGAATTTTATTTATAATTATACTGCCCGTGGGCGGCGGATTTGCCGTAGGGCATCTTTTTGAAAATCGCCTTGCACCGCTATTTTTCATCATTATCTATATTCCGTTTTTTCTCGCTGCACTAATGGCTAACAGGGGCTGAGTGACCAGCGAGCTGGGGGATTACAAAGCGTTTTACAAAGACGTTTTCGTCCGCGCCGCTATTCGGGGTACAGATTCAAATTTTAGCTACGATCCGTTTGTCGGCATCAGCCGTAAAGAATTTCGCAAAATCGGCATCTATTCGCCCGATGAGTTTCGCGCCGAAGATCAAATAAAGGGCATTTATAAAGGCGTCAAATTTAGCCTCAGCGAAGCGATCCGCATCCCAAACGGCGCGACGCTGGAGCTAAGCGACTCGGCGGCGCTAAATTTGCTATCCGCAATAGTTTTTGCTTGGTCGACGATGAAGGATATGCAGGCGTTCAGCGGCTCGGTCTTGGTCTGCGAGTTTTACAAGAAATTTAGCGGGCAAACTATAGTCGCGAGCCGCACGCTAAACACCAGATTTTTGGGCGAAAAAGAGCAGATGGACGACATGTTTTTTAGCAAAGAATTTAGGGTCTTTGCGGACGATAAGATCGAGGCGCGATATCTTTTGACGCCCGCGTTTATGCAGCGTCTGCGAGAGCTAAAGGAAAAATTCGCGGGAAAAATGGGGGTGAGCGCGGCGTTTATGGACGATAAGCTTTATCTATTTTTAAACGGAGCGAAAAATAAGTTTGAAACAACGCTCTTTTCGCCGCCGCCGAGCTTAAGGGATGCCGCTGAGATCAAAAATGAAATTTTAGAGCTTTTATCGATAATAGACGAGCTAAGCTTGAACCAGGATTTAAGTAGGGCGGCGATTTTGGCTGATTAACGCGCGCCGCTATTTGGCGGATAAAATCCGCTTGCGCTGTGAGAGGGCGCATTACTTGTCGCCTATCGAAATACATGGCGGCTCGAGTGCTATTTCTCCACCAGCTAAAATATACTACGCTTTGGTCGCATCCTTCCACCGCCTATTGAGATGCGCTAAAGCCTGGATTGCTTCTATGCTACTTACCGAGATGCGCTACGGATCGGATCGCTCATTTTCGCTACCGGCGGGGGTGCGATTAAGTAGCTCCTGTTCGCGAGCGAATAATCTGCAAAATTTTTCCCAGTCGTGCAGATAGACGAGCCTGTGCTCTTTGCCATTTTCGTCTATGTAGATGCCTTGCGTCGAGCATAGGCTCATCTTTTGCCAGTAGTCGAAAAACGGCAACGCCTCGATGTCATCTTGCAGTACACCTCGCATCATGCCGTTATCGTAAATTTTTAAATCATAATAAGTCATTTCCATTTTTAACCTTTCTAAATTTTATATCTACGGAATTCTGCCACGATAAAATTCTGCTTTCTTAAAATTTTACCGAGATAGAATTCTGTAAGCCAGATTTAGAATTTTAAAATTCCATGCGCCACGAAATTTGCTGTAAATTCCGCCCCTTTAAATTTTGCGGCGTCAATCCTCGATAAAGCCCTGCAGAATTTTACTGCAAGTAAAATTTAACCTACCAGCGCCTTTAGCTGCTCGGCGTTTAGCCCATCCACCAAAATATAGCTCGCATCGATGAAGCGGTAGTTTTGCTTCGGCAGACGCGCGATAAACTCGCCATATTCCAGCTCGGCGATTGCATGGTAGTTACCTGCGTCGTTTTCGTTGCCCTCTATGCCTATGAGCGCGATCTGCCAGCGCGCTACGTCGCTATTTTTCAGCATCTCCGCATTTTGCCACTCCACAAACGGCTTGTAGGGCAGGATAGTGGGCATGTCCTGCGTGAGCGCGTATGAGCCCATTATCGTGCCGTCATCTCCATTTCGGTAAAACCTCTGGTGCGCGCTGTAAGCGTCAAGATATTGCACCTCGCTCAGCCGCTTGCTAAACTCGGCGGCGGGGTTATACGAGGCTAAAATTTCATCCATCATCGCGCGGTTTATCGCAAAAGGCCTCTGCACCCCGTAGCAAAAATTTACCTCCGTATCGCCGTTTAAGTGCTGATCTATCGAATGTAGCCCCGCCGCTATATCGCGCTCGTAGTCGAATTGCTCTATTTTGTCGTGAGTGTAAATTTCGCCGTTTTCATCCATGATCTCGCCCCCCAGCTGCTTGGATAGCGCCTGCAGATATGAGATCGCCAAAACCCAATCAAATACCGTCGCGGGCGTATTTACGCGCACGGCGTAGCTTTGCTGCTCCTCATCGTAGCTAAGCTCCATTCCGCGCCCGCTCTTGCCCCGCACGCCCAAAATCAAACATTCATACTCGCTCAAAGGCGATTTCAAAAACGCCCTCTCGTCAAAGTCCTCGGCGCTCTCGTCTATGCCAAACACCGATAGATCGGGCAGCAGATCTAATGCCTTGCTAACGCTCATGGCGTCCGAATACCCCATAAATAGCGGTCGCTTTTTGTTTTTGACGTGGAATTCTACGCTCATCGTTTTCTCCTTATTGAAACGGCAAAATTATAGTGAAATTTTACCCGCCGCGGCGGGCTAAATTTACGCTCGCGGTTCGCGACAGCTTGCGTATTTTGCGCCCCCCCCTGCGCATATATTTTGTATCTGCTCGCGCCGTATTTTAGCTCGCCTGCAGGTTTTTTATATGCTCGCGGTACAGCCTGAATATTCGTGAGTTAAAATTTTACCGCAATGAGGACTTTTGTGCTTTTATAAAATTTAGTGCGTAGTTTGCGTTCGTCGCGAGCGCAGACTTCGCGGCGGGTGTTTGAGCGCTAAATTTACCAGCGCAAGCCTGCGCCCATTATCGATCACGCGAATGCGCGCCGTCACAAATCTACACTCCCAATCGCAAAAGCTTACGCGCCGATCGCGTCTTTTAGGCTCTGTGCGCACAAGCCCGCATCCTTTAGCTCGCGCAAAATTTCGCCCATCAGCTCCTCTTTGAAAAGGTCCAGTATCATCGCGTCCGCATCCAGCTCAGCGTAGCGAAGGGCAGGCTCGCTGAAGTTTTTAAGCTCTTTAAACCGCCGCTCGCCCCGCCTGGCAAATCCGAGCCGAACCTCGTTCGGGCTAAGGCTCAGCATGCCGCCGTCGCGAGCGAAATTATACACGCTAAAGCCGTAAAGCTGCGGATCGGCGGCTCTTGCACGCACGCCTAAAATTTCCTCCAGCCGCGCCTTCGTGCCGTCTAGATCGAGCCTCGTTTGCAGCGCGATCTTGCCGCCCGTGTCGAGCCACAAAAGCGCCAAAAACGAAGCGAAATCCTGCGCGATGATGCTTGGCTCGTCGCATTCGACGTCGATATAGGCGACCGCAGGCTGTTCGCTCGCGCGGTAGTCCAGGCACAGGTACCAGTGTCCGTCGCCGCTGAAGGGCACCAGCCCGTCAAGCTCGAAGCTCACGCACTCGCGCTCCTCGCCCCAGCTAAAGCGCGTAAGCGACGGATACGCCTCGCCGATGTCGCTGATGGCGTCCAGCGGGTAGCCTTCTAGCTCGTAGCGCAGGTAGCCGCCGTTTTGCACGCTCAGCATCATGACAAGCTCGCGCGGCAGGGCGCATCCTAGCTCCTCTTCCGCGGCTCGCAGCGCCTCCGCCGTGAGCGGATCTTGTAGATAGGGCAGGTAGATCGGCCTGCGCCAGATGTTTGCAAGCTCGTTTGCGTTCATTTTTGCTCCTTTAAATTTACGAGTTAAAATTTCAAGCACGCCTTAAATTTTAAGCTCGAATCCGAAATCTCAGTTATAAAATTTTAAAATTTTGCGGCGCCGAATTTTTTCATAGCCCGCTCGCTGTATTCGGCTCGCCTGCAACTATACGGCTCGTCTTTCGGCGGCTTAAATTTAATCTAGATCGGGCGCGCCGTCGTTTAAATTTAATCCGCACCGAGCGGGCTCAAAGCCACGCACCGATAAAATTTCATTGCAAATTACTCGGCACGAGCGTCCGTCTGAAGCGGCGGAATTTTGTAAGCAAGCTAAATTTATCTTCGCGTGCCTAATCGAAATCATAATATAGGCTCCACGCGCCGCTTTGCGGGTTTTTGGCAAACATCAAGCTACCGCCGTCAATGACGTTAAGGCCCGCCTTTTCATCGCTTGAGACCTGAAAAACGAACTGATAGCCATCGCCGAAGCTCACTCCCGACTGGCAAAAGGAGGGGTAGCCGCCGAGCTTCGTGCAGTTGTGATACTCCAGCCCAGCCGTGACGTCGGAATAATAGAGCCCGACCGACCTTTTAAGCTCTAAAATTTCGTGCACGACGTCAGGCTCCAGCCCGCCGCCATCCCAGCTCGCGACATCGTCCGCGGCAAATTTTGGCTGCAAAGGAAAGGGTCTTATCTGCGAGCGCGGATTTGTAAGCTCCTTTATGACGAGCTCAGCCTCATTTTTATACTCGCGGATCGCCCACAGGCCGTCCATATTCTCATCAAATTTGCCGATGAGATCCTGCGAGATGAAGACCGTAAGCAGCTTGACGCCGTCCAAGACCTGCGGCACGTAGGGCAGCGCGGGCAGGTAAAACTGCGCCAGAGGGAGCATCGGCGCGCCGTTTTTATCCGTCGGTAGCTCCTCATCCGCCGCGCAAGCGAGCACGCGGCCGATCCAGCACTCATCGATCGCGCCTCGCGACCTCACTCCGCCCGTCTGAAAATAGGTGATTTCGCGCGCGATCTTGCGCTGCAGCTCCTTAATCTTTTCTTGCAGATCCGTTTGCATTCGCGTCCTTTTCGGTTGGAATTTTAGCGCCTTTGTGAAATTATAGCGTAAATTTTACCCGCCGCCGCGAGCTAAATTTGCAGCGTAAAGAGTTGCGAAAAGTAAGCTTAAAGCTTTTTGAGAGTAAAATTTAAACAGACCATGTAGGCGGTAAATTTAATCAAAGGAGCGAAAATGACGAAAGATCAGTGCTGCGTCCTAAAGCATTTGACGGCGGGCGAGACGGGCGGTTTTGAGAAGATAGGCGAGATGAATGACGGCGAGTTTTTGGATGCGCTTATCGGAAAAGGGCTTGTTTGGATGCTTGACTGGGCCGGCGAGGACGAGACGGGCGATGTGGGCAAATTTATCAGCTCTAGGCTAGGTGCGTTGCAAAGCGGCGTGGTCCTAGACTGCGATAAAATTTACGCGAAGCTTTCTTTTAATGCGAGACTTTTAGAATTTTAGCTTATTAGTGAGCGTGGAGGAAAAATTTGATCGAAAAAATACAGCAAATAACGATAACCAAAGATGATTTTTTAGGTATAAACTTAGACGAAATATTAAAAGACACAAAATATTTTCATGATTATAGTTCTAAATTCGCGGACTTGTGCGAGGAAAATTTTAAAAACGGGGATTTAAAAGTAAGTAAGGTATTTTATTTATTAAGGGACGCTTGCTCTATGACCTTAAAACCTAAAAGCACAAATGAGCCGTACGAAGCCGGGTGCATCGTGGGCGATTGCAGATGGGCGATATTAGAGGATTTTACCGAGCAAGATTTGGAATTTTTCGAGAGTATTTTGGATGAAATAACCGATTGCAGGCTAAAATCAAGGATAGCAGATATTTTATGGATTCTAAAAATTCCCAAAAATATAAAATTTTTAGGGATCGCCGTAAATGAATACTTGAAAATATCTCTAGAGCCAAGCTCGCTAAATCAATTTAAGATAGATGCGCTTGAAAGAGCCATAAAGCTATCGCAGCTATCCAAAATCACAAAAAATCAATACGCCGAAATACTAAATAAAATTTTAGAATGCTTTAATAAAGCGAAACCGACCGATCAATACTACTGTTTAAGGATGTCGTATTTATTGGATATCGCGGAGCTGAACAGAAAACTGCAACCAAGCGTAGCTGAAAAATTAGAAAATTTTGCCGATACCTTTGCCAAAGAGGGAGAATTTATAGCGGCTATAGACTATTATCAAGAGTCGCAAAAATGGTATAAGAAGCTCAAAAATAGCCGTAAAATAGCCGAAATCGCACTTAAAATAGCTAATGTCTTAATAGAAAAAACAAAAGTAAGCGACTCTATATCGTCAAAAATAGACCTAGAGCAAGCACTAAAAGAGCTCAGAAGCATTCCTGCAAAAGATAGAAATGAGCTCGGAATCGATCAAAAAATAGACGAGATACGCAAGCTGATGGGGCAAAATAACCAAGATATTATAAGCGAAATGAGTTTGATTGCTGCCGATAAGATCGATATTTCGCGTTATCAAAATAATGCAAAGCTAGTAGTAAAAGGCAAGCGATTATCTGAAGCGGTATTATGCCTAGCTAATATCACAGCAAATCCACTATATGAAAATATCAAAAAGTCATCCGAGAATCTTTTAAAGAAGTCTCTTTTTTCAAATTTTATTACTCAAATTTACGTAGATGCCGACGGAAGAAAATTGTCGCAAATAACTACAAAAGATGACCGATTAAAACATGAAATGTACCAGCAATATAATATGCATGTCAAGTTGGCGGTAGACGGCAGAATATTGCCTGCATTTTGGCAAATTTTAGAGGAACATAGAGTGTCTATGCGTTTCATTTATGATATTTGTAGAAGCTCTAGCGTGGTTCCTGCAGACAGGGTGGATATCTGGGCGCAAGGTTTATATTACGGTTTTGATAGAAACTTTTTGGTTTCAAGCCATTTGCTGATACCTCAAATAGAGCATTTGGCGAGAATTTTACTGCAACAAGAAAAAATCCCTACGACTACTATCGATGAGTACGGCATAGAATCGGAAAAAAGCATAAACTCGCTTTTGCAAGAACCAAAAATATATGAATTGCTCGGGAGAGATTTGACGGAAGAGCTAAAATTTTTACTAACGGAGCCGATGGGACTAAACTACAGAAATAAAATATGTCATGGACTGGTCAGCGAATCTCCAAACAGTGCTGATGTTTATATTTGGTGGCTTTGTCTTAAACTGGTGGTTAATAATTGTGTTTTGTATACAAATATAGGACCAATAAATTTAGAATTTTAATCGTAAATTTTGAACTAAAATTTTTAAAATCTCTAAATTTTAAAATTCTAAATACAATACGAGCTTGCCGGCTCGCTTATCATAAGGCTCGCAAATTCTGCCGCAACCGAAGCGACGAATTTATTCGATAAAAATAAGACAAAATTTTCTCTAGAGAGCGCCCGAAAAGAATTCTGATATTAGCGCGCCCTTAAACGCGCCGTGTTTGAAATCCGAAACCGACGACGTGCGGCGAAAGGCTAACTGCGAGCTTTGGCGATGCACGCCTCGATCGCCGCCATCACCGCTGCGCGAAACCCCGCAGCCTCCAGCGCCGCGAGTCCCTCAATCGTCGTGCCTGCAGGCGAGCAAACCGCGTCTTTGAGCTCCGATGGGCGCTTGCCGCTTTGCACCAGGCGCGCCGTGCCCTCTACCGCCGCCGCTACCGCGTCGTAGCACAGCGCCCGCGGCAGTCCGCCTCGCACGCCCGCATCCGCCGCCGCCTCGATAAAGGCGCACACATACGCAGGCAGGCTACCTGCAATCCCCGTAAATGCAGCAAAGCAAGCCTCGTCTATCTCGTAAAATTTGCCGATTTTGGCGGCTAGCGCTCGCACGATCTCCCGACTGGCCTCATCAAAATACTCGCCGTAGCACAGCGCCGTAGCCGATGCGCCGATGCCCGCGGCGACGTTTGGCATTGCGCGGGCTACGAGAACGTCCGCACCTACGATATTTTGGGCGCGCTCTAGCTTGAAATTCGGCGCCAAAAGAAGCAGGATTTTGCCCGCAAGCTCGGGCGCGATCAGGTGCAAAATCCCTTCGTAGCTAGCGGGCTTGGTCGCGAGCACGATCATATCCGCAGCGTGCGCCAGTTGCGCCTCGTCTTGCAAAATTTGCACGCCGTAGCGCTTGCGCAAGGCTTCGTTTTTGCTTCTAGCGTAGGCTAGGACTTGAAGCTTCGTATCGGAGTCGGACTGCGCGCAGGCGGAATCACGTTCGTGGCTCGCAAAATCCTGCTCTAAATTTGCGGAATTCCGCTCGCAAGCGGTAAAATTTTGAGTATCGGAAATAAAATTTCGCCCGCCGTGCGCGAAATTTTCTTTATACTCTGCAAAATTTTCTCCGCTCGCCGCGCAATCTCGTCCGCCGGCTCCGCAAAGTGCTGCGATCATCGCCTCGCCCATATTTCCGCCGCCGATAAACCCCACTTTCATTTTCGCTCCTTTTAAAGCTAAATTATGCCTCAATGATAGCTCAAAATTTCTTTATCCGCCCTTGCGGCGCGCGGTTTATCTACGTAAAAGCAAATTTTAGCTACAATCTCGCCTAAATTTTTTAAAAAAGGATGCGTTATGGCAATAAATGTTTTTTACGACAAAGATTGCGATTTGGGTTTGATTAAGGCTAAAAAGGTCGCTATGATCGGCTTCGGCTCGCAGGGGCACGCTCACGCCGAAAATTTGCGCGATAGCGGCGTAGAGGTCATCGTGGGTCTAAAAAAGGGCGGCGCGAGCTGGAGCAAGGCCGAGGCAAAGGGCTTTAAAGTAATGAGCGTCGGCGAGGCTACGAAGGCAGCTGATCTTGTAATGATCCTAACGCCTGATGAGTTTCAAAACGACATTTTCAAAGCGGAAATCGAGCCAAATTTAAGCGAGGGCAACGCGATCGCGTTCGCGCACGGCTTTAATATCCACTTCGGACAGATCGTCCCTCCAAAGGGCATTGACTGCATTATGATCGCTCCGAAAGCCCCGGGCCACACCGTCCGTAATGAGTTCGTAAGCGGCGGCGGCGTGCCGATGCTGATCGCTGTTTCGCAAAACGAAAGCGGCAGAGCCAAAGAGCTTGCTCTAAGCTACGCAAGCGCGATCGGCGGCGGCCGCACCGGCATCATCGAAACGACTTTTAAAGCAGAGACCGAGACCGATCTTTTCGGCGAGCAGGCGGTGCTTTGCGGTGGACTTTGCGCACTCATCAACGCGGGCTTTGAGACCCTCGTCGAAGCGGGATATGAGCCTGAGATGGCGTATTTTGAGTGCCAGCACGAGATGAAGCTGATCGTGGATCTCATCTATCAAGGCGGTATGGCCGATATGCGCTACTCGATCTCAAACACCGCAGAATACGGCGATTACGTAAGCGGCAACCGCGTTGTAAACGAAAGCAGCAAAGCGGCGATGAAAGAGGTGCTAAAGGAGATTCAAAACGGCAAATTTGCAAAAGACTTCATCCTCGAGCGCAAGGCGGGCTATGTGCGAATGAACGCCGAGCGCAATATCACGGCAAACAGCTTGCTTAGCAAAACCGGCGATAAGCTTCGCGCGATGATGCCGTGGATCGCCAAAGGCAAGCTCATAAACAAAGATAAAAACTGATTTCGGCTGAGCTTTGGCTAATACAAATCCACGCGGGCGCCGCAAAAAGCGCCCGATCAATTACATAGCGATCGCCTTTGTCGTAATCTTATGCTTTTTAAGCGGCGCGGTTACCTATGGGGTTTTGGATCTCGTATTTTCGGGCAATAAGGCTGTGTTGCAGCAAAGCTCGCGCAAACAAACTCCCGAGAGCGCTTCCGATTCTCGCGGTAAAAAGCCTCGTTTAAGCGTTGCGGAGAAGGAAGCGCTGATTCAAAAGGAGCTTGATAAGATCGCCGAGCAAAACGTAACCGCGCCCAAGATGAGCATCGAGCCCGCACGGCAAAATTCTGCAGGACAAAATTCTTCAAACGGCGATTCGCAAAATTCCGTAAATTCTATGACTTCCTCAAATTCCGCCACCGCGAATTCGGCAAATGACGGATCGGACGTAAATTTTACCGCAGCAAATTCCGCTTCAGAAAATTCCATAAATTCTACCGCGCAAAGTCCTGCTTCTAGCGGCGCGGACGATCTTTCTAAATCGCCGCGCAAGGCTTTGCCCGCAGGTTCTCGCGCAAAGCTAGCGATCATCATCGACGACGTAGGCACCGACGAGCAGGCGCAAAAGATCGCCGCTTTGCCCGTGCGAGTGACGCCGTCCATCTTCCCGCCGGAGTATCAGCGCAAGGACACGCGCTCGCTCGCTCGCGGCTTTGAGCATTACGCGATCCACCTGCCGATGGAGGCGAGCTCTGCCAAAAACAACTCCGCGACGCTGCGAGCCTCGGATAATTACGAGAAGCTGCGCGGCGTCATAGCCAAGCTGCGCGCGGACTTTCCGAACGCTAAATTTATAAATAACCACACCGGTTCTAAATTTACAGCCGACGAGCGCGCGATGCAAAATCTGCTGCGCGCGATGAACGAACATGGATTTTTATTTATCGACTCGCGCACAAGCCCCGCTACCAAGGCCAAGGCGGCGATGAATGGGCTAGGCATGCGATACGTGCATCGCGATGTGTTTTTAGATAATCAAAACAGCGTCGCCGCGGTGCGCAAAAAGCTGCGCGAAGCCGTCGCGCTTGCTAAAAAGCAGGGTTACGCCATCGCTATCGGCCATCCCAAAAGCTCCACTCTGCGCGCGCTTGCAAACAGCGCCGACATCCTAGGCGAGGTCGATTTGGTCTATTTGGACGAAATTTATGAGTACTACGAGTGAGCTTAGTTTTAAAATTCCAAGCTTAGCAAGGCTCGGTGCGAGCGAGCCTGCACAGCTGTATTTTAGGGGCGAGCCGGCGATGTTACAAAAGCGCCGCATCTCGATCGTGGGCTCGCGTAAGATGAGCGTTTATAGCAAAAATTTGATCCTGCGCCTTGCGCGTGCTTTGAGCGATGCGGACTTTTGCATCGTAAGCGGCGCGGCGATCGGTTGCGACATAGCCGCGCATGAAGGAGCGTTTCCAAATACGATCGCGGTTTTTGGAAATGGCCTTGATCAAATTTATCCAGCGCAAAACGCCGCCATGATCGGCAAAATTTATGAGCGTAGCCTCGCGCTTAGCGAATATGAGGACGGCGTGAGCGCGCGCGGATTTCAGTTTTTGCAGCGCAACCGCATCGTCGTGGCGCTGTCCGAAGCGCTGATCGTCGCTCAGGCAGAGCCCCGCAGCGGCTCACTGCAAAGCGCGCGCCTGGCTCGCGAGATGGGGGTGCCCGTGTACGTGCTGCCGCACCGCATGGACGAGAGCGCGGGAACGAACGATCTGCTCGCAAAATCTCAGGCGCAACTAATCGCGGATTTTGGCGAGTTCGTAGCTTCTTTGGCTCCACAGACGACGCAAAACACTGAGCGCGCACGGGATGAGGTGATGGAATTTTTAGCGCTAAATTCCGATCTGCAAGCGGCGATCGAGCGCTTCGGCGATAAAATTTACGAATACGAGCTTGAAGGCAGGATCGAAATTTTAGGCGCAAAGATAGTGGCAAAGTAGCTGGTGAGCGACGTTTGCTCGCTATGACTTGCGCACCGCCGCTCGCCGGTACGGCTTGTTTGCACGGCGCATAGTCTGCGCAGCCGGTGTTTAAATTTAGAAAAAAGGCGGCTCGGTAAAATTTTACTTTCCGCAAGTCCCGCTCGAGCTTAAAACAAACCCGCGCGGCTTGTTTTTGTGCAGCGCCGCTTGCCTCCGCTTGCGGTAATGATCGGTTTGTGAATGCTTCTCGCGATCTATAAATACTTTGCGGTGCGGAATTTAAGCGTTAAAATGCATGAAATTTTCTGAAATAGCGTTTAAATGTTTGTTTGCCTATCGTGCTAAATTTTTGCGGGTAAATTTGGCTGCGGATTTCAGTGCGAGTGTGGTAGGCTAAATTTGCCGCAAGGGAAAATTTTGATCGTAGCAGTAAAATTTACGAGCTATAAAGCGTGGAGGGGCTTGTATCTGCTCCGCCGCGTGAGTGCGGGTTTGCTTTAAAATTTTGATTTTACGTGGGGTGGGTTGGTTGCACGTCCGGCATCTGTACGGCAAGGTTTATGCCCGCCGTGAGTTTGGGTGTCGCTTATGTGCGGCTCGCGCGGATGTAGCGGGGGTGTGCTGAGCCGGGCGTGGCGATCGAAATTTTAAAATTTGAAGCTCGTGGCACGCTAAATTTAATAGCTCGCAAGCGCCACGAGCGAGTGAAATTTATTATGCCTATTTTGTATGAAATTTCATAAAATTCCACGGTGGAATTCTGCGATGAAATTTAGCTATGAAATTTCGATCGCGAAATTTCCGCGATAGAATTTTAATGGCGTAATTCTGCGAAATTTGATATTAGTAAAGGATGAAATTTGATAGTTGCAATCGATCTTGGGCTTAAACGTATCGGCGTGGCGGCGGCACCGGATGATAAGACGCCGCTTCCGTGCGATCCGATCCTGCGCAAAAACCGTATCCAAGCCGCGCGCGAGCTAAGCGAGCTGCTGCGCGAAAAGGGCGCCAGCGTGCTAGTGCTGGGCGTGCCGCGCGGCGGGGCGAGCGAGGATGAGATGAGCAGGCGCATACGGCACTTCACCTCGCTGCTTGATTTTGATGGCGAGATAAAATTCCAAGATGAGAGCTTTTCGAGCGCCGAAGCGGCGGAGTTTGCGAGTAAAGGCGCTAAGGGTGGCGGCAAGGACGCGCGCTTTGATAGCATCGCCGCGATGATAATTTTGCAGAGGTTTTTGGCGAGTAAGGGTTAGGCGCGTGTGCAGTGATGTAATTTGCGCGCGGCGGCGCAAGAGGAAATCGTCGCTCGTCTATTTTGTCGCCTTTTGAAGGCCTGCGGAATTTTACTTGCTCACCTAAAACAGACGGAATTTTATGCTCATTAGAAAATGGTAAAATTTCATTACCCGCTAAAGCTTGATATAATTTTGCTTTGCCTGCAAAGAGTCTGTGGAATTTATTTTGGCGGTAGCCGTAAATGACGCTTTAGGCGGTTAAACCGAGCGAGATTGACGGCGGTTTGAACTTTAAGTAGTGAGGTTTATGCATTTTGGCGATTTGTGTTTGCGCGCACGGCTGCTATTTTAAGTTTTTTTCAAGGTCTATTTAGACGCAAAGAACGCTAAGCAAAATTGCAAAAACGCGGATGCATCATAGAACAGGGTGTAAATTTGAGATAAATTTCATTTAGGGAGCGGTTATGTTTAAGATCACGATGTTGGTAAAAAAAGCGCCGGGTATCACGCAGCAGGAGTTTGTAGCACACTGGGCGGCGCATTCGCAAAAGGTTTTGGCTAATCAAAAGGCACTAAATATCGTCCGCTATGCAAAAACTATGCCCATCTTTATCGAGGGACAGAGCACCAGACGCGAGACGGCAGCGTTTAACTACGACGCGATGGGCGAGCTGTGGTATGAGAGCGTGCAGGCGTTTGCGGATACGCGAAATAGCGAGGCGGCGCGAGCGGTGCTAGCGGAGCTGATGGCAGATGAGGCGAGGTTTTGCGATATGAAAAACTCCGTGATGTGGTTCGGCGAGGAGGAGGCTGTGATAGAGTTTGAGCGCTAGGGAGCGCGGCTTGCAGCTAATAAATTTTGAAGTAAAGCAATTCTACGTGGCATTTGGGTTTTAAAACTATCAGAATTTTACGAGCTGGGCTTGCGCGGCTGAAATCGTAATCGCAGTCTACATAGATGAAATTTACATGCGCGATACAGATACTGCGCGACCTTGATTATTTTAAGACTCACATATCTAAGTGGGTGCGATCTAAGAATCCTGGGTATTGAGCCAAAACGCCTAAAGGTGCATTATGCTTGCGATTTTGGCATAGAAAAGCCTATTTCTAAGATAAAATTTAAAGGTTGGCAGCGTAAAATTTTTTAAAATTTCTAAGAAGCAATGCGAAATTTTTAAAAGTTTTCTAGGGCGTGGCAAGATGCTAATCGCGGGCTTCGTATGCAACAAAAATATTTTACGCGTGAAATCCGCTTTAATAAATCGCCATTGCAGAGGCTGTAGGTGTTTCAGACCTCAGGATTAAATGCTTTATTATAAATACTGCAGGCGCCGTGGATGCCGCATAGACGGTGCAAGTAAAAATTGAAGCAAGCCAGCCATAAAAATAATCTTGCAAGTAAAATTTTAATTTGTCTTTTTGAAATTCAGCTCAAAGCTCCGTTTAAAATTTTATTTAAAATTTTGCTTAGGATTTTGATAGGAATTTTACAAGAATTCGCCGGAAATTTCACAGCTATTATCAAAAATTAAAATTTTATCCCTCGCTTTTTGCTATAATTATTTTTAAAATTTAAAAGGAGCAAAAATGAAAATTTTAGCGTCGATTGCCGCACTAATCGTAGCAGTCTACTTGCTCGCGCAGATATTTTTCCCGCAGGCGATTTCGTTTGTCGGATGCAGCATCGGTAGGGCTAATTCGTGCGAAGACTATGGAGCATATTTGCTTGAGGAGCGCGATTATGAGGCAGCAAAAAAGCCATTTGAAAAAGCTTGTGAAGCGGGGCTAGAAAATAGCTGTGCTATCGCGGGGGATTTATATTACGACGAGCAAAATTTATATAAAACTACGAAAGATAAGGGCAAGTCCGCGCGGTTTTATTCCAAAGCGTGTGAGCTGGGAGCCGCCAAAGCTTGCTACAACGCCGCGATAATCTCTTATAAAAATGCCGATAAGAAAAATACGTTCGCATTTTTTGCCAAATCATGCGATTTGGGACTAGGCGAGGGTTGCTTAAACGCTGCGGTCGCTAGCTACGAAGAAAAAGACTATCAGGGCGCTCTTAAGTTTTTCCTAAAATCTTGCGATGCTGCTTTGGCAGAGGGATGCCAAAGGGTTGGGCTAGCGTATTCAAAGAAGGAATTTGGCGAGCCGGATCTGGATAAAGCGATGATCTACTACGACAAAGCCTGCAAGCTGGGAGCTGAGTTTAGCTGCAACGTAGTAGCTGCGATGAATAAAATAAATGCAAGCGAGGCTAATGCTACTAAATAGATGACAGGGCTAGCTAGATGATAATACGGCGAGATCGAAATTAACTTAGAAATTTTGCGGAGCTTTATAGGATTTTATGAAATTCTGTGGAATTTTATTTCTAAATTTTATTGCTGAAATTCCGTATATTGCGATAATAGCGATAGATAGCGATTTTAAAATTTCAGTATTTTGGAAGTTAGAATTTAATCTATGCTGTGGATTTTATTGACAGAATTTTAACTTATCATAGACTTATCCATCGCGATATAGGGATTTCATCATAATCTTAGTGCATCCCTGAAAGAGAAAAAATTGTGCAAACTAGCGAGTAGCTATGCAATCACAGCTGATATAGCAAAAATATCCGAAGAAGATCGCACGGGGTAATCAATTTGCGAAGTAAGTAAAATCAATTCACAAGGGAATGGGAATCTATTAATAAACAAGTAAAATTATTCATCGCAAAGCAAGCAAAATCGATCTGTAAATGGGTAGATCAAGCTTAAAACTAACTCGAAGTAGCCTGTAAATAAACCAAATTGTAAGCAAGATAAATTTTAAGTAGGCATATTGTAAGAAAGTAAAATTTTAGATGAGATAAGTGGGATAAATCGATTTCAAATCACCGTAGAAGTTGGATGACAGTCCTAATTTAAAGCCCCATTTTTCCGGGATTTAAGATGCCTTTTGGATCGAAAGCCCTTTTGATTGCGCGAAATAGCTCCATCTCTGCTGCGCTAAAAGCTAGTGGCATAAATTCTGCTTTGCTTAGCCCGATGCCGTGCTCGCCGCTGAGCGTACCGCCAAGATTAACTGCAGCTTTGAAAATTTCGGTGATTGCGTCATGTCCGCGTCGCACCTGAGCTTCGTCCTTTTTGTCGGCGACCATGACGTTGGTGTGGACGTTGCCATCGCCCGTGTGCCCGAAGCAGGGCACGCGCACGCCGTATTTATCGCCGATGCGCGCGATACGGCGCAGTAGCTCGGGCAGCTGCGAGCGCGGGACGGTGATGTCCTCATTTAGCTTAAGCGTGCCGTAGATATTGATCGCCTGCGAGCAGTTGCGTCTCGCAAACCAAATGCCCGCACGCTCTTCTTCGCTTTCTGCGATGCGAAAGTCGCTCGCGCCGTTTTGAACGAAAATTTCTTTTATGAGTGCGAGCTCCTCCAAAAGCACTGCTTCTAAATTGCCGTCGGTTTCGCAGATCAAAATCGCGCCCGCACCCTTCGGCAAGCCCTTGTGAAATTTCTCCTCGACCGCGGCTATGCACAGCGCGTCTAAAAATTCCATCGCCACGGGCGTGATACCGGCAGCCATCGTCTTATACACGGCATTCATTGCCGCATCTACGCTAGGAAAGACGCCCATCGCGGTCTTTTTAAGCTTTGGCATCGGGATTAGTTTGAGCGTGATTTCGGTGATGATGGCAAGCGCGCCTTCGCTTGCGATTAAAATTCCTACCACGTTGAAGCCTGCGACATCTTTGATAGTGCGTTTGCCCGCTCGGATCACCTCTCCATTAGGCAGTACCGCACGCAGTGCCATTACGTAGTCTTTGGTGATGCCGTATTTTGCGGCGCGCATACCGCCGGAGTTTTCGGCGACATTGCCTCCTAGCGTGGAATAATCCTGGCTTGCGGGATCGGGCGGATAAAAGAGCCCGCGCGCTGCGGCTGCTTTTTGCAGATCGATATTTATGCAGCCGGGTTGGACTACGGCGAGTAGATTTTGCATGTCGATTTCTAGAATTTTATTCATATGTTTTTCAAATGCTAAAATCACTCCGCCGTTTGCGGCTAAAGATCCACCCGTAAAACCGCTACCTGCGCCTCTTGGAACTATGGGGATTAAATTTTCGTTGCAGAATTTTAAAATTTGACTGACATCGTCCTCACTTCGCGGGAAAAGCACGCCGTCCGGCAGGCAGCGTCTTTTCGTCGCGTCGTAGCAGTATGCTGTGCGATGAGCCTCGTCAAAATAAGCGTTATCCGCGCCTAATAGATTTGTAAAAAACGCTTGTGCGGCGCTATTCGTCGCCATCTAAGCCCAGCAAATAGCGGTAGTGTTTGTCGTAATCGCTGATCGGGCCATTAGTAAAGTCCCAAATGACGGTCTTTATCTCGCCCACGCGCGAGTAAAACGGCAGCTGATAATAAGCTACGCTGCCGCTAGCGAACGTGCGCAAAGGCTTGAAGCTGCCGCAGTCGGCAAATACGCCTTGTTTATCCATCGCGATAAAAATCAGTCCGGCGCTGTTTTGCGCACAAATTTTACGAAAATCGTCGCGGCTGGGATTTGGCTTGTGGTTGTAGCTAAGATAGGCGCCGCCAAGATCCGGGTGGATAAAATTTATATTTGGAAAAGCTTTGATAACCTGCTCGTAAATTTCAGCGTTAGGCGCGACGATTATGGCGCGGTCATAGAGGAAATTTAAGATCACTTTATCGCCGCTTGAGGGTAAAATTTTAGGCAGCGGCAACGCCTCTTGAGCTAACATATCAAAAACCTCAAATCGCACCTTTGCCTTGCCTGCGCTTTTTTGCATCACGACGGCACGTGCGATGATGGAGCTTGCGCCGCTGCCGAAATTATGCATCACTACTCCACTGCTGCCTACGGCAATCGTAGGGCTATCTGCAATCTCGCCCGAACCATCCTTTACACTAAGTAGGGCGATTTCGTATCGCGGCATGTTAAATTCCGCCCCTATAGCCGCACTTAAAAATAGACCTAAAATAAGTAAAGCTTTTTTCAAAATTCTGCTCCTGAATAAAATTTCGGCTAATTATACATAAAACTTTGAAATTAGCGATAAAATTCCACGGTATTTACGAAATATAAGCGTTTTTTCGTTACAATCCCGCCTTAAAATAATATTTCAAAGCGGTTTTATATGACTAGAATTTTTATATTGCTTTTTCTGTGGATAGGCGTGGTTTTTGCGAACAACCCCAGCGTAGAGAAGTTTGCCTGGCCCGATGGCGTGAGTCTGCTGCAATTTATGGAAACCGCGGGCATCCCCGCATCTGTATATTACGACCTGGATAAAGAGGATCAGGAGCTTGCCGCTGAGGTGCGAGCGGGCGTGGAGTGTCAAATTTTGCGTGATCCCGCAGGTCGCGTCTCCCAGCTGTTAATTCCCGTCAGCGAGGAGCTTCAGATCCACATCTACCGCGATAAATTCGGCACTTTTAGATTCGTTTATACTCCGATAGTTTATGAGGAAAACAGCTACTCATTAGGAATTCAGATCGAAAGCTCGCCCTATCAAGACATCATCAAAGCTACGGGCAATGCGGCTTTAGCAAATGAGTTTATGCTTGTTTTTAAAAACGAGGTAAATTTTAAAAAGCTGCAAAAGGGCGATCGGCTTGTGATCCTGTATGAGCAAAAGACGCGTCTTGGCAAACCTTTTGGCGGAGTAAATATCACCGCAGGAATGATCGAGGAAAATAAAAAGCCCAAATCGCTATATTTTTTCGATGATAAAT
Organism: uncultured Campylobacter sp.; assembly: GCF_963518785.1. Taxonomy (NCBI): domain Bacteria; kingdom Pseudomonadati; phylum Campylobacterota; class Epsilonproteobacteria; order Campylobacterales; family Campylobacteraceae; genus Campylobacter; species uncultured Campylobacter sp. Next base: position 189,716 of record NZ_CAUQKJ010000001.1, read on the forward strand.
ACTACGACCGAAGCGGCAAAAAGGTCGAATCTTTTCTGCTAATCACGCCGCTTGTTTATACTAGAATTTCATCCTATTTTACCCCAAAAAGATTTCATCCGATTTTAAAGCGATATCGCGCGCATCTGGGTGTGGATTACGCAGCCCCCAAAGGCACTAGAGTAAATGCTGCAGGAGCGGGCAAGATTAGCTTCGTAGGGCGTAAAAACGGCTACGGCAATACTGTCGAAATCAACCACGGCGGCGGTATCAGCACGCTTTATGCACATCTTAGCGGCTTTGCTAGTGGCACAAAAGCAGGCGTTAGCGTCAAGCAAGGTCAGTTAATCGCCTATGTGGGCTCGACCGGGCTTAGTTCGGGACCGCATCTGCACTTCGGACTTTATAAAAATAAGCAGGCGATAGATCCGCTTAAGGTAGTCAAGATTGAAAAAACTAACGTTATAAGCGCTGAGGAGCTTAAATTTAAAGCTCTCGTCAAAGATATGGACGCTAGAATGGCTGCGGCTAAAGACGGCTCGAAAAACCCTGCTAAATTTGAAAACTACGAGTCGCTTATCACGATAAATTAAGGCTGAAAATGGAAAATAAAGAGCAGCTGGACGACGTCGAGGAAGCCAAAGCGCTTCTTGATGCGCACCTGGATGATACGCTTGAGCATGAGCTGAGTGCCGCCGATCTTACGGAGCATTTAAAAACTCTAAAAAAGCATGACGAAGAAAAATACGTAGAATTCTTAAAAAAGCTAGATCCTGAGGATCTTGCCGATGCTGCGCTTGAGATGCCCGAGCATATGCTCGAAGATGTCATCGAAACTCTGCCTCACGAAAAGATCGTAAAAGCGATTGAGGAGCTTGAAAGCGACGATCAGGCGGAGCTTTTGCAAAATATCGGCGAAATCGACGAGGACAAGGCCGAGCAGATTTTCTATGGGCTTGACGAGGATGATCGCCACGATATTCTTACTATCTCCAAATATAGCGAAGACGAGGCGGGCGCGTATATGCAGACCGAGGTCTTTAGCGCGAGGCAGGATCAGACCCTGGGGCAGGCGGTCGAGATGCTGCGCGTTATGCGCGAAAAGGACGAGATCGAGAACGTCTTTCAACTCTTTGTGCTCGATAAAAAGGGACATCTGCTTACGAGCTTTTCGACGTCCGATCTTATTTTATATGATTTTTCGCTCACGCTGGAGCAAATTTCACAAAAATTCGGCGCCGAAAATAAAATCCACTTCGCCACCGATACCGACAAGATCGATGACGTGATCAAGGATTTTGAGGAGTTCGACCTTAACGTCATCCCTGTTGTCGATGCTAACGGCGTGCTCATCGGGCGTATCACCGCCGATGATATCCACGATCTCATTCAAGAGCGCGCCACCGAGCAAATTTACAACCTCGCGGGCGTCGATGACGAAGCGGAGGACGATGAGACTACGATCTTTAAGGCGGGCCGCGCGCGCGCTGTGTGGCTAGCGGTAAATTTATGCACGGCGATCGTAAGCTCCACGATCATCGGGCTTTTTGACGCTACTATCGAAAAGCTAGTCGCGCTCGCCGTGCTTATGCCAATAGTCGCCTCCATGGGCGGTAACACAGGCACGCAGGCGCTTACGGTAACCGTGCGCCGCTTGGCTCTGGGCGAGATAGCGTTTAAAGATAAAAAGCAGGTTCTCTTTCGCGAGATTACGATCGCTTTTATAAACGGCCTCATTTTTGCCACGCTGATGGGGTTTGTGGCGTATTTTTGGTTCGGCATTAAGCTTTTGGGGCTAGTGATTGCGATGTCGATGGTGCTAAATTTAACGCTTGCGGGGCTTTTTGGCGCCGTCATTCCGATCACGCTTAAAAAATTAAATATCGACCCCGCCGTCGGCAGCTCCGTGCTGCTTACCACGGTTACGGACATCGTGGGATTTTTTAGCTTTTTAGGACTTGCGACATGGATACTACTATAAAAAATTTTAAAATTTCCGAGCTTAAAAGCTCAAATTTCGTTAAACCCTTTCGCCTGAGCTTCGAGATGGACGGCGTAGCGCGCGCGTGGGACTGCGTCAAGGTGCACGATAGCGTATCGATTTTGCTCTACCATACGCAGCGCGACGCGCTCTTGCTCGTCAAGCAGTTTCGCCCCAGCGTGTGGTTTTATCAAGAGGAAGGCTTAATAAATTCGCCCGAAAAGGGCTACACCTATGAGCTTTGCGCTGGCATTTTAGACAAGGGCATCAGCGAGGAGCAAACGGCGATCGAAGAGGTGCTTGAGGAGACGGGATATGCCGTGAAGGATCTGAAATTTATCACGAGCTATTACAGCGCCCTGGGCTTTGCGGCGAACCGTCAAATTTTATACTTCGCGTGCATCGACGAATCGATGAAGATCGGTAGCGGCGGCGGCGTGGACGGCGAGAAGATCGAGCTTTTCTACCTGCCTGCGGCTAAGGCGCGAGAGTTTATGTTTGACGAAAAGATCGTGCGCGCGCCGGGGCTGATCTTGGCATTTCAATGGTTTTTGAGCGAGTTTAAAGCTTAGCGGCGAGATGGAATTTCGTGTGCCATCGCGCGTTTTTGCGTCTCGGCTTTAAATTTAAAGGACGGCGATGAGGGTTTTACTTAGGCTGTGTATTATCGCGGCGTGCCTTTATGTGGCGATCGCGGCGGGACTTTATATCTTTCAGGAGCGGCTGATATTTTTGGGCGAGCCGCTAGATAAAAACTTCAAATTTAGCTTTGAAAATTCCGAATTTGTAGGACTTGTGAACGCGCCCGAGAGCGGCGCGCATTTAGATATGCAGGCGTCTGCTACGCAAAATATTGCCGCTACAAAGAGCGGCGCGGACGAAAACACTTCCGCGGTTGATGCCGCAAAAGAAGGCGCCGTCGCAGCGGGTGAGATCAAAAGCGAAAGCGCTCAAACTAGCGCCGAGCATATCGGCGAAAACGTCGCAGTAAACGGCAATTCGGGTAATAACGCAAACGTCGCTGCGATAAAATTTCAAGAGATCAATATCCCGTTTGGGGGCGGGTTGATAAACGGGCTGAAATTTAGTGCGGCAGAGCCTAAAGGCGCGATTTTGTTCTTTCACGGCAACTTCGGCGACGTGAGCGGCTGGGGCGCATACGGCGCGGATTTTGCGGCTTTGGGATACGATTTTTATATTTTCGATTACCCGGGCTACGGCAAATCGGACGGCAAAATTTCATCGCAGCAGCAGCTTTTTGCGAGCGCGGATGCGATGAGCCTCTACGTTTTAGCGCAGCATTCGCCAAGAAAGCTCACGATGATCGGCTACTCGATCGGAAGCGGCATCGCGGCACAGCAGGCTGCGAAGTGGGATGCGGCGCGGCTGATTTTGCTCGCGCCGTATTTTAGTTTCGAGCGGCTTGCGCACGAAAAAATCCCCTTCGTACCGAAGTTCTTGATCCGCTATAAGATTCCGACCGCGGAATTTTTGCACGCGGCGCGTAGCACTCAGATCACGCTCATTCACGGAGCCGCCGACGAGCTGATACCGGTGCGCCACTGTCGCGATCTTGCGGGATCTCTTAAGGCGGGCGATCTATTTTATGAAATACCAGATGCGCGGCATAATGGACTGCTGGCAATGCCCCGTATTTGGGAAATTTTAAAAGAGAGGCTGCGCTAATCTAGCGGAGCTCGGCGTAAAATTCCATGCAAAATTCGACCGCTAAATTTTAAAATTTTACGTAGAATTCCACGCGGATTAGGTCATCGTAAAATAAGATGAAATTTTATAGCGGCAAAACACGGCGCAAAAAACGAGGGCGCAATTTCAAATCAAAATTTATGCGCCGTTAGCGTAAGCATAGAGCCAATTTTGTAGCGCTAAATTCTTTCTAGCTCAGCTATGCCGTAAATTTAAAACTAAATTTGCGCCGTACCGCGACGCCGTATGTTTTAGTCGCGATAAAATTCTGTGAAATTTTATCTCCGAAGCCGCTTATAGATTTCAAGTCTAAATTTTATATTTACGCCCTGACGACGCCGCATTTTAGCCGCGTAAAATTCTGCCATATGAAATTCTATCTCGCAAAATTCTATCTCGTAGAATTTTAATTCGCTGCGCTCAAATTTTATCCGACGTTCCGAAATTTATCCCGCCGCGTCTAAATTTCTCCAGCCCGCCGCGCTTTACCGAAATTTATATTTAGTTGTTGTAAAATGCGTTTTTAAAAGGATTTTAGCGGGTTGTGATATGAGTATTTTAGAGCTTACAGAGTGCGTGGGCATCGCTTCGGCGGCGCTTAGCGGGTTTTTATTCGGCGTGAAGAAAGGCTGCGATTGGCTTGGGATCTTTATCGCGGCATTTTTGACCGCGCTTGGCGGCGGGATCATGCGCGACACCTTGGTAAGTCGCGAGATCTACTCATTCACGCACTATGCGCCCGTAACCATCGTGCTTGCGGTGAGTGCCGTAGCTATTTTTGCCAAGCTTTACGAAAACCGCGATTTGGAGGGTAAATTTTTATTTATTCTAACCGATGCGATCGACGTCGTAAGCTTTTCGATCGTGGGAGCGATGGTCGCGCTAAGCTACAATCACAACGTTTTTGGCGTGGTGCTAATCGCATTTTGCAACGGCGTGGGCGGCGGCATTTTGCGCGACGTACTGCTGAACGAAGTGCCGTGGTTTTTGCATACGGGGCTTTACGGCACGATAAGCATGGGCGTGGGCTTGATATATTTCGTGCTTGATGGATTGGGGCTTAGCGGCGTAGTTTCGGTGCTTATTTTGTTGGTTTTAGGAGTTGCGTTTCGCATGGTGGCTTATTACAAATCTTGGCATCTGCCTAAAGTGGAGTATAAAAAATGAACTATTTGATGGATAATTTCGCGCGCGTAAACGTGGCGCTGGTAAGAGGCGAGGGCTCGATAGTCTATGACGAAACGGGCAAGGACTACGTGGATTTTGGCGCGGGCATCGGCGTAAACTGCCTGGGGCACGCAAACGATATCGTGCTGGAAGCGATCGGCACGCAAGCCGCGCAGATCATCCACGGCTCAAATATCTATAGAATTCTGCCCCAAGAAGCCCTGGCTCAAAAGATTAGCGAGCTTTTAGGGTACCGTACATACGCGGTGTTTTGCAACTCGGGCGCGGAGGCTAACGAAGCGGCGATCAAAATGGCGCGCAAATACGGCACCGTAAATTTTCCTAATAAGAAATTTGAAATTCTAACTTTGCGAAATTCCTTCCATGGTCGCACGCTAGCTACTCTACAAGCTACCGGGCAGGAGAAATTTCATCCGGAAATTTTTGCGCCCTATATGCCCGGGTTTAAATTTTTCGACGATATCGAGGAGATCATCGCGCACATCGATGAAAACAGCATCGCCGTGATGATCGAGCTAGTCCAGGGCGAGGGCGGCATCAAGCCTCTAGATAAGGCGAGCGTGCAAAGGCTGGCGGCTGTTTTAAAAGAGAGAAAGCTGCTTTTAATCACCGACGAGGTGCAGTGCGGCGTATATCGCACGGGCGAGTTCGCGACGTCGCAAATTTACGGCATCCGTCCCGACATCATCACCTTTGCTAAAGGGCTTGCGGGCGGCGTGCCGATCGGCGCGTGCGTGGCGCAGCAAAATATTTTCGCTCCGGGCGAGCACGGCAGCACCTTCGGCGGTAACTTTTTGGCGACCTCTACGGCGCTTGCGGTGCTTTCGCAGCTTCAGTTTTTAAAAGCGAGCGGCAAGCTTGATAAGACTATAAAAAGATTTATCAAAAAACTGGACGCCATCGCCGCAGACTATCCTAGCCTGATCGAAAAGCGCGTGGGGCTCGGTCTGATGCAAGGCCTCGTGTTGCGCGATGAAAAAAACTTGGGCGAGATCTTTAACAAAGCCCTGCAAAACGGACTTTTGATTCTAAAATCAGGCAAGCGCACCCTTAGATTTTTGCCTGCATTAAATATCAAAAAATCCGAGATTAAAGAGGGCTTTGCGCACCTACGCAAGAGCCTGGACGAGATAGTGCGGGCGTGAAATTTAGTGATTTTTTTGAGGGCTGGCTAAACGAGAGCTACTACGCAAATGCCGCTAAAATCGGTAAGAGCGGCGATTTTTACACTGCCGTAAGCGTAGGGAGCTTCTTTGGGATATGCATCGCGCGCGAAATTTTACGCCTAAGCGCGGATTTTGGCGCGACGCAAGCGTTAAGCTTAGACGCAGCGACAAGCCCAATTGCATCGAGGCAAAACCTTGCGGCGGCGTGCGAGCTAAATTCAGATGTCGCGCTTGCAGAAAAATCGCAAAATAACGCTAAAATCGCTATTGTAGAGATCGGCTCGCACGACGGGCAGCTGCTTTGCGACATAGCGCAAGCTATCTTTACGCTGGGCGGCGCGGCGGCGCTTGATAAATTTAGCTTTGCGATTATCGAGCCGCACGAGCGCCTGTGCGAGCTGCAGCGGGCGAGCTTTGCGGAGAGCTTCGGCGGCGAAATCGCGCTAAAGCACTTTACAAGCGCGCGCGAGGCGAAATTTAAAGATGCGATCTTTGTGGCAAATGAACTTTTCGACGCCTTTAAATGCGAGGCGGTGGACGGCGAAAATATGCTTTTTATAAAGAGCGGTGCGGCAAAATTTGCTCCCATAAAAGAAGGTGAAATTTTGACCCTCGCGCGCAGATTCGGCATCTCGCGCGGCGAAATCCCTGTCGGATACTTTCGCTTCGCGCGCGAAATTTGTGCCAGCGCGCAGCGGTTTTATTTTATAGCATTCGATTACGGACAGATGGGCTCTAGCGGCGATTTTAGCCTGCGGATTTACCGAAATCACGAAGTTTTTAGCTTCTTTGAGGTGCAAAACTTGAGCGATTTTTACGGCAAAAGCGATCTTACCTACGACGTAAATTTTGAAATTTTACGCGCGGCGTTTGAGGACGCGGGCGCTGCGATGGCGGATTTTAAAAGACAGATCGCGGCTTTGATAGACTTCGGCGCGGTCCAGCTTTTAGAGCTTTTTATGCAAAAAAGCGGCGAGAAGGGCTACCTAAACGCGCTTTTGCAGTTTAATCACCTGCGCGCGGAGTTTGGCGAAAAGTTTAAGATGATAAAATTTAAAAAGGGGTTTTGATGAAAGCTTTTATCGATTGCGACTGCGAAATTTTACAAAAGACGCTGGAGCTGTTTTTGAAAGACCATGCCGCAAGTGCGCAGGATTGCGACTTTGTGATAAGCGATGATCCGCAAAGCTCGGCAAAACCGCTATTTTTAATCGGCGAGAGCGGAGATTTGGCGCTACCGTTTTCAAAGAATACCTTGCTATCGAAGCTAGAGGATTTTCAAGGCTCGCTAAAGCGGGATTTTAGCGAATGCGATGCGGCGAGTGTAGAAGTTGAGATTTGCGCGCTATTTGATGAGTTCAAGGCAAAAATCATCGAAATTTTAAGAAGGCAAGATGGCTAAATTTTCCAAGCTTGGCGGCACACTCTTTACGCAAATTTCAAGCGGCATTTACAAAGGCAAAAAGCTCGCTCTGCCCGCGCTTTCGAGCACGCGCGGCACGAAAAGCATCGTAAAGGGCTCATTTTTTGATACGTGGCGGGCGGAGTTGCGCGGCGCGACATTTATCGAGTGCTTCGGCGGCAGCGGTGCGATGGCGCTTGAAGCGCTAAGCAACGGCGCAAAAAACATTTATGCGATCGAAAAGGACGTCGCCGCGCATAAGATAATGCGGAAAAATTTCGAGCTTTTTGAGCTCGGCGCAAATACGATTTTGGGCGATTGCTTCGAGCGACTACCTGAAATTTTGCACGATCTGCAAGCGAATATGAACGGACGCTTGGGCGTGAATTCGTTAAATTTAAGCGGCAAAAATTTCAAAAACCATGCCGACGACGCCGCCTGCTGTAAAAATTCAAGCAGCGAAAAAGAGGGTTGCCGCAAAAGCTTTAGTAGCGTAGAGCAGGGCGAGGACGGATACCGCGCCGCGCAGAGCATCGAAGCGGAAGGCACCGCGCAAAGCGGCGTGAAAGATTTGGCTAAATGCGGCACGGGAAGCAGTGTGCCTGACAGCGCGCAAAATGGCGCGCAGAGCGGCACAAATGCTGATTGCGCGGGCGTGGAGGGTTTTGGCGGTTCTGCCCAGATTGGCGATTATGCGGGCGCTTCTAGTATAAAATATCGTGCGAATTCGCTAACTACGGATGCCGCGAGCTTTGGCGAAAAGTTTGACGCGAGCTCCGCTTCGCAATACGATGCAAGCGGCACCGAGACCGCTAATCGTAGCGTAAATTTAAGCTCAAAATGCAGCGAGAGCTCTAATTTTGACACAAATCGCGGTGCGGGCTTAGACGTGAGCTGCGAAGAGAAAAAAAGCTTAAATTTAGGCGAAAATTTTGATTCTAGCTGCAGAAAAAGTTTACATTCAAGCGCAAATTTCGTCTATGATTCAAGAAAAAATTCCACTGCGAATTCTGACGGCAATTTTGCCGCTAGCTGCAAAGAAAATTCGCGTCCGAACGTAAATTTAACCCGCGGTTTAAGAAAAAATTCTGGCGCCAACTCCCGCGAAAATTTATCCTGCGGTTTAGGCGAAAGCTCTACCGCAAACGATTTAGGCAAATGTTCTGCTGCAAATTCTAGCGAAAGCCATACCGCAAATTCTAGTGAAAATTCCGTCTCCGATCCCGCGCGCAGAGTGTTTGTCTATCTAGATCCGCCGTTTGCGATCAGGCAGGGCTTTGGTGAGATTTACGAGCGGGTGCTAGCGCTGATAACGCGCCTAGGCTCCGCGCAGTGCGAGCTGTTAATCGCGATCGAGCATATGAGCGAGCTTGAGTTGCCGCTTAAAATCGGCGATTTCGCACTGCTTAAATCGCGCAAATTTGGCGCTACGACGATGAGCTACTACGCAAAATGAAAAGCTTAAAACAAATTTTAGATTACTACGCCGATTTGAAAAATTGCGACGCGGATCTTTTCGGCGCGCCCGATCCGCTGCAGGTCGCAAAGGGACATCGAAACGACGTCGTAGCACTCATCTGCGCGTTGTTTGCTTACGGCAACGCGGCTCAAATTTTAAAATTTCTTCGCTCGCTTGATTTTTCGCTTTTAAACGGGAGCGATGAGCGCATTGGCGCGGAGCTTGCGGGCAAAAAATATAGATTTCAAAGCCCGCGCGACGTCGCTGAAATTTTTATAACTTTAAAGCGGCTTAAAAATAGCCTTAGCATCGAAGAGAGCGTGCTTCGCGGCATGCAAGAAAGCGGACGGATCGAGGATGGGATAAATTTTTTAATCGGCAAGATTTACAAATTAAATCCCTACCGCAGCCCGGGGTATGAGTTTTTTTTCGGGCGCGGCTTCTCACAAAAGCCCACGTCGCCGTACAAGCGCTACAATCTCTTCCTGCGCTGGGCGGTGCGCGACAGCGATATCGATCTGGGGCTGTACAAAAAGATCGAAAAATCGCGCCTCCTCATCCCGCTCGATACCCATACGCATAAAGTTTCGCTTAAGCTTGGGCTGATCGATCGCAAGAGTTACGATTTTGAGGCGGTTTTGCAGCTTACGCAAAGCTTAAGGCGCTTCGATCCGAGCGATCCCATCAAATACGACTTCGCGCTGTATCGTCTCGGGCAGAGCGGCGAGATAGATAAAATTTTACCTGAGCTAAGCGCGAGTTTAGATAAAACTGCGGAATAAATCGGCGAAATTTTATCTGGTACGCGTGATGAAATTTTATGAAGCTTTGGTGCGGGTGTATAGCGGAATTTTGTGCTGTGCTGCCGCGTAATCTGGTAGATAAGCCTTTGTGGACTGCCATACGTTTGAATACGGCGCATCGAAATTCCATAAAATTTTAGCAAGAGATCGCTTCATAAAATTCTGCAAATTTCGCGGATAGCCGCGTGAAATTTATAGGGCTGTCTTGTAGAATTTGGGTAAAATTCCACAGCCTTGTGCTACTTAAATTTTTATGAAATTTTGCAGCTTGTGCGCGACGCGATAAATTGCATGGCATTAAAACGGCAATCGTGCGATAAATTTCATAAAATTTAAGCAGGAGCCGTGCAGCAAAATCCGATATAATTCCGCGAAATTTTATAGGATTTCACGAAATTCTAGCAGGCGCCCGTATGCACTTTGCGGCGTATGAGCGGTTTGCGATCGTAATTGCGAGAATTCTGACAGGCGTTCATAGCACGTGCCTGCGTGATTTGAAAAAAAAGGACAAAAATGGAGCTTGAACTTTGGCAGTTTGCGGTGCTTTTTGCGGCGGCGTTTTTCGGCGGATTTATCGACTCGATCGCGGGCGGCGGCGGGTTGATTTCGCTGCCTGCGCTGCTTGCTGTGGGCGTTCCGCCGCATGTAGCGATCGCCACAAATAGATTTCAAGGCAGTTTCGGAAGCTTCACCGCCGCTTTAAATTTCATCCGTAAGGGTTACGTCGATGCGGCGGAGATCTTGCGTGGCGTGATTTTTACGTTCATAGGCGGACTCGTCGGTGCTTACGTCCTGCTTCTAATAGATGCGAAATTCCTAAACTACCTCATTCCGATCCTGCTGCTAGCGCTTTTCTTTTATATGATTTTTTCGCCAAACCTTGGCGAAGAGCCCGCCAAACCCAAGATGTCAAAAGATAGCTTTTACGCGATTTTCGGGCTTATTTTGGGCTTTTACGACGGGTTTTTCGGCCCCGGTACGGGCTCGTTTTGGACGTTTGCGCTCGTGGGAATTTTAGGGCTTTATATGAAAAAGGCGGTCGCGCACACGAAGGTTTTAAATTTCACCTCAAACATCGTCTCTTTGGGCGTTTTTATCATCGGCGGGCAAATTTTATGGCTCGTCGGAGCGGTGATGGCGGTCGGACAGATCGCGGGCAGCTTCGCAGGCTCAAGCCTCGTGATGAGATGCGACGTAAAATTCGTGCGCAAAATGCTTCTGCTCGTCGTTGCCGCCACGATTTTAAAGCTACTTTACGGACTGATTGCAAATTGATTACAGACCGGTTGAGGACCGATCGCGGGTTAATTTCAAGCCAAAATCATAGAATTTTATACAGGATTTCGTATAAAATTTCGCGTAAAATTTTATGAGCCCTCGCTGATATGCTACGACAACGCCGATCTTGCCGCCTCGATGGTGCTTAGTTTACTACTGCAGCGTCGATTTTGCCGCAGTGTCGCACCAAACTTACTGCGACACTACCAATTTACTACTTCAGCATCGATTATATCGTAGAGCCGTATCGAACTTACTGCAACGGCGCTGACTTTGCTGCCGTGATAGCACGTGGATATTATCATGGCGTCGCGCCGAATCGCTGTAACACTGCCAATTTATCACTGTGATCTCGATTTTATCGTAGCTTCGTACGGATCGCGTTGCGACGGAGCCGACTTTGCTACTGTGGTAGCGTTGTGCCAAACTTACTTTGATGGTGCCGATTTTATCGGGGTGTCGCACCAATCTCACTGTGACGGCGCCGATCTTGCTGTCGCAATAGTGCCGATTTTACTACTGCGGCGCCGATCTTGCTTAACGCCGTACCGATCTAGAGCTGTGTGTCGCCGATGAAATTTAGTCTAATTCGTGTCAGTTAAATTTCGCCGTATTACCCACGTATTTATTTTATTTGTCCGCTATTGATAGAATTTAGTCGTATTGCCGAGCACGCAGCATTATCGCGCCGGTGCTTATAAAACTTCATACGCTTACGTCAGCAAAATTTCAAAATACCGCTCCATAGATCATTTCGCCGTGCCGCCCGTACGTACTACCAAATCCACTCGCAGCGGTTAAATTTAGCCGCATTTCTACGCGCTGTTTCCGCGTCCGTCGGCTATTTTAAATTTTGCCGTTTCGCCGCCACGGTTCGCTATTCTGCGCTAGCTTCTAGCCATATTGTCCGCTATATTTGTGCGATAAATTAACCACACCGCTGCGTCTACCGTTTCATTCTGCTATCGTAGGCGAAATTTTGCCTATCCATGCCATTCAAATTTGTCGCATTGCCGCGTATCTGTTTCGCCTCGCCCGCCGAAATTTAGCCATCACTAACGGCCTATTAAATTTCATCGTACCAGCCGCATCCGCGCCCGCAACCTCGCTCGCGAAATTCCGCCGCCTAAAGCAATGCTAAAATATTTTGCGATAAAATGGGCAAAATTTTTCACAAAGGATTTAGTATGCAGATTATTTCGACTCCCGATGCGGCGCAGGCCATCGGACCGTACTCTCAGGCGATCAAGGCGGGCGGACTCATCTTTACCTCGGGGCAGATCGCGCTTAAGCCTGACGGAGAGTTCGTCGCGGGCGGCGTGGAGGCGCAAACGAGGCAGGTTTTGCAAAACCTCGCCGCGATCCTGAAAGAAGCGGGCGCGACGCTGCAAGATGCCGTCAAAACGACGATTTTCCTAGCCGATATGGGCGATTTTGCCGCGGTGAACGAGATATACGCGGCGGCGTTCGGCGCGCACAAGCCCGCTCGCAGCACGGTGCAGGTCGCCAAACTCCCCAAGGGTGCGCTTGTGGAGATCGAAGTAATAGCGCTGGCTAGGGCTTAGCGCTAAATTTAGATCGCTAAAACTCTGCCGGTTCGCGTTTGCGGTCAAAAATTTATGCGCGGGCTGCTCAAAATTTAAACGGCTCGCTTTGGTTTTGAAGCTGCGCGAGCTTTTAAATTTAGATTTTCAAAGCCGCGCCAAATGCCCGTGGATCTATGCCAACAGCGCGTCTGGTGCGCTAAGGCGTTAAAATTTCTCGCTCGAAACGGGATCAAAATGATAGAAAAACTTATTCAAAAATCTAAAAATATCGCAGCCGCGGGGCGCAGCGACATAGAGCCCGCGTGGATCGCACAGGCGCAGCGGCGGCTCGGTTTCGCGCTACCTGCGAGCTACAAGCAGATGCTGCTAAGATACGCTAGCGTCAGCGCGGATTGAGCTAAAAACGATCGCGCCGCCCGAGTTTGCGGACAGTGCCGACGCCGACATCTGCTACACGTATGAGGTAAATCTCAAAAACGGGCTATTCGCCGCGGACGAGCTCGTGTTTTTGCAGCTCGAGGACGAGGAGTATTATTTTAAAATTTCGCCCGCAAATGGCATGGCGGACGGCTCGTCCAACACGGCGCGCGGCAAGACGGCGGATAGCACGAGCGGCAAAGCCGCGAGCGAGACAGTGCGCGATACGGTCGTCGCGACGGTATCCGACGGTGCGGAAAATAGGGCATCTGGCGATGAAGCGCGCGCGGAGAGATCACCGGATGCGGCGTGCGATATAAATGCCGAAGTGGCAGATGAAACGATGTGTAAAACAGCGGGCGCGACAGCAAGCGAAGCGGCAGACGATGCAGCAAGCGGAGTGATGAAAGAGATAGCGAGCGAGCGGGCAGATTACGCGCCGTGTGAATACAAAGTCTTCGTGCGCGACTACGCGGAGGGCGAGGATAGGCTTTTTGCGGACGATTTTTACGGGTTTTTGGAAAAATTTTAAGACGAAATTTAAGGCAAAATCAGGAGCGACAAATGGGACTGTTTGGCATTTTTAAAAAGGATAAATTTGACATTGATGTGCGTGCGGACGGCATTTTCATCGGCGGCGTAAACTGCGAATTTGATCTGGCTAAATTTAATGAAGCATTGGGTCAGCCGCGCGTGATCGATGACGGAGAGGGCAAAAGCCGCTATTTTTGGGATGAGGCGGGGATTTTTGCCTTTGTGCGCGCAGGAGAGCTCGCAGAACCGAGGCTTACCGAGATGATTTTGATGCTTGAGGTCGCAAAGGGCGTGCAGCACGAGGTTCCGCGCAAGCTATACGGCGGCGCGTTCACGCTTGAGGGCAGGCCGCCGCTTGAGGCCGTGCCTGAGCAGAAGCTGCGCGGCGCATATATATTTTTGGAGCTTAGCCTAGGCAAGTTCGAAGTCTCGCTAGCTCTCGCCGATGCCGTGCAGGAGCGCATAGGCGCGATGGACTTTGCCGAGCGCTTCGCTAAGCGCGACACCGACGAGATCGCAGAAATCGTGCGAGCTGCGAAAATGCCGATAGGGCGCGTCTGCATCAATCAAAAAGAGAAAAAGGTAAAGCCGAGACCGAGCGATAAATTTAAGCTTCCGCGCGCTGCGGGCGAGACGCTAGCGTTTAAAAATTTCAATTTCAAAATCGCCGTGATGAACGAGCTGATGTATGAAAAAGCCCTGCTACAGCCTAAATTTGACGTGTTTGAGTACTGCGAGGAGCGCGGCATCGATCCGTACGCGGATTTCGGCGCGCTACCGCAGGCCAAAAAGTGGTTTAAGGACTATCCGGTTCCTGCGGATTTGGCGGAGCAGGTGAGCGAACTCTATCTTGACGGCGGGAACGAAATTTACCTGCAAATCGCGCCTGATTGGGACGGCGAGGACGAGCTTTTTGACATCAAAAACATCGATGCTGCCGAGCTTGCGCCCTTCAAAAATCTTAAGAAAATCGAAACAACAGGCATCGGCATATCTAAAAAGGCGCGAAAAGCCTGCGCGGATGCGGGGATCGAGGTAGTTGATTGAGCGCAGGAACAGACTTTGAGCCTTACGGCACGCGGTTTTAAAAAGCTGAAATAGGCTTTTGAGCTACGGTGTGTGCTCTTAAAAGGTCGTAATTGTTGCCGCGCCGCGCAAAATTCCGCGCAAAATTCTACTTATAGCAAGCGCTATAAATGAGCTTTGAAAGGCGCTTGGCGAAGTATCTGACATGTCTAATTTGGCGCGCGTTACAAAGCTTTGAGGAAGCTCGTTTGCAGCGTAAGAGCCACGCCGCTAAGTGTGCGAGATGAGTGTGTTGCGCGAGTAAAAATAGTTCGCTTTTTAATTTTGGAAAAATTCGCTGCGTAGCAAGGGGATTAAATTTACCGCTTTTAAATTTTAAAATTTACAAAGAGCGGCGCTTGCGGCTTTGAATGTGCGGCTAAATTTAGATTTCATAAAAGATTAAATTCTAAGCGCGGTTAAATTTGCGTCTTTAATTTTTGCTTGTAGCCTGTGTCGCACTGCAAAACAGAGTGCGAAAATAGATCGCATTTGCGCGCGATCAGCGCGGATCAAATTAAAATTTCGTCTTTGGAATTTAGTCTGAATTTGCGGCTCACATCAAAAGAGATGTTTTCTTGCAAGCCGATTGAGGAGTTAGAAAGTGTCTTGAAAGCCAGCATCGACGGCTTAGAAAGTATTTTGAAATCCGCGCCAAGAGTGTGTTTTAAAACAATAAGGCGCGGCGCTACTTTGCTGTTTTAAAACGCCGCTTCGAGGCTAAATTTCATAACCGCATAAAGCCGTCGTCGTAGCTGCCCTCTAGCTTGCGGCGCATGTCCTCGCGCCATTTTGGCTTAAGCGTCGTAAGCCGGTTAAATTTTGCTAACAGCCCTTCATTGATACGCTCGCCGTAAAATAGACGGTTGAGCTCCATCACGCTCATCATAGCGGGGTCGCGCTCTACGACGTAGATCTCGTCGCCCGCGCGGCACGAGCCCGCCTCTAGCACGCGGTAGTACCAGCCGGTAAGTCCGCTGCGCGCGATCTCCGCCGTCATCTCCGCGTTGCCCCAGCGCATCGAGAGCTTGTAGCAGGGCTTGCGCGGCTGGCTTACTTGCAGTACCAGCGAGCCTATGCGGTGCACATCGCCGATGCATACGTTTTGCTCGTGTAGTCCGCTGATCGTGAGGTTTTCGCCCATTGCGCCGTAGGCTAGATTTTTAAGCCCCAAAAACCTCTCCCACGCGGCGTAATTTTGCAGCGAGTTGGCAAAAATTGCCTTTTCCTCTCCGCCGTGATGCAGCGTGTCGGCTACCGCGTCGCCCTCGAATCCAAGCTCATTCGCGCGCACTTCACCCGCTCTAGCTTGCTTGAATATCGCCGTCTGCCAGCGCCTTTTTAGAGGCTGCGTGGCGCGCTCGTCGCCGTAAGCGTGCGGTTGCCCGGTCAGCAATGCCTTTAAAACGGGCATTTTTCGCTCCTTAAAATTTGCATGCGTTCTCCTTAAATCATAAAATTTAGGCTAGGATTTTAGCTAGAAAAGAATTTTAAAATTCTAAATTTTACAGCGATTTTGCGCTAAATTTCAAGTGCGGGCTTGAAATTTAGCGCGCGGCGTTATTTGTAGTCGTTCGCGTCGTAGCTTTTGCCGTCGTTAAAGTCGCTCAAAAGCCGCACGACGACGGGGCTAAGTAGGATGATCGCGATTAAGTTGGGGATCACCATCAGTCCGTTAAACATATCGGCTAGCCCCCAGACTAGGTCGATCTTTTGCACGCTTCCTATGAATACGAATGCGACGACTAAAATTTGCAAGAGCTTGACGAATTTTGCGCCTAGGAGGTATCGCACGTTGATTTCGGCGAAATAATACCAGCCCAAAATCGTAGTAAATGCGAAGAAAAACAGGCAGATCGCCACGAAGCCGTAGCCGCCGCTACGACCCAAAATTTGCGATCCGAAGGCTTCTTGCACCAGCGAGATGCCCGAAAATACCGCCTTGCCGTTTTCGAAGGTGACTACGTCAGTGCTAAGCACCACAAAAACGGTGATGTTAAGCACGATAAAGGTATCGACGAAAACGCCCATTATGCCGAGCACGGCTTGATCTACGGGGTGTTTGACGTTCGCTGCGGCGTGTGCGTGCGGCGTCGAGCCCATGCCCGCTTCGTTTGAAAAGAGCCCGCGCGCGATGCCGTATCTCATCGCAGTAGCGATCGTAGCGCCCGTAGCGCCGCCCCAGGCAGCGGATGGATCGAACGCGGCTTTGAATATCAGCGCGATGACGGATGGAATTTTATCGAAATTTGAGCCGATGATGACGAGACCCACCAGCACGTAGCAGATCGCCATTAGCGGCACGACCTTTTCGGCTACGCGCGCGATCGCTTTGACGCCGCCGAAAAAGATGACGCAGCAGATGAGTGCTAAGGCTGCGCCGCTCACCCACTTTGGGATTCCAAATGCGCCGCTAAAGCCGTCTGAGATGGAGTTTGCCTGCACCATATTACCCATGAAGCCCAAAGCAAAGATGATGGCTAGCGCAAAAAACGCCGCTAAAGGCTTGGCAAAGGGGCTTTTAAGTCCGCGGCTGATGTAAAACGCGGGCCCTCCGATCATATGTCCGCTATTGTCCTTGGTACGGTAAATTTGAGCTAGGCAGATCTCGGCAAAATTCGTCGCCATGCCTAAAAACGCCGCGCACCACATCCAAAATATCGCGCCCGGCCCGCCCATCACTAACGCGGTGCTGGCGCCGACGAGGTTGCCCGTACCGACCTGCGCGGCGATCGCCGTGGCGACGGCTTGGAACGAGCTCATGCCGCTTTTGCCCGCAGCCGCGCCGTGCAGAGAGAAGTTGCCGAAAAGCTTGCGCGCGCCCATTTTAAATTTAAAAATCTGCACCAGGTGCAAGCGCACCGTAAAATACGCGCCGGTACCGCAAAGTAGGGCGATTAGAAAGTACGGACCCCACAAAAAGGAGTTGATTGCGTCAATTGTGGCAGTGAGTTTGTCGAGAAAATTTTGCATGATCTTTTCCGTGAATTTAAGATGCGAAAATATATTTTAAAAACTCTTAAATTCCTATAAATCGAGAGAAATTTAAGCGAAATTTTAAAGCGTTTTTATAATTTTACTCAAGCATTAAGCAAAGCGGTATGTGCCGTTTGCTCTGCATGCCAGCCTGCCAGATAAGCAGCTTAGAATTCGCGCCTTAGCTGTCGAAATTTGCAAAGCAATCAACTGAAATTTTAAGCCTTATTATTCATCACCGCCGATTTTGAAAACGAACATCTTGCACGCATTGCAAAAGGCGGGAATCAGGCTAAATAGGCGCCCTTTGAGGCTCCAGTGGCTTTTATACATTTTTAGCATCGCGGCCTCCCTGACGAATCTGATATGCGCGCTATCCCAGCCCTGCACCTCCGCGCCGCCGCCGATGCCCATTTTAAAGGGTGCGTTTTGCATATGTTTCATCGCGTCGTGGCGCTTGCTATCGAATTTCTTTACCGAAAAATCGCTCATGAAGTCGCTCAGCACGTAGCCGCGGAATTTTTGTGCAAGCGCGATAAAAAATTTCTTAAATTCCTCTTTCTCAAAATACATACTCACGCCCTCTAAGATGAAGATGTAGCCCGCGCTGCCGTGCTTTGCGACTAGCTCGTCCATCCACGAGGGATCCAGCATCGAGTAGGGCAGACTGAAGTTATTCTTTGCTTTGGGCAGTAGTGCGTCGCGCACGGCGATGACGTCGGGCAGATCGAGGTCGTAAAATAGGGCGCTCGGTAGGGCGCTCTGGAGCCTAAGCGGGCGGGTGTCGAGCCCGGCGCCGAGCTGCACGATGATAGGGCGATCAAATTCTTTAGCTAGCCGCAGCGTCTCGTCGTCAAAAAATTTCGCGCGGATCACCGTGCCCGTTTTGCTAAGGCGCGCGTCGTCGAATTTTGCAAAATCATAATCGATCTGCTCTACGACGGCGCTTGAAAAGGGATCGTTTAGAATCGGATCCTTGTCTTTGAAATCCAAGTGGCGCATATAGACGTTGATCAGCAGCGTTTCGGAGACGTTATCTTTAAAATTTAACTTTTGCATAAGGCTCCCTCTCTTGCGGTATCGTCGCGAGCAAATGCCGCTTATTTTTAATATGCATTATTATATCCTTGCTAAATAAAATTTCAATAAAATGATATGAAATTTTATTTAGAGGTAGAATTGTAAATTCGCGCCGCGGGTTTTGGCTATAATATTGCCACGTAAAGCTCAATTAATTTTTGAAATTTTACGCGATGCAAAGCGCGGGTAAAATTTAGAATTTTAAAAGCTATAAAATTTATTAGCTTAGGCGACCTAGATGCGCAGCCAT
Source organism: uncultured Campylobacter sp. (assembly GCF_963518785.1). NCBI lineage: Bacteria > Pseudomonadati > Campylobacterota > Epsilonproteobacteria > Campylobacterales > Campylobacteraceae > Campylobacter > uncultured Campylobacter sp. The sequence continues at coordinate 208,548 of NZ_CAUQKJ010000001.1, forward strand.
AGTGCGGATGGTAAATTTAATCCGCGCAGCTTTATCTTTGTCTAAATATTTCATTGTATAATTCTTAGCTTTTGGAGGTTATATGGAAAAATCGCGGCTGGGACTACTGCAAACCGAGGCTATCGCCACGCTTAGCGACGAGGAGCTTGCAATGTTCGAGCACCAAGTCATCAAAAAAGGCTATGTTTTTTATAGCGAGGCGCCTAAAGTTTTTATTTTTAAAAGCGGACAGGCGAAGCTTTCGTTTTTTGAAGACGGCGAGGAATTCATCATCAACTACCTAAACAAGGACAATATCACTATTCTTAATGAAATTTGCGCGCTTGAGTTTTTAGAGGACAGCGAGATTTACACGATCGATGCGAGCGGACTAGGGGAGATCTTGGCAAATCGCAGCTTTTGCGAGGCATATATAAAAATTTTAACAGAGATAATTCTGCTGCAGCGCAAAATCACACGCTCTATACTTTTTGAAAATGCAAAAGGGCGCATCGCGAGCTTTTTGATCGAGCTTGCAAACGAGCAGAATTTTCATCAAAATGGCTACAAATACGTCTTTTTACCCTTTTCGCTAAAGGTGCTTTCATCCTTCGTAGGGCTCAAGCGTCAAAGCGCGAGTACCGCGTTTAACGAGCTTGTAAAAGATAACGTAATTCAAAAAATCAGTCAGCACGAGTTTTTGATCCTAGACTACGACAGATTGCTTAGCTACTGTGTTTAAGCTCGGGCTAGAGTTTTTAAAGCATTTATGCGGCTTACGTTACGGCTTAAGCGCGAAATTTTGTCTAAAGTCAAGGCGCAGGATTTTACCTAGATTTACAGCGTAAAATTTTTATCAAGAGCTTGGTTTTGGAATTTCATCCCGAATTTCGCTTAGGATTTCGTCTAAAATTTTGGATCGAACGAAATTTTATGTATGAGAATTTTTAAAATTTAAGAAATTAAAAATGCGCGGCAAAGTGCCGCGCCATATTTTGTTTATATCGTGCTGAAGAGCGATAGATTAGTCTTTCTTTTTCGTATCGTATTTATTGACCATAAATCCGACCAAGCCTACTAAAAATAGACCGCCGCAGATGTTGCCTAGCGTAACCGGGATCATATTTTTAACGATGAAATTTCCCCAGTTTATTGAATCTATTTGAGCCGCCGTTACACCGTGAAGCGAGCTTGCAAGAGCATTTACATCGCCACCAGCAGCTGCTAAATAGTGGCCTTTAGCGATGATACCTTCAGTTAGGATAAACATATTTGCCACGCAGTGTTCCATCGAGCAAGCTACGAATGCGCCGATCATCCACATAATTGCAAAGAATTTACCCGATAGATTGCTCTCGCTGGTTGCAGTCCAGATAGACATACATACAAACACGTTACAAAAAATTCCGCGGATGAATAGCTCATGAAAAGGCGCGTTTATTTTGCCTGCTGCTGCAGGAATGAAGTGCTGCAAGATGTAACCGTCATATTTAAGCGGAAGTCCTGAGTAATAATACATATACGCGATTAACGCGCCGCCTACGAAGTTAAAGCACCAAACGATAGCCCAATAGCCGATAGTTTTACCTAGCGGTAATTTGCCATCGGCAGCAGGCACACCCGTTAAAACAGAGCTGGTAAATAGATGCCCACCGTAAAAAACCACCATCATCAGACCGCAGCTAAAGGTAATACCTCCGATGAAATTCGATAAGCCAATAGATTGCTTTTCAGCCATTCCGACGGTCGAGTGAGCCCAGAAAATATCGCCCATAGCGATTGCAGCGCCCGCCATTATAGCTAGAAAAATTATGCTAATTAGCGGGGTATGCGCTTTGTGTTGCATCGAACTAGATACCGCTTGTGCGGTTTCTGCAGGATTTAACATTTACTCCTCCTCATTTAAATTTGAATCAATTTCTAAGATACGCTCATAAGCTTTTTGCGCGCTTTTTTTTGCGCTCTCGCTTAGCCCTTCTTTAAAATCAAGGACGTTATCGAGCAACACGCTAATGCCCAAAAACAGCGTCTTTGGGCAAATTTTGCGCAGATAGCTTAGAAGCACCGGCGTAGGTAGGTTATGCGTCGAGTATATGTAGTCGCGATCATTACTAAGATCAAAGAATTCTATCTTATCCTCATCAAAGCCGCTCATTGCATCTACTACGATTAGAATTTCAGGGGCGAATTCCCTAAGGGCTGCAAATTCGTTTTCGGGCACATCCTGCCCGTAAAAAACGCGCCAGTCCTTTAGGTTCGCCTCGACTATTCGCCCTGTTTCATTGCCCACGTCGTCGTCACCGCGAAGGGGATTGCCGATACAAAGCAACGCCTTTCGCATCAAAAATCCTTCCTTAGCACGAAGTATCCTTCGCGCATATTTTTTAGCAGATCTTTAAGCTCACATTCGCAAAGCTGAGGGATTAGCTTGGCTGCGTGCTCGGCAAAAATTTCAATCTCGAAATACTTGCTTAGGTTACCGATCTTAAATTTAACATAGTCGCCCGAGTTCTCGATGATGCGTTTAAATTCTTCATCGTCTATCTCAAGCACCTTTTCGCTAAAATCGATCGTACCTACGCCATGACCGACGCAGGTGGAAAAAACCTTGATATCCTTTAGCTCTTTAGGTAAATTTTCGTTTTCGTCCATATGCCGCTTTGTAAGCTTAAAAACCTCAATCATCGTTTACTCCAGACCTCTTTTTGCGGATCGATTTTAAATTCCTCCGCAGCGCGGGCATATTTTAGATACACGTCGTTGTGTAATAGCGCCATGCACTCCGCGTATCTAGGATCCTCTTCGGTGTGGATAGCGTTAAGTAGAGCCTCGCGAGAAGCTTTTGGATCGTGAACGTCAGATGAGGTTTTGATCGCATCCATATATTTTGCGAATAGAACTCTTCCAAAAATATAGCTCATCAGCCTTTTTGCCTCGGCTTGCAAGTCGCGCTCGAATAAAATATCGCCGATAACTGAACTCTTAACCGGTGGCGGAAGAGTGCTATCTTGCTCGTAGCTCTTCTTTTGAAGCTTTTGATCGATGATGCCAAGCGCCATGCCAAGACCATAGATGATGCTAGCAGGATGCGGAGGGCAGCCGGGGATATAAACATCTACCGGTACAATCTTATCGATGCCACTCCATACGCTATATGCGTCATGAAAAATTCCACCAGTGCTTCCGCAGGCTCCGAGAGCTACTACGATCTTTGGATCAGGCGCAGCCTCATAAGCGCGGAGCAGCGGATAATACATCTGTCGAGTAACCGGACCGGTGCAGACTAAGATATCTGCGTGGCGAGGGTTAGCTACGAGTTTAAATCCGAAGCGCTCCGGATCCCACATCGGCGTGATAGAAGCAAAAATTTCGATTTCACAGCCGTTGCAACTTCCGCAGTCGATACGATAAACGCTGAAGCTTCGTTTGATATTTTTCAAAAGCTCCAATTTTGCGGTTAGATCGTTTGCGTTTTTAATATTTTCGGGGACTTGATACAAACTCATTTTATTGCCTCCTCTATACCTTTGGTCACTCTTTCGACCGCTTGAGCTTTTTTGCATTCAGGACAGATATAGAGATATTTTTTAGCTTCTTCTAATCTGCCTGGGAGCAAATTTGCAGTACTTAACTTTTCTAGCGTGTAATTGATGAGCCTTTTTGGGGTCATCGGCTTGCCGCAGCAGCTGCATTTCTCCATCTCAAGCTCGCCGTGTTGGATAAGCGCGCTTTTATCAAATTTTACCGCTAGCTCAAAGCTATTGCCTAGCCTTACCGCTCCCGTAGGGCATACCTCGTCGCAGCGACCGCAAAATATGCAGCGCCCACAGTCAAATTCCCAAATTAATTTGGTTTGAGCTTCATTCATCTTAAGCTCGATCGCATTGGATGGGCAGGCGATACCGCATGCAGCACAGCCTATGCAAAGCTCATAGGTGTATTCAGGTTGCCCGCGAAAATTCTCGGGCACGATGTATGGCTCAAACGGATAAGCATAGGTCGCCTTACCATATTTTTCGGTAATGTCGAATAATTTCATCATCTTAAATCCTTTTTGCTAACCTTGCCGTCTTGGCAAAATTTCTTAAGGTCTTTTTCGGTTAGAATTTTACTCTTTCCGCTATTAATATCGACTAAAGTTACGCGCTCGGTGCATGAGTAGCACGGATCCATCGAGCATACGATTAGCGCCGCATCGGAGATGTTATTTCCGCGGAATTGAAATCGCAAGCTCGGCCAGTTGTTATACGTAGCGGCGCGACATCTCCAGCGGTAAACCTTCTGAGCGTTTCCTTGCATGATCCAGTGGACGTTTTCGCCGCGTGGTGCTTCGTCGTGACCTAAAGCGTAGTTTTCCGGTCTGATCATAGTCTGTGGATCGATCATTATCGGAGTTTGCGGCATTTGATGCAAGCACTGCCTGATGATGTGGATCGATTGTTTAAGCTCTTTATATCTTACGACTTCGCGGCTGAATACATCGCCACCGTGCTCTACGGCTACTTCGAATTCTATCTTGTTGAAGAAATCATAAGGGTGATCGTAGCGGTTGTCGCGTTTAAAACCGGAAGCTCTCATATTCGGACCTACCGGGCTGAAATCGCGCGCCACTTTGCGATCTAATACGCCCACACCTTTCCAGCGACCGATTTGGCGTTTATCCTCCATAACGGCGTCCCAAATTTCAGAAATTTGAACGTCAAGTTTATTAATGATCTCGATGCTCTTGCGAATTTCATTGTCGGTCATATCGCGGCGAAGTCCGCCCATAATGACATTGCCGTAGGTCTTGCGGCCGCCGGTTACGAGCTGAGCTAGCTCCATGGAGTATTCGCGCACCCTAAAGATATGCATAAAGGCGTTATAGTTACCCGTTACCTCGCAGGCTAGACCGATATTTAAAAGATGGCTGTGAAGGCGCTCGATCTCAAGGCAGATGACGCGGATGGCTTGCGCACGAAGCGGAATTTCAAGCTTGATGGCTTTCTCCGCTGCTTCAATACATGCAATCGCGTGAGCGTAGCCGCAAATTCCGCAGACGCGCTCTGCTAAATAGCCCATCTGATCGTAATTCATTCGGTTTTCAGCTAGCTTCTCCATACCGCGGTGCTGATAAAACAAGCGGTAGTCCGCATCAATAATCTCATCGCCGTCGCAAAATAGTCTAAAGTGTCCCGGCTCATCGCTCGTTACGTGAAGAGGTCCAAGCGGAACATCTACTACGCCGTCGCCGCTAGGAAATAAAAACTCTGCATTAGGCTCGTCTTTATGATCTACAGGATCGGGCCTATAGCGATAGTCCATCGCATCTTTGCGAAGTGGATGAAGCCCATCCGGCCAATCGTCGCTTAGCACTAAACGGCGTTTATCAGGCAAACCCTCAGCGATTAAACCGAACATATCGAAGGCTTCTCTTTCGTACCATACGCAAGCAGGCACTAAAGGAGTAACCGACGGGAATGTAGGATCCGATCCAGGAATTAGCGTCCTAACGGTGATGAAGCATTTATCCTCTGCGGCGAAATCCTCCGCTTCGGTCATCTTTCCACCTTCCATAGATATCGCATAATAAAGCGCGAAATTTCCGTTTAGCTCGCGCTCATCGTTAGGGATCATCGTGCTGATAAAACCGCCGATGTCATAATATAGCGTCTTAACCGCAAGCGGCAGATCATTTCTATCCACTAAAACGGTGATTTGATCCTCGGCTTGGCGGGTAACTTCTAAGACCTTGACTTTGGTCTTTAAAATTTCTATAAATTTATCGCCTCTCATTTTTAACCTCTCATCATTATTCTAACGCCGTTTTCGACGAGCATCCAAAAATCACCTACGTGCCATACGCCGAAAATTATCACTAAAGCGCAAAGCAAGATTAGCGGTAAATTTTCAAACAAGCTCATCTCTTTAGCATAAACCACTTCACCTTTAGGCGTACCGAAGCTCGCTAGATTAAAGTGCGCGAAGTCCGCGATGAAAATAATTACGAGCGCGATCGCAAATAATGCTACGGCTATGTATTGACCGCTGGCTATCGCGCCTTTGAAAACGTTAAATTCGCTCACGAATATCGCAAACGCAGGAACACCTACGAGCGAGCAAACCGCAGCACCAAACATTATCGTAGTAAGCGGAGCGATTTTTACCATACCACCCATTCTAGTCATATCTTTGTGACCATAAATTCTAGCAATATTGCCAGTAGAGCAGAATGCAAGAGCCTTGGTAAAGCTGTGAGCTAAGCAGTGAAAGATTGCGGCAAGCAAGCCAAAATATCCGCCGATACCTAGCGCAAATGCAATAACACCCATATGAACGACCGAGTGGTAAGCAAACATCCTCTTTACGTCGTGCTGACGAACAAGGAAAATTCCTGCTATAAATAGCGTGATCGTACCGGAAATTAACATCACGGATTGAACGAAGTCAAAGCCTACAGCTTGAGCTGTGATAGCGTAATATCTAAATATCGCTAGCATCGCACATTTTAAAAGCACACCCGAAAGCAAGGCTGAAATCGGAGCCGGACCTTCTGCGTGAACATCAGGAAGCCAAGTGTGAGTAGGAGCAAGTCCTGCTTTGGTTCCAAAGCCAATTAGAGCAAATATAAAGATAAGCTTAGCAGCATCGCCGTTTAAATTTTTGGCATTATCCATAATGCTCGTCCAAAGCATCGAAGCCTCGCCGTCGCCTGTGATTTTGAATGTAGCCGCATATAGTAAAACGGTAGCATAAAGCGCAAACGCTAAGCCGATCGAGCATATAACGATATATTTGTAACCGCTCTCGGTAGATTTTTTGTCTTTATGAATAGCGACCAAAAATACCGATGCTAACGTAGTAGCCTCTACTGCAGCCCACATAAACGCGACGTTGTTACAGATAACGCTAAGCGTCATCGTAAAAACGAAAACGTGGCAGAGCGCATAGTATTTTCTAAGATCGCTAAGATCTAAATGACCGCCCTGTATCTCCCATTTCATATAGGTGGTAGAGTATAAATTTACCAAAAAGCCCGTTACGGCGATTAGTACTAAAAATACGCAGCCTAGGCTATCTAGGAATAGAAATTTATCGTATGCGTAAAACGCCTCGGCATTGCCGCTTAGAAGCTTGCCTACGTTACAGAGTAGCCCTGCGGATGTAACCGCAGAAATCAAAACGTGTAGCGTGCTTAGGAGCTTGAAATTCTTAGGGCATAAGAATAATATCAGCGCTCCGAGCAACGGAAAAATTAATATAAAAGCTAAACTATTCATCATTAACCCCTTAAATTCGAAGCTTTAGACGTATCAAGTCCGTCATAGGCTTTGTAAAATCTAACCGCCAAAACACTCATAATGATAACCGCAAAGATCGCGTCGGTTAAAATTCCAAGCTCGACTAGCTCATGAGAGTTGTAAGCCATAAGCGCAAGGCTTAGGTGGATGCCGTTTTCAAATAGGCAGTAGGCTAGAATTTGCTTGATGAAAGAATTTCTTAGCATGAAGCCAAAAATTCCCATCATAAATACGGTTACTGCCGCTATTAGAACGATTCTTTCTTGAATAAGAGAGAATTCAAGCAAGATCGGATTGATTGTCATCGCAATCGCTAGCGAAAATCCCATCGCAATAACGGGGCTTACGAAAAAGCCGCCTACCGGCTCATCTTCGCTGATCACATCCAGCTTTTTAACTAGCCAAAATAAAATTCCCGGCACGAAAATAACCTTCGTAAAAAACGCCACTATCGCCCAAATTCTAAGCTGCGGCGCATTGAAGTTAGAATACAGCATAAAAAATATGCTTACCAAAAGTAACGTCTGAATCGCGTAAATTCCGATCGAAAGCTTTAAATTTCTAAGTCCGAATACCGCGAGTGACGTTACGATCATACAAATTGCTAAAATATCGATACTATTCATCTTAAAATCCTACTACGTAAAGCGTTAATGCCGCAAAAGCAATGGCAAGAGCGCCGCATGAAATTTTGCGCATGCTCGAAGTCATTCTGAAGCGTGGTCCAAAGTTGTCGATGAAAACGGCTGCTACGTAAAATACGCCGGTTTTTAGCACAAAGATTATGATCGCCAAAAACGGATTGCTAAAATTCCACGGCTCAAATATCGTTAGGAATAATCCGATCATCGCAAATTGCTTCAAAATAAGCGCCGCTTGCACTAAGCCTAGATCGCTGCCTGCATATTCGCCAAGTAAACCTTCTTGAAGCTCTTGTTCGGCTTCGGCAAGATCAAATGGCTTTCTGCCGGTCTCGACATACATACACCATAAAAATGCAATCGAGGCGACGGCAAAGCTTGGAATTTGATAGCCGATCTGACCGCTGCGTACCATCTGCTGGATCTCAACTAAATTTGAAGTTCCCGCAGCCATCATTACTACAATTAGGCACATCATCATAACAGGCTCGACAAAAACGGCAAGCATCTGCTCGCGTCCACCGCCGGTTGCGGCAAACGGGTTACCGCTGTCTATCGAAGCCGCACCGAATACAAAGCGCAAAAGCGCGCCTAGATATAGGATAACGAAAATATCCGAATACGCTCCGAAAAGAGTATCTTTGCTGTATGTAATAGGAATAGCCGCCAAAATCGCTGCCGAAGTAGCGAATAGGAAAAACGGCGCCCATCTAAATACCCAGTGGCTGCACGCAGGAACGGTTCTGCCGCGCTTAAAAAGCTTAATAATATCGCGGTAAGTCTGGAAAAAATCGCTTCCTTGTTTCGACTGAAGTTTGGCTCGAAGTTTTCTCGCCATACCGTCGAAGAGCGGAGCGACTAGGACGATAACCGCGACTTGAAATATCATTAAAAATATAGTTTGTATAGTCTGCATCTCAAACCTCCTAGATCAAGAAATATCCGACGCCCAGTATCGCGCAAAGATAGATTAGGATGTAAAGCGTATATAAATTTGCATAGCCGCTTTGAATAATTCCTATCTTATCGGCGACCTTCTTACTCCAATCGATTACCGGTTGATAAATTATCGTCCACCAAATGTCTTGTGGGTGGTTGTGATACTCGATCGGTCCGAAGTAGCCGTTTTGCTCTATTCTGCGTTTATGACCTCTAAATAACCAGTCCATAATCTTTCTTAAATCGCCGGTAAAAGGACCGCCGGTCATTTGCATGCGAGGGCTATATTTAAAGCCGCACGCCCAAGGATCGGTCTCACGAGGTTTGTCGCGATTTGCTTTCATAACCGCTAGGATGATAAACGGAAGCAGCATTGTAGAACACAAAATCACTGCAATAAGGGGAGTTGAAACGATACTTCCCAAAGGCGAAGTGATTGACGAAGCGCCTAGGCTTGCGACATAGCCGCTATTGGAAGTGATAGAATTTACCGCCTGCATTATGTAATCAACTATGAAGTGTGCGCCTACACCAAATCCCACGCAGCCTATCATCAAAATGATCATTCCTAAAACCATTCCTAATGGGCTTTCTTTTGCATTTTCCCAAATTTTTTCATCCCTTGGGGTTCCTGCGAAGATTACCGCATAAAGCTTAAGGTGCATACCGACTAAAACGCCCGTAAGCGCAAGTGCGACCACAGCTAAAGAGAAGGCATATCTAATGAAAATTCCACTTTCCTTAGCACCTTGAAGCATTCCTTGATAGGTAAACCACTCTGAAACGAAGCCGTTTACCGGAGGAAGCGCTGCGATACCCATGATACCGATAAACATACCGATAGCGGTTAGAGGCATTTTTTTAGCTAGCCCTCCTAGCACGTCCATATTTTGCGTATGAGTAGCGTGGATTACTGAGCCTGCGCATAAGAATAAAAGGCCTTTGAATATCGCGTGATTTACTACGTGGTAACAGCCTGCTAAAAATCCGACTGCAGCTAACGTTACATTGCCTGCTGCGACGCCGTAAATTCCGGTGCCAAGACCTAGTAGGATAATGCCGATATTTTCGACCGAGTGATACGCAAGAAGCGCTTTGAAGTCGTGCTGGCACAATGCGTATAAAACGCCGAAAAGCGAGCTAGCTGCTCCTAGGATCAAAACTGCAAGCCCAAAATAGATGCTTAGCGGCAAAAATAGTGTAAATTTAACAAGGGTAAAGAGCGCTACTTTAATCATAACGCCGCTCATTAGCGCAGAGACATTTGATGGAGCCGCAGGGTGAGCTTGCGGTAGCCAAACGTGAAAAGGCCACATTCCAGCTTTTGAGCCGAAGCCGACCAAAAACAAGATGAATGCTGCTACGGAAGCACCCATCGGCATATTTACGTTTCCCCACTTTGCAAATTCAAAGCTGCCTGCGTAGTTTGCAATGATAAGTAATCCACAGGTGATACAAAATGCACCGATCTGCGCTATACCTAGATATACCATAACGGCTTTGAGCGTGCCTTTGCCATCGTTTACTATGATTAGAAATGACGAGATTAGTGTCATAAGCTCCCATAAAACAGCGAAGCAAAATACATTATCTGCGCTGATGACTAAAAGCATAGATAAGATGAAGGTATTAAATAAACATGCAAAAACGCCAATATTTGCCTTTCCGATATATTCCTCGGCGTAGCTCATACCGTAAACGCTGCTTGCAAAGCCTATAAAAACGACTACGAAGCTGAAGAAATTTCCAAGCGGGCTTAAAGCAAATTTTGGCGCATATAAGAAAGTACCGCCCAAAATGAAGCTGTCGCTTACGCCCATATTGGCTACGAAATGACACATCGCGTAAAAACAGCTGATAGCACCTAATCCAAATCCCACCTTAACGGCAGTTTTTGGAGCGCAGTATAAAAGGATACTAATTACTGCACTGACGATAAATAAAGTATAGACGCTTATCATTTTGCGCCTCCTTCTTTTTTGGCGACGCAACTGATTTCGCCGTTTAACACGTCTTTTGCAAAAGCATTAGCCGCATCGTAGTCTATCGCAAAGCCCAATTTATGCTTACCTTCTTTAGGATCTATCATAATGATAGCGCTAGTTGGGCAAACCTCGACGCATGCAGGACCGTTCTCGCGTCCGTTGCATAGATCGCATTTGATGGCGGTGCTTTTGGCGCCCGCTTGGCTTTCGATCTCGAGATAATACTTCGGCTCGACCGCATAATTTACTGACGGCATAAGCTCGGCATTCGAGCTGATCGCGCCATAAGGACAGGCGAGCGTACACATCTTGCATCCGATGCAAATTTCTTCGTGCAATTCGATATAGTTATTATCGAAGCGAAGCGCACCGGTAGGGCAGACATTTGCGCATGGTCCGTCATCGCACTGCCTGCACTGCGTAGGCATAACGCCGTAAGCCTGTCTAAGCACGGTAAGTCGCGATTTAGCAAGCTTGCCGCGCTCGTAGGCACTTGAGTAACAGGCCGCCATGCACGTCGTGCAACCGATACATCGTTTGTAATCGCAGATTACAAATTTATGTTGTTTCATACCTTTCTCCTTGACTTAAGGAATTTTAAAAATTTTTTACTAAAAATTTTGGTGTAATTATATTTAAGTCCGTAAAAAAATTCCGTCATTTATCTGACGATATTTGGAATTTATTTGATAAATTTGCTTTCAAAGCTTAAATTTGAAAACTAATTTCTTTTTTAAACCGGTTCGTTGATTATTTGCTTTAAATGTCTAGTATATCAGTATTAAAGTATATTTTAAAATTTAAATTGCTACTTAAATTACCCCAACTTACTCCTAATTATAATTGAAAAAATTCTTTTAGCTTAAGGCAAAATTTCAATTTTATTTTAGGTAAGAATTTATATAATTGTGCCGAAATTGCATATATGGTAATTTTGCATGTTTAGTATTTTCGAAAGGAGAAAATATGGCGAATAAAGGCAAGGTCATATGCCCTTATTGTGGCACAGGCTGTCAAATTGAGCTGACTGCGGAAGACAATTATATCAAATCCGCAACCGGCGTAAGCGACAACCCCGTAAATCAGGGTTGTTTATGTTTGAAAGGTTATTACGGATGGAATTACGTAGGCTCTAGAGATAGGCTTACTACTCCGCTAATTCGTAAAAAGAATGGCAAATTTAGTAAAGATGGCGATTTGGTCGAGGCTAGCTGGGACGAAGCGCTTGATTTGGTTGCTAAAAAGATGCTCGAGGTTAAAGAAAAATACGGCGCCGACGCGATAGCCGGAAACTATTCCGCACGCTGTACGCATGAGGATAACTACGTAGCGCAAAAGCTACTTAGAATTTTAGGCACGAATAATATCGATCACTGCGCGCGCATTTGACACGCTCCGACTGTGGCAGGTCTTGCCAAAACAATCGGTAACGGAGCGGCTACAAATAGCTTCACGGAGATCGGAACTCACAGTAACTGCATTATGATGATCGGCTCAAACCCGGAAAATGGTCACCCGATCGTAGCTATGCACGTTCAAAGAGCGTTAAATAGAGGCGCCAAACTCATCGTAATTGACCCGGTTAAGACGGAATTTGCAAATCGCGCAGATATCCACCTCCAGCTTGAGCCGGAGCACAATATCCCGGTTATAAACGCTTTAATCCATGCTATTATCGACGAGGATTTGGTAAATCACGAATTCGTTGAGAAATACACCAAGGGTTTTGAATATGTAAAAGAGGCGGTTAAGGATTATTCGCCTGAGGCCGTAGCTAAATACACTAGGTTAAACGCTGAAGATATTAGAAAAGCGGCTAGAATTTATGCTACTACGCGACCTGCGGTTATCACGCACGGCATGGGTGTAACTCACTTCAATCACGGCGTGGGCGCGGTCTGCGACATTTCAAATTTAATGCTCGTAACGGGCAACGTAGGCGAGCTAGGCAGCGGCGATCTACCGATCCGTGGACAAGAAAACGTTCAAGGCTGCTGCGATATGGGGATGCTTCCTAACGTATTTACCGGTTATAAAGCCGTAACCGACGAAAGTGCCCGTGATTGGTTTGAGCGCCAGTGGAATTTACCAAAAGGTCATCTAAATGGCAAGATCGGCATTCATAAAACCGAAGTGCCTGACGCAATTCTTGATGGTAGGGTAAAATTCTTCTGGACGATGGGCGAAAACCCGGTTATGACCGATCCGAACGCAAACCACTTCTTGCGCGCGATTTCGCAGGTAGAGATGTATGTGATCCAAGATATTTTCTTAACCGAGACTAGCCGCAAAGCAGATGTCGTGCTTCCTGGAGCTTGCAGCGGCGAGAAAGAGGGTACTTATGCCAACGCCGAGCGCCGCGTACAGCATAGCGAGATTGTAGTTGCCCCTCCGGGACAAGCTAGACAAGACTGGGCTATCATCTGCGAGCTTGCCAGACGCCTAGGTCTAGGGGATTATTTCACATTTCAATCTCCAGAGCAGATTTGGGAAGAGGTGCGCAGGGTAGCTCCGCATAACTACGGCGGAATGAGCTATTACCGTATCAAAAAATACCACGGACTTCACTGGCCGTGCCCTGATGAGAATTCTATGGGCGGACCTGCATTGTATCTTGATAAAAAATTCTTTACCCCGGACGGTAAAGGAAATTTCGTTCCAGTTCTATTCGTGGATGATAAGAGCAAGATCGAAAGCGCCAAAGAGGAATTCGCAAAGCGTATGAATATGCCGAAAGATTATCCTGTAATGGCGGGCTCCGTGGACGAGAAGACCGATGCGGAGTTCCCGATCCAGCTTCTAACTACGCGTAAGGTTTACGAGTACGCAGGAGGCGCGATGACTAGGCGCTCTAAGACCGTCGAGCAGGGCGGCGACGCGATAGGACCGATTGCGGAAATGAATCCGAAACTCGCCGAACGATATGGAATTTCGCAGGGCGATTTCATCGTCGCGTGGAGCCGCTACGGCTATATCGCGATCAAGGCGGACATCACAGAGTGTATAATGGATGGTATCATTCAGATGTCTTATCACTACTGGGAGAGCTGCTGCAACGAGCTAACCAGCGGCGGCTGGGATCTCATCGCCAAAACGCCTACGTTTAAGGCGGCGATTCAGATTAAAAAGATCGATGAAGAGGAATTTTTGCGTATCCGCGAGCTTAAGCGCATTAAGTTTCAGACCAACAAGGTCGTTTACGACGACTTCCACCACCATCCGATTAAATTCTAAGAATTTAATCTTATCCGTAGATTCGGGGGCTATGCTTCCGAATCTGCTTTTTAACAATCAATTCAAATAATATGAAATTTTGGCGATCTAGCCGTCTTGCAATATTTTAAAGATCAAAAATTTCAAGAATTCAATAAATTTCGCGGTATTAATACGCTTTTTTGCGTAGTTGCACTATCGATAAGAGGGCATAGAAATTTATCTGCTATTTCATTTAATAGATGTGGCGGCAGAGACCGGGCATTCGTGATTTATCAAATCCTAATAAATGTAGTCTCTATAAGAGCGGCGCAATGGAGTAAATTTTAAAGATAAGCATGATAATAAGGCTATTTTATCGCGACGAATCTTACCAAATTACATTATTGATTAAATTTTAACGCGTGCAGGCTGATTTTATGCGAATTAGCCTATATTGCCAAGAAATGCCATAATTTTAATAACGCAAATGCAATTTTTGTGATTTTAATAGATAAATGCAAAAGGCTCATGGGCTTTTAAAGCGCTAGGCGCGGCTTTTAATCTTAATGGTCGCAAATGCCGGTTTATAGCATAACCGGAGTAGTTTCGCGCTTCGTCTGAAATCCATAAATTTTGATTTTAAAATTTTAGATTTAAAATTCTGAATTCCGTCGTCCTTGGAATTCAGAATTTTTAGAATTTTATTTTATCGCGTGTTTTTGGCGTTCTATTTTCACGCGGGAGCCATTTGCTGCGCTAGATCGCGCTGCTTGCGATGTTAAAGCTATTGCGCCAAAGCTGCTGCCTGCTTGCGGACGAGATTTACGAAACTAGGCTCTGATATTGAAGTTATTGTGCCAAAGCTGCTGCGGCAGAATTCCATCTACTTTATGCAAAAGTAGTTAAAATTTCTGCCGCTTGTCGCGCCTGAGCTACTTATTGCGCCAGATCTGTTCGTCGCGCCTTAATTTTTATCGCTCATAGCGCCCGCTGCTTTACTTTGTCGCGCCTAAATTTTTGCCGTCCGTCGCGTTAGAGTCGCTCGCAGCGCTGTGATTTTCGCTGCTTGCAGAATCTGAGCTCGTCGCACCGCTAGAGCCTGCGGAGATTGGATTTGCTGTACTTTCCCCCGCAATACCGCTTACGTTATTTATGTAGGCTACGGTGCTTATTTTATTCCATTCTCTACCGATTTTCAAAAATGCGCGCTGGCTGTCTAGGATCTCTTTAAACATCGGATCTTTCGCCGCTTCCTCGTCTAAGATTTCATTCGTTGCTTTTTTAAGCGCGGCTATCACGTCTGCAGGGAAGTCGCGCACCTGCACATCCGGAAACTGCGCTTTTAGCTCCGCCCAAATGCGAGCGTTTTCATAAAAGCCCTTATTTTGGAAATTCTCTCCGGCAAGTCTTGCTGCAGCCTCTAAGATCGCTTGAAGATCCGCAGGCAGCTTCTCTAGCGCCTTTTGATTTACCAGCAGTTGGCAGTCCCCCATAGGCTCTTGCCAGCCTGTGTAGTAGTATTTAGCCACTTTGTGAAATCCAAGTGGCATATCATAGACAGGGCTTACCCACTCGACCGCATCGATCGTACCCATTTCTAACGCCATAAATAGCTCGCCCGTAGGCACCGTGTTTATAGTAGCGCCCAGCTTGCTCATCACCTCTCCGCCTAGCCCCGGTATGCGGAATTTAAGCCCTTGCAAATCTGCAACCGAGTTGATCTCTTTTTTAAACCAGCCACCCATTTGCATGCCGGTAGATCCCATCAAAAAGGTCTTCATGCCGTATTGTGCGAACATCTTATCATTAAGTTCTCGCCCACCACCATAGTAATACCACGCGTGCTGCTCATCAGTAGTCATACCGAAAGGCACTGCCGTCCAGAGCATAGTTTTGGCGTCTTTGCCTTTATAATAATAAAGCGAAGTATATCCTAGATCGTATTGACCGCTTTTGACGAAGTCGAATATGCCAAAGCTTGCCTTGTGCTTGCTCGGCGTATCGATGCGGATCTGAAGCCTACCGCCACTAAGGCTTTCGGCATAGTTTTTAAAATCCTCAGCGGCAGCGCCCAAAACGGGCGTAGTCGCCTCCCACGTGCTAGCAAGTCTTAGGCGATAAACCTTATCGTCGCCGAAAAGCTGAGAACCCAAAAGCATGAGACATGCAAACAAAAAAATCTTTTTCATTTTTATCCTTTCATAAAGTTTTAAATTCATAAAATTTCAAAATTTAGCGCGCCGCCGGCTTAAAATTTAATCGCGTCCTGCGTTACTGCTACGAAATTCTGCTTCACGGTGTCTATTTTTATCCACGCGTTGCTTTGCTATTCTATTTTACGACGCTTCATCTTATAGGCACCTTGCTCTGCAAATGTCTTATTCCGCGACATTTTACTTCTTAGCGCCCTGCCCAAGCTTTTTGATTTTGTGATGCTGGGCTTTGCGACGATAGAGCGCCGCGTTCGTTTAATTTCGCCATGTTCGGATGTTACCACACCTGCGTCATATCTAGCGATAATATTTTTTAAGCGCGCTTTCTTAAAAGCTTCCGGCTCAGATCTTTTTCGCTTAGAAATGACAAAAGTATCTTAAAGCGCCATTTCTGCGCTTTTGCAGATAAAATTCTCCTTTTCTTTCAAAGCGAGCTTTGTCATTATCGGCAAGCTTAGACGCTATGTCATTTCTTTGATCTTAGACGGCAGAATCATGCTTTTAAATTTAAAATCCACGATCAGCGCACTCTTTGTACCGCATCGGCAAGCGGAGAGTGCGCCTTTATATTTGAATTTTGCGCCTTAGTTGAGCGCAAAATTCCGCGCGGAGTTTTGATGCAAATTCCTCGCGAAGCCTAGATTAGAATTTTATGCAGAGCCGCCCCGCGTTGCCTAAAATTTTTGCAAAAATTCCGTGCCGCAAAATGCACTTAAAATTTTAAATTTGCTATTGCGCGGAATTTCTTAGCGTAAATTCTAAGCCTTGAAATTTTGCTCTTGTTTGACAGCATAAAATTTTAAAACAAAATTCTGCAGCCCCATGCCTTAAAATTTTATTCGCAAAGCCTACTTGTTAAATTTTAAAATTTTAAATCTAAGCCCGCAAAATTCCGTATTTCGCATTCCGTATTTTAGAAATTCTATTTCGCAAAATTTTATCTCGCGGATTTATCGCTCCATAAATTTCTGCGCTAAATGAAATTTTACTCCGCATAGTTTGCGCTTCGTAAAATTCTAGCTCGCAAAATTTCGCTTAAAATTTCGCGAGCTAGCCCTTATTTTCAAATAACTCCGCGTGTTTGCTACGCAAAAACTCTACCACGGCGATCACTTCGTCCGCGCCACTAGCGTCCGAGTTCGCAAGCACTGTGTCGATGTTTTCGATGTATAGCTGCGCCGCATCAGCGAGCCGATCGCGTTTCACGCCCGCGTAGAGCAGCATCGCGTCAAGCAGGATATTAATCTCGTAGATGAGGTCCTGCTCGGCGATTTTTTCGTCATTATTTTTCATCTTCTTCCTTTGAAATTTGGGTTTTTTTCTCGATCAGATCCACGATTTGCGCCTTTACGGCTTCGTACGAGCTCGCGTCCTTAAAGCCCGCAAACATCCCGCCGCTCGCATTTACGTGTCCGCCGCCGCCGAGGAGCAGCTTTGCCATTTCGCTTACGTCGATCTTGCCGTCGGCGCGGAAGCTGAGTGTTTTCTTGCTCGTTACGTCGATGAAAAAATCGACATCAGGGTTTTGCGTCAAAAAGTCGTTGCCGATGACGCTTACGTTGCCGATATTGTAGGTCAAAATGCCCTTTTTATCGAGGTAGCTGATCTCAAAGCGCTGCTTTTGCGTGCTTAGGCGGGCGACTACGAAATGCGAGACGAGATTGCTTAGCGTATCGTCGCGCTCGCTTTTAAAAAATTCTTTCTTTATGCCGTGCAGTGCGCTATCTAGCGCGATGTGTGCGTTCGGCTCGTCTTGAAATTTAAAAATTTTTTCTAGCAAGAAAAAGATATAATCCCTGCTCTCCCGCTCGAACATGATCTTATTGATCTCTTTCGCGCCCGAGACCATGCCGAGGCAGACCTTGCCGAGCTCAAACTCGCTCTCGTCTTTTAGCCAGATGTCCACGGCGTTTACGACGCGCACGAGCTTATCCAGCCGCGGCGAACCGCCGAACATCGCACTGAAAAAATCATAGGTGATCTTCGTGGCGCAGCGCGATGAGTCCAAAAAATACCACGGGAATTTTTTCGCGCACTCAAGTCCGCTTTGATGATGATCCAGAAGTATCACGCGGGCGTTACGACGGGCTAGCTCGCCGCTAAATTTCTCGCATTGCGCGGGCAGTAAATTTAGATCAGTGATTAAAACTAGGCTTTTTTCGTCTGCGTCTGCGGCAAGCCGCTCGTCGATGCGCTCGAGGATGAGTTCAAATTTTTCGTTTATCTCCTTGCCGTAGTTGGCGTTGAAAAATTCCACGTCTGTCAAATAGTGCGCCGCGACGAACTGCGCGCCGTAGCCGTCTAGATCGGTGTGGCTGAGGTGATATATTTTCATTTGCGCTCTTTGCCGATGATGTTTGCTAGCGTGATCGTATCCATATACTCATCGACCTTTTCCTGAAGCTCGCCGAACATTAAATTGACGCGGCACAGCGTGCGACCGTTCGGGCAGGCGTCGATCCCCTCGGCGGTGCAATCAAACACCGTCGCCTTGCGTCTTTCGGCGCTTTTGATGATCTCGCTTAGCGTGATCTCGTCCGCATTGCGCGCGAGCACAAAGCCGCCTTTGGCGCCTTTGAAGGAATTTAAAAGTCTCGCGCGCGCCAAATTTTGTAAAATTTTAGCCAAAAAGCTGCGTGAAATTCCAAGCTCGCTAGAGATCGAATCGACGTCCATAGACTCATTCTTACCGGCGATGCAGATCATTGAAAGCAGGGCGTATTCGCTTGCTTTAGTAAAAAGCATTTATTTTCTCCTTTGGTGTCAAAGCGTGCATTTTACATCAAAAAAGCAAAAATTTAGGTTAATTAAGTATAATCGCTTCCTATTTTACCGATCAGGAGGTCATCATGGCTTTAGACACGGCTCAAAAAGCACAGATAGTTGCGAAATTCGCTAGAAGAGAGAAAGATACAGGTTCTGCGGAGGTGCAAATCGCGCTTCTTACCGAGAGGATCACGCTTCTTACCACTCATTTGCAAGCAAATCCGAAAGATTTTTCATCTCGCTTAGGACTGCTAAAGCTAGTAGGTCAGCGCAAAAGAATGATGAAATATCTTAAAAACAAAGACTACGCAGTTTACTCTAAGCTCGTTAACGAGTTAAATTTAAGAGATAAATAAGCTTCTTTGCTCGCGGCGGCGTTTATTTCGTCACTGCGATTTATACACGGCGTCCGTCAAACGACGGACGCTTTTTTTGTGCTCAAAATTTCGGCTTCCGTCTCGCTTACGAAATGTTTAAATTTATTTGGAATTTTTGAAGGTTGGCTAAATTCAGTACGGATGAGTAAATTTAATTTTAAAGGATTTTTGTGGGTTATTTCCACGGTATCGCGATTGATGTGAAAAAAGAGTCCGGATCCCACACAGACAGCCCCGCAGATGCGGGTATTTCTAATGATGCAGCTTATGCAGCGGTATGACAATTTCGATTAAAAGGGCAGGGCGCGGACGTTTTTAAAATAAAAACGGACGATGGTTTTTATATTTTTAAAGGTGATGAAATCGCCGGCTATGCTCCCGCTAGCCATGATAGCAAAGAAAAAGAATGCTTAAAAAATATCTCAAAAGGCGTAGATACCTTAGGCGCTTATCGTTTGTCCGAGCCGATTTTGCCGGCCGGGAGACGCGGAGTGGGCTATATTGTGACCGATATAATAGCTTGTGCCGTATTTTGTGTCGCCGGAAATTTCTTTATCGGCGGCTATATATGGGGACTTTTAGCTTTTGCATTGTTCGCGATTTGGAATGATTTTTTTGAACGTAGCAATTTTCAAAAAGCTATGAAAAAATATGAAGCCGATAGGGCTAAAAAGATCGAATGCGACGAGTTTATAGCAAGCTTTGAAAGACGTGTCGCAAGTGAAAAGATCGACGAAAATACCGGGTTGATCACTAAAACAGAACCGAATCAAATAACGCAAAATTAAGGATTTTATCCTTTCAAATGTGCCACTGCGCTCGCTATGGCGTATTTAATCGATGAAAATAGCTTTAGTGCAGCAAAATTTTATATTGCAAGGTGATGTTTGCTTTGCAAATTTTCTAAAATGCTCGCTGTTAAAATTTAAAACTTAAATCTTTTGGACAAAATACGCGTTATGTCGCTCGCTATTTAAACGCCGCGAAGCTCATAAAATTCGCCCACTTAAAGATACTCTCGACGCGCTTAAAGCCTGCGTTTAGCGCTAAGGCGCGGTTTTCCGCTTCGGTGTATGGCACGAGCACGTTTTCTAGCGCCTCGCGTTTTTGTGCGATCTCGTAGCGCGAGTAGCCCTGCGCGCGCTTGTAATCCTCGTAAATTTCGATCATCTGACGCGCGAGCGCAGGCTCTTCGTAGACGATCTTTTCGCCAAAGATCAAAACCCCGCCCTCGCGCAATCCGTCGTAAATTTTGCTCACGAGCGCGGCTCGGCGCGGCGGCCTGATGAACTGTAGAGTGTAGTTTAAAATCACGGCGTCGCAGTCTGCGAGGCTCGCATCCAGCACGTCCGATACTCTAAGATCGAGCTCGGCGCCGAATGCTGCCGCCTTGGCGCGGGCGTTTTGTATCATCGCCTCCGAGCTGTCGATGCCGCACAGCCGCAGATCTGGGCGCAGCGCAAACAGCGCCAGCAGCGCAGTCGCAGTCGAGCAGCCAAGATCGATCACGCGTGCCTTTTGCGGCAGTATCCGCGCCAAAAGCTCGCTACTAAGCCGCGTGCTTGCCTCGTAAAACGGCACGCTGCGTCCGATCATATCATCAAAAACCGACGCGACGCTGGCGTCAAACTCAAACTGCTTTTTGATAGGCTCTTTAAAAATTTCGTCTTTCATCCGTTTCCTTTTTTACTTTGCTATTCGCGCAGCACTCGATTTATACTTCCTGCGCATGCTAAGCGCAGAATTCTCACGCCGTGCTTCCTGCACTTGCGCGACACTCGATTTACGACCGCTACGCATGGAATTATTGCGCTTAGTTTGCCCCGCGCGAAGCATACCTAAATTTTAAACGTAGCATGGGCGCTTTTGATGCAAGCGAGCTGCATCTCAGTTTGTGCCCCACTTCTAGCCCAGATACGCTCGATGCATGATTAAATTTCACGTCTTGCTTGACAGACTCTAAAATTCCGCGCCGTGCAAATACATCTTTAAAATTCTACGCCGTATTTAGCGGGCTTAGAATTTCTCAACATTAAATTTTACGCCACCAAATCTCACGCTATCAAAACAGCTCCTTTAAATTCTTTAATTACTAACTTAAACTAAAAGCATAGCCAAAGCTATATTGGTAGAATTTTACGCGCCGCAAAAATAGAGGCGCTTGGCAAAATTTTACATTTGACTATGCGCATAATTTAGCCGCTTGGCTCTTGCTTAGCGGCTTAGCCCTGCTAAATTTTAAAGCTTCGCAGCGCAACTAAGATTTTTTTATCGCCCTTGATTCTCGGTGCAGCTCACACTTACCTCGCCTTACATAAGCCCAAGCCCAAGGTGCGTTAAAGCCATGTAGGCGGTGCACCAAGTATTCTCAGTGACAACGGGCGCATGACTTTTATACGGGACGACGCAGACGGCTCATTTAATGCGTCGTAGATGCAAAACGCGGGTAGACGCATCAAATCAAGCGCACAGCCCGAAAATTTCATCTTTAAGCTTACAAGCCGTAGATTAAAATTTACGGCTTCGTAGTACCGCCTCCGCCTCTGAAACGTCTTTTAAAATCTGCTCTTTAAGCTGCGCTAGATCGCTAAATTTGCGATTTTCACGTAGGAACTTTATGAATTTCACGCAAGCAAATTTCGCGCCGCTGTTTTTGTCCACAGCCTCTAAAATTTTATTTTCGGCGTCCAAGCTCTCGCTCGCCGCAAAATTTTGTGTAGAAATTTCAGCCGAATTACACGCCGAAATTTCATCTAAATTTTGCGCAGAATGTGCGGCTTGCCCCTCGCAGCACGGCGCGCGATCTTGCGCGGAATTTAGACCAGCCTCAAAACCCACGAAGTCCCCCAAAATGTGCGTTTCAATCGCAAAAGCCCCATCGGTGCTGAGCCTGTGCCCCAAGAAGCTCACGCTTGCAAATTCCTTGCTTCCTGCGCGCGCCAGGGTCGCATACACGCCGCTTTTTGGCATAAAATAGCCGCTCGCATCAAGATTTAGCGTCGCTACGAACTCCCGCGCCCCGCGCCCCTGACCGCGCACTACGCGTCCGCAGATCTCGTAATTTCGCCCTAAAAGCTCCGCCGCCTCTTCGCACCGACCACGCGATAAAAGCTCTTTGATCCTGCTTGAATGCACGCCGCCGCCGCTTAAGCAAAACTCCCCTAAGACGCAGGTTTGCCCGCGAAATTCGCGCCTTAAAAATTCTACGTCCCACGCCCGATCACGCCCAAATCTAAAGTCCTCGCCGACGACGATTTTTTGTAAATTTATGAAATTCTGCCTTAAAAGTGCGATAAATTCGCCTCCGCTAAGGCTTTTGATAACGCGTAGATCGCAATAAAAAATCTTTTTGTTCGTAAACGCCTGCCGTGACGCAAAAGGGGTGAGCTTCGTGCCACCACCTGCTAGGATTACGATTATTGCGCCTTGCTCGCCTAGGCGCTCAAATAATTTTTGATGTCCAAGGTGCATGCCGTCGAAGTTACCGATCGCTACGGCGCGCACATTATCGCGGTTTGCGCCTTGCAGCGTTGCGAAAATCTCGCCTCGTGCGAACTGCTCGCTTAGGCGCGCGCGTAGTACTTCCGCACAAGCAGGAAGCGCGCTTTGAGCTTGCGCATCTACGCCATTGCCGCAAGTGCCGCCATAAGCCGTTTCGTTACTGCAAGCGGCGTCGGTGTCTGCTTCATCTGCGCAGTGCGCATCGCAGGTTTTATTTTCACTGAGCTCTTGCCTTGGGCGTTTGATATTTTGAGATGAATTTTCCCCATTGCTTGTGAAATTATGTTCCGTAAAATTTTTCAAGCTGGAATTCTGCGCTACGAAATTTTGCTCTTTAAAATTCCGTAGCGAAGCCTCTGTATGGTCTTTACATGATTTTTGATTAGCCATTATTGCTGCTTCGTCCAGACGATTTTTTTGGTGTCGTAACCGCTATGCTTCGCCTTTTTTAGATATAGGATGCGGATCGGCTCGGGCAGGGTTTTGGTGCGCGAGAGGATGTAAAGCTCGCTCGTATCGGCGCCGAAGATCAGGGCATAGCGATAGTCGCCGTCTACCTGCGCCACGCGGTAGAGGGAGTCGGAAATCAGACCTTTTTGATAGAGCAGACCTACGCTTTTATCGCCCGCGAACTCCAACACGTGCTGCTCGTTTTCGATTTTACCCGAGCTTGTTTTGGCGGTTTTTAGAAGATTGATCGTGGAATTTTTATCGACGAAGCACTCGTAGGCGGTGTTTTGCAGCTCGCCGCCGCCCTTCATACGGGCGATCTCATACCAGCCGCCGCTAAATTTAGCGATGTCGAAGTTTTTTACGATCGGCGCTTTCGGGCTCAGACTTTTGGCGCATGAGCCCAAAAATAGCGCGCAAAACGCCAATATAATTAAGTTTTTAAATTTCATCGTTCATCCTTTTTAGAAGATAGAAAAATTCCCTATTTCCCTCTTTACCCGTGATTTTGCAGGCGCTAGTGTGCAGCACAGCAAGCCCCAGCTCGGCGCATAGCCGCTCAAATTTCGCCCGTGCAGTGCACACCGCTTTTTCGTCTTTAAGCACGCCTTTTTTATTTCGCTTGATCTCCGCGCCGACTTCAAATTGCGGCTTAAATAGCACGATGAGAGCGCTTTTTGCAAGGCTCGCGAGACTTTTTAAGATCAAATTTAGTGAGATGAAGCTCACGTCGCAGGTGATGAGATCAAATTTCTTCTTGCTTTCAAACTCCCTGATGTCGGTGTTTTCGCGCACGATCACGCGAGGGTCACGTCGCAAAATTTCGCTTAGCTGCGAGCTACCGACGTCAAGCGCAGTCACGCTCTTTGCGCCGCGCTGCAATAAAATCTGCACAAATCCGCCGGTGCTGCTGCCCACGTCCAAAACATCGGCTCCCGCTAAATTTAAAATATCTTTTTGCGAGGGCTTTGTTTGTACAGGCTTCGCGCCGCCTTCGTTGCGGCACGCGCCCGCATTGCCGCCCGATTTGGAGGCTTTCGCCGCAATTAAAATCTCTTCCGTCTCGGCATCTGCGTCTGCTTGCAAAAACTCTGCCGTTTCGGCGCCTGCGCTCATCTGTAAAAATTCCACTGTTTGCTTGCCTGCACCGGTTTGTAAAAGCTCCGCCGTATTGGCGCTAGTTTTTGCGGTACGGGTTGCTGCGACATCTACTTTTGCGCTCTTTGTCGTCGCGGTAGCCGCGCTTGGAATTTTATCAGCCTCGTTCGCGCCTAAAATTTTATCCGTAGCCGCAAAATCTACACTTGAAATTTGCGTCGTTACTTCACCCGCTCTTTGCGTTGCTACCGATTTGCTATCTGCGCTCTTCGCGCCGCTGCACGGCTTTGAAATTTCTGCCGCCGAGTTAGGCGAATTTTCGCCGCAACTCGCCAAAAGCCCGTTTTCGGCGAGCTCGTCCAGAAAGCCCGCAAGCTTGAGCGCGCCCCTGCTTACGTAAATTTGATCGGTCGCGCTGATTTCGCCGCTCTGCTCGGGCGCAATCTGCACAGAGGGCCTGTTTTGCACGGCGCCTCGCAGCAAAATTTTATCCTGTTTTATCAGCGCGGCAGCCTGATTTCTGCTGATTTTAAGCGTATTTGCGACGAGCAGATCAAATCTCATTTTGTCTTTTCTCTGCGCGGCGGTGAAATTTTAAAGCTTGCGCAGTTTTTGTGCAGCCTTGAGTTTAAAATTTTATCGCGCATAGCAAGGTCGCGGGCAGCAGTGCTGCAAGGCTCAAACTTTAACCTGCGTCGTGCCGCAAATTTAGCCATACTGCGCATTACAAATTTTAGCTCACCGTACGTTGTAAATTTTATCTCGTCGCTAGCGAAAATTTTAAAATTTTTCCTATCGGCGCAGTGTTTGAGCGGCGCAAAATTTGAGATATTCTCGCTCGCGGTCGCATCTATCGGTATCGTGCTAGAAGTCTTTGCGCCACGGCAAGTATAGCCCGCACGCCTAGCAGAAACCGCCTCTCGGTTTGCTACTTTTGCACGCGCCTCAAAGTCTGACGATACCGCGCCGACCGCTTGATTTGCTATCCTTGCTTCTAGCGGCAAATTTGCTGCCTCCTCGCACTCTTTAAAATTTTTAAAATTCTCGCGCCTTGTAAAAGATATAAGCGCCGCAGGACGGAGGTTGCCTTTGAAATTTAAGCTGTCTAAGCCAGAATTCTGCCACATCCATTTTGGGGGACGGAGATTGCTTTTAAAATTTAATCCTGCGCCGTTTGCGTGTGGGTTCGGCGCCGAGCAAAAAACCTTCACTCGCCGCTCCCCGCAAGCGTTTGGGGCTCGCTTCTGCCGGGTGAATTTGTGTCGGTCGTCGCCAGGCTCGCAATCGCTTCAAACTCGCTCTCGTCGATCACCCGCACGCCAAGCGAGCGAGCTTTTTGCAGCTTGGAGCCCGATTCTGCGCCTGCGAGCACGAAGTCGGTCTTGGCAGATACCGAGCCCTGCACCTTCGCGCCCATCGCCAAAAGCCTGGCCTTAAACTCGTCGCGCGGACGGCTGAGCGTGCCGGTGATGACGACGCTGCGGTCCGTGAAAGCGCTTTTAGTGGTCTGCGTCTGGGGCGCGCGCGGCGCGATAATTTCGCTTAGATTTAGAATTTTTTCGCGATTTATCTTGCAAAACTCCGCTAGGCTCCTTGCCATCGCTTCTCCAAAGCCCTCCAGCCGCAAAATTTCATCCTCGCTCGCATCCAGCCAGTCCTGTCCGAACGCCGCGGCGATCTTGCGCGCGGCCACCTCGCCGATGTGCTCGATCCCCAAAGAAGCTATGAAGCACTCAAGCGGCGCGTTTTTGCTCGCATTTATCGCGCCCAAAAGATTTGAAATTTTTTTATCCGCAAAGCCCTCAAGATCCGCCAAATCCTGCGCGCCGAGGGCGTAAATATCGCTAATCTTTGAAATTTTGCCGCTTTCAAAAAGCTGCGTGATCGTCGCATCGCTTAGCCCTTCGATATTCATGCATTTTTTGGAGCAGAAATAGATCAGCGAGCCTATCACGCGCGCCTTGCAATCGAGGTTTTGACACTTTATGAGCGCGCCTTCGTCAAGTAGCTTCTCGCCGCAAACCGGGCAGCGATCGGGGCGCGAAATTTCGCTCTGCGTGCCGTCTCTGCGCTGTTTGTAAACGCTCGTGATCTTCGGGATCACGTCGCCGCTGCGGATGATGCCTACGAAGTCGTTTTTCATCAGCCCCAGCCGCGCGATCTCGTCGAAATTATGAAGCGTCGCGTTTGAAACGTTCGCGCCGTCGATATTTACGCTATCTACGACGGCTACGGGGGTGACCGCGCCGGTGCGGCCGACCTGCAGATTGATCTCGCGCAGCCGCGTTACCTTTTCGACCGCGGGGAATTTGTATGCGACCATAAAGCGCGGAAATTTCACCGTATAGCCCATCTGTGCGCACTTTGAAAGCTCGTTTACGCGGATTACCATGCCGTCAAGCATCAGGTCTTTGCTCGCGCGCATGCTATGTAGCGCCTCGTACGCGCTCCTGATCTCGCTTGCGCTCTTGCAGATGCGGCAAAACTCGTCGCGTAAGAAACCTAAGCTGCGCACAAACTCCATTATCTGCGAGTGCAGCGCAAAGCCTAACGAATGCTCGCCCACTCCCCACGGGATAAATTTTAGCTTCCGCTTCGCTACGATCGCGCTATCTAGCTGGCGCAGGCTTCCCGCGGCGGCGTTGCGCGGGTTTGAAAACAGGCTCTCGCCGTTTGCGGCGCGCTCGTCGTTTAGCGCGTCAAAATCGCTCTTTGCGATCAGCGTCTCGCCGCGGATCTCGATCCTTCCCTCGTAGGGGATCTGAAGCGGCACCGATTTGATCGCTCTTGCGTTTTGCGTCACGTCCTCGCCTATAAGCCCGTCGCCGCGCGTCGCCGCGCTTATAAGCACGCCGCCTTCGTAGGTCAAATTTAAGCTCGCGCCGTCAAATTTCGGCTCGACGTAAAACTGCGCGCCGCTCTTCTCGCCGCGAGCTAGCCACGCCAAAAGATCCGCGTCGTCGAAAATATCCTCCATCGACCACATCTGCGCGCCGTGAGCGAGCTTAGAAAAGCCCTCGCTGATCGCGCCTCCGATGCGCCGTGTAGGCGAGTAGGGCAGCGCGAGCGCGGGATTTTGCTCCTCAAATTTCTCCGCTTGCGAATAAAGCTCGTCGTACTCCTCGTCGCTTGCGATCGGCCGATCGTCGGTGTAATATGCCCGCGCCCACGCATTTAGCGTATCTACCGCGGATCTGTATTCATCGTAATTCATCTTGCGCTCGCATCTTTAAATTTTAAAATTCCGCGCTCCGTTAAAATTTTACGTCGCGTTAGAATTTTACGCTCCGCGGCAGGCCCCTGCGTCCCAAATTCCGTGCCGCGCGGCTCGTTAGTTTTAAATTTAACGCCGTGTGCAGAGTTGAATTCCGTGCCGTGCAGCTCGTTATCGTTAAATTTTATGTCGCGTAGCCCGCTCGCTTTAAATTTCGTGTTTAAAAAGGTGCGATCAAATTCCATTGCCGAACTTCTTTAGCGCGCGCTCGTAATCAGCCGGCGTGTCGATGCCGATGCTTTCGGTTTCGATCCCAAGCATCGCGATCTTCTCGCCGGCGCTTATGGCGCGAAGTTGCTCGAGTTTTTCGGTATCTTCCAGCGCTGAGGCGGGCAGGGCGCAAAACCGCTTTAAATTCCGCACGCTGTATGCGTAGATGCCGATGTGTCCGAGGTAGCACTCGCATGCCGCGCGCGGGTAGGGGATGAGTGAGCGCGAAAAATAGATCGCAAAGCCCGCATTATCAAGCACTAGCTTGACTAAATTCGGATCCTCTGCCGCCTGCTGGCTTATGTATTTGTAGCAGCTCGCCATAAATGCGCCCTTTTGCGCGATCGTCTCGTGCGCAAAATCTTTAAATTTAATCAAATTTTCACTCTCGAAAAAGGGCTCGTCGGCTTGGATATTGATGACGATCTCATCCTCCGCAAGCGCTGCGTTCGCGACCGCTTCAGCGATGCGATCGGTGCCGCTTTGATGCTCGCGCGCGGTGAGAACTGCGTCAAAGCCGTAATCTTGCGCGATCTTTAAAATTTGCGGCTCATCCACGGCGATTAGCACGCGGTCTGCTTTGGCGGCATTTTGAGCCGTTTTGATAAACATCGGCACGCCGTCAAACTCACATAAAATTTTATTTTTAAAGCGCGTCGAAGCAAGGCGCGCGGGGATTACTATCATTTTTTGATCCACTCCATTATGGCGTTTTTGATCTCGCTTTGCTCCACGACGCTAGAATGCACCTGCGGCGCGCTGAAAAGGCGTGAGATCTGCGGCGGGATGTCGCTGCGAAATTCCTTCGAAAGCGCGATCATATCGGCCCTTTCATCCTCGCAAGCCCTGCCTTTGATCGCGCCGATCATCGACGGCGTAAATTTAATCCACTTCGCGGTCGAAATGACGAGATTTAGGCGGCTTTCGTCAAGTAGCTTAAAGCAGGTCGCCGTGTGCGGATCGATCAGCACGCCGTGGCTGCTTTCTTGTTTGATAAACTTAGCGCACTGCGCATCGTCGCAAAAATCCGCCTCAAAAATCTCGCGCAGCTTCGCAAGCTCACTCGCGCTAAGCTTATAAAATTTATCTCGCGCCAAGCTTTGCATCAGCTCGTTCGTGCGCGCATCGCCGAACATATCGCTAAGCAGCCGCTCGACGTTGGAGCTAATCAAAATATCCATCGCAGGGCTGATTGTGCGGATGAGCTCGCGCTTTCGCAGATCGTAGATGCCGCACGTAAAAAGCTCGGTTAGGATATTGTTCGCGTTTGAAGCGATCTTGATTTTGCCGATCTTTGCGCCCATTTTTTTGGCGAAATACGCTCCCAGCGCGTTGCCGAAATTTCCGCTAGGCACTATGACGTCGAAGGTGTTAAATTTAGCGCTCTGCGCGCTGTTTGCGCCCGCCGCGTCAAAATTTTTGCCGCACGCCGGACACTGATCGCTTTGCTTTAAATTTTGCTCGGGGCTCAATACGCCGTGCTTTGAGAAATAGATACTAGCATAGATGTAGTAGATGATCTGAAATAAAATCCTGCCGAAATTTACCGAGTTTGCGGCGCTTAGATTTAAATTCGCCCGAGCGAGCTCGTTTCTGAAATCATCGTCAGCCAGTAGCGATTTTAGCGCGCGTTGCGTGTCGTCGAAGTTGCCGCGCACGCCTAAAATTTTAAGATTTGCCGCGCTTTGTTTGACCATCTGCTGGCGCTGAATCTCGCTCGTGCCGCCATGCGGATAGAGGCAGACCGCTTTGATGTTTTCGTCGTCCGCAAAAGCCTCCAGTGTTGCAGGCCCCGTGTCGCCGCTAGTGGCGCACATTATTAAAAATTTTTCATTTCTAGCTTTTGCGATGCTTTTTAAAAGCGCGCCGAAGGGCTGTAGCGCCATATCCTTAAACGCGAGCGTCGGGCCGTGGTAAAGCTCCAAAATATAGGCGTTTTCGCTTAGTTTTTTGATCTGGACGGGGCAGGCGGGATTTTCAAATTTATCGTAGCGCTTTAGCGCACTCTCAAAAATCTCGCTGCTTACGTCAAAATCGAAACTCTCGATGATTTTAAGCGCGATCTGTTTGTAGCTCAGCTCCTCGCACTGCTTTAAAAAATCCTCGCTCAAAAGCGGCAGCCGCTCGGGGCTGAAAAGCCCGCCGCCGCTTGCGCTCGGATTTAGCAGCGCGTAGCTAAGATCCGCTTTTTGCGAAAAATCTCTCGTTGAAACCAGTTTCATCTTTTTCCTTTTTAAAATTTTAAAATTTACGCCCGCCTAGGCGCTTTAAATTTGATCGCTTAGGTCGCTTGCACGGACTTGCGGCATTGCCGCTTTAAGCCTGCCGCCTCCGCGCTCGCGCCTAAATTTCTTCCTTTATCAAACTTCCTATGCCGCCGTCCGTGAAAAGCTCAAGCAGGATAGAGTGCGGAATTTTGCCGTTTATGATATGCGCGGCATTTGCGCCGTTTCGCACGCATTGCAGGCACGCATCGACCTTTGGGATCATGCCGCCTGCGATCGTGCCGTCCTTTTTGAGTTTCGAAATGAGCGCGGCATCAAGCTTGCTGATTAAATTTCCCTCTTTATCAAGCACGCCGTCAATGTCGCTTAAAAATATCGCCTTGCTCGCTTTTAGCGCGGCTGCGATCCTGCTGGCGCAAAGATCGGCGTTGATATTAAAGCTTACGTTTTCGTCCGCCTCGCCACCCGCAAGCGGGGCGATCACCGGCAGATAGTCCTTTTGCAGCAGGTCGTTTATCAGCTTGGTGTTTACCTCGGTGATCTCGCCTACGAAGCCGTATTTTTTCTCATCGAGGAATTTTGCCCTCAAAAGCCCGCCGTCCTTGCCGCTGATGCCGATTGCGGGCGCACCGTTTTGGTTCAAAAGCGCCGTGATCTCTTTATTTACCGCGCCGCTTAGCACCATTTCGGTAATTTCGATCGCGTCTTTACTCGTTACGCGAAGACCGTCCTTAAACTCGCTCTGCACGCCGATCTTATCCAGGGTCTGATTGATCTTTTTGCCGCCGCCGTGCACGACGATGATCTTGATGCCGACCATATGTAAAAGCACGATGTCGCGGGCAAAATCAATCTTGAGTATATCGTCTGTTTGCGCCGCACCGCCATATTTGACGACGAAAATTTTATCTCTAAATTTACGGATATAGGGCAGCGCGGAGATGATGACTTCGGCGGTTTTGCTCTTTTTTATCATAAAATTCCTTTAAAAACCTTATTTTATCATAGCTTGGTTTATGTAGTTTTGAATTTTGCGGATAAAGTTTTCGCTTAGCTTCAAATTTAACAAAATCACCGAAATTTCCGCGCCAAAATCCCTCAATTTCACGTAATCTTTTGCCGTGCATAGGATATGCTCCGCGTCCTCGCTCCTTAGCAGCTCTAAAATCTGCTCTTTTTTGAAATTATAATGATCCGGAAAGAAGGCGTGGGTTTTTGTGAGCGGCAAAAACTCTTGTAAGCGCCAAGGTTTGGCGATGGCGCTGATTAAGATCGTGCTGGATTTTTCAAAGCCAGCCTCTTTGGAATTTAAAATTTTATCCGCGGCGGCGGGGTTTAAATTTGAAATTTCATCTGCCACGCGATTTAAATTTAAATTCGAAATTTTATCCGCAAAATTTGAAATTTCATCCGTGCCGTTTAGCCCCTCTTGCAGATCCGCCGCCGAAACGATCTTAAAGCTCTGCGAAATATCGCTGGGCGTGGGTATGAAATCCGCAAATTTATAAAAAAACGGCGGGTAGCGATACGCGGCGAACGGCAGGCAAAAGGGCAGCTTCGGCGCGCTTTGAGGGCGTAGCAAGATATCAAATTTAGAGATATTAAATTTAGAAAATCCGTCGTCCAAGATCACCAGCTCAAAGCCGAGAGTTTGCGCGCGCAAAATCCCTGCGGTGCGATCTTCGCTGACGATCACGTTTGCGCCGCGCAGAAACAGCGCATATTCCATCGCCTCATCGCCGCTTTGCCGCACGTCGCAAAGTACCCGTCCGCCGAGCGCTACTTCGAGCAAGCCTCTGCTTTTGCGTCCGTATCCGCGAAGGATGATGCAGGTTTTGAGCCCCCCGTTAAATTCTTTAAAAAGCGCCCGCACTAGCGGGGTTTTGCCACTTCCGCCGAGGGTCAAATTTCCGACGCTGATTATTGGAATTTTAAATTTTTGCGGCTTAGCAAAGAGCCTTTTTAGGCAGACAATAAGCGTATAAAGCAGCGATAACGGCGCTAAAATCACTCCAAGCGCAAGCCACGCGGGGCTCGGATCGTATAAGTTTCGCTCGATTAGGAGTTTAAACACGATTTTGCGCTATCTCTTTGATCTGCTCGCAAATGTAGCTCACATCGTCGTCGCTAAGCGCCGTGTAGATCGGCAGGGATAAAATTTGCTGATAGTTTTTAAGCGCATTCGGGAAGTCATTGACCTTGTAATTATATTTGCTTTTATAGTAGCTTAGCAGATGTACCGGTACGTAGTGCAGAGAAACGCTTACTCCGCGCGCGATCAGCGCTTTGGCGAAATCGTCGCGGTTTTTGTCGATCTTTACGATGAATTGAGTATAGATATGCTCCTCGCTGTCGCTTGGAAGCGTCACGTGCGGGCAGTTTGCGAGCTGCTCGCGATACGCTGCGGCGATCTGCTTGCGGCGCTTTATAAAAGCGTCGGTTTTTTCAAACTGAGCGATGGCGTAGGCGGAATTTATAGCGTTAAGATCGTATTTTTGACCGATGCGATCGACGTCGTAGGTAAAGGACATATTGCCGTCTTTGTAAAAGGCATCTCCCACAATGCCGCCGTTTCTTAAAATTTGTGCGGCGTTTGCGATCTCATCGTCGTTCGTGACGAAAAAGCCCGCCGTAGAGATCGCGTCTTGCGCTTGAGGATTGATCTGAAAGCACGATATGAGCGAGCTTTTAAGCGCTCCGATTTTTGCGCCTTTATAGGTAGCGCCCATAGCGCGGCACGCATCGTCTATAAGGATGATATTTTCGCTTTTGGCTACCTCGCTGATGGCGTCTATATCCGCAGCAAGCCCCGCGATGTGCGAGATGAAAGCGCATTTTAGTTTCTTGTGGCGGTTCTGATCTATCGTGCGAGCAAGGCTTTCGCTCGTAATGTTAAAGCTTATCGGATCGATATCTACGAAAACGGGCTCTGCGTCGAAGTGGCGGATCACTTCGGCGACATTGGGGAAGGAATTTACGGAGCATAAAATTTTATCTCCGCGCTTAATATCCATCGCGCAAAGCGCCAGATGTAGCGCCGTCGTGCCGCTCGTGGTAGATACGGCGTGCTTTACGCCGAAATATTTACAAATATCCTCTTCAAAAATTTCGCTATATCTTATATCGCTGTTATAAAGGGCGCTTTTAATTAAGTCTTCCTCTTTTTTATCGATTTGAGCCTTATAAAACGGTATCTCTTTCATAAATCTCTCCTTAGTGTGCGGGCTCTATGCGGGCGACCGCGGGTGCGCGAAGCTTAAAATTATTTTTAAGAATTCTACGGACGACAAATTTCACCAGCTCTTGATTGTGGCGCGAGTTTTGCAGATATTTTAGATCGTTTGCGGTTATTTGCTCGCCTGAGCGAAATTTCGTCCGCAGCGCTTCGTGCGAAAAAATATCTCTTAGCACACTATCTAAGATCTCGTAGCTGTATCCAAGCTCACGTTCGTCGCTTTGGTTTTCCCATAAATCGGCGCTCGGGGCTTTTTTGATGATCGCATCGTCTATGCATAAAATTTTTGCGAATTTAAACAGATCGGTTTTTAAAATTTCGCCGATCGGATTAAACGCGCAGGCTAAATCTCCGTAAATCGTGCCGTAGCCGAGCATCCTCTCGCTAAGATTGCTTGTGCCTACGACTACGCCACGCTTAGCCGCGCTGTAATCATAAAGTAAGCTCATTCTTACGCGCGCGGCGAAATTTCCGATGCGAAGAGCGCTTGCGCCGGGATTTAAAGCGGTAAAATTTTCTACAAATGGCGCGATCTCTTGGATTTCGTAGGGGATATTAAAGGATTCGCAGTGAAAGATACCGTCTGCCATATTTTCTAAATTTGAACCCGCACTAGGTAGGATAAGCCCGTAAGTGGGGATCTCGGTAAGTGCACAAAGCGCAGAAACCACGGCGCTGTCAAGCCCACCGCTGATACCCACTACAAAGGCGTCCGCACCAGTCTCGTCAAGCCTTTCCGATAAAAAATCGGTCAGTTGCGGCAGCAAATCGTCCAAAAACATAATATTTAGCCTTAAAATTTTACGTTAAATTGTGCGAATTTTAACTATTTTTGGCTAAATTACGGCTTTAATTTAAGCTTAAAAGGAGGATTTAAATGCAAATTTTAAAAAAAGCTTTCGGTGAATACGCGACGAACTGCTACATTCTAAAGGGCGAGCAGGGCGATCTTGTGATCGATCCGGGGCAGGGCAGCTATGATTGGGTGATGCAAAATACGGGAAAGATCGCTGCGGTTTTGAATACGCACGGGCATTTCGATCATGTTTACGACGACGCGAAGCTGCAAAGGGCGGGCGCTAAAATTTATATCCACGAGGAAGACGCCTTTATGCTGCGGGCGGATCCTTTTGAGACGATGCCGGAACCCATAGAAGCTGACGTGCTCATAAAAGGGCAGGAGCAAAGCTTTGAAATAGCGGGCTTTAACGTTAAATTTAGTCTTTTTGCCGGACATACGCCGGGCAGCTGTATGATCGAAGCAGGCGGCGTTATATTTAGCGGCGACGTAATATTCAAAGGCTCTATCGGCAGGTGGGATTTTCCCTTTTCAAGCGGCGAGCAGATGAGAGAGTCTTTGCATAAAATTTTGCAGATAAAGGGGGATTTTACGCTATATCCGGGGCACGGAGCAAATACGAGCCTAGCAGCTGAGAGGCAAAATTTAAAATATTTTTTGCAACTTTTTGAGCGCTGATCGTTTAAATTTAATTGCGCTTCGTCGCATAAGAGGCAGTAAAGCGGTGTGAAGCTGGTCGGCGTTTGAAATTTATACCGCTTTGCTCGTGGGCACCGGAATTGATGCCGCTTTGTTCGCATTGCAGGCACCGAAATTTACCGCTTTATTTGCCGCTGCGGGCGTTAAACTCTGCGCTGAGTTCGCACCACGCGCGTATTGGCGTGCTCTGCGTAGATAAAATTTTAAAATTTACCGCCGCTTGATTAAATTTAGTAAAATTCCGTGCCGCTGCGCATACAAGACGCAAAGCGTAACGCAAAAGCAAAATTTAAAATTCGTGCCGCCGCGCGTGTAAAGCGTAACACACGAGGCGAAATTTAAAATTGCGCCGTACCGATCCTAGCGGCTACAATGCGATCTAATTCAATTCGAGCCCGCTAAATTTAGTCAAATTTCACGCTCTGCCGAACGTAAAATTTTCCCCCGCGAGCCGAATAAATTTAGTAAAATTTTACGCGTTTTAGAAGCGCAGATCGCGCCCGAAGCTCATTTCATATCGGTGAACAGGTGCACGAAAAATGTCTTAAAGGCGCAGATCACGCCCTAAGCCGCACGTAGATACGCCGCGGGGCGGGATAGCCCTCGATCGTGCGCGAGCCGTCGAGCGGATCTAGGAAATTCTCCAGGCTCTGCCCGTCGATCCACTCCGTTTTGCGCTGTTCGCTAGCATCCGTGGGCTTTTGAGCCAAAATTTCAAAATCTCTGAATTTCGCCCGCTCGCACCAATTCTGCAGCGCGCCGACGGTCGGGACGAAGTAGATATTTGAAATTTTTGAGTAGCTATTTTTCGGGCACAGCGCGAAATCGCCCGCTCCTTCGATATACATCGTGTCTAAAATCACCTCGCCGCCCGTATTTAGCGAGGCGCGCAGATCTTTTAGCATCTTTATGGGGTCGCTGCGATGGTAGATGACGCCGAGGCAGAAGATCGTATCGAATTTGTGCTCGTAAAAAGGCAGATGCTCCACGCCCAAAAGCTCGAATTTCGCGCCGCTGCGGAGGAATTTCTCGATAAAGCGAAACTGCAGGTAAAATAGCGCGCTCGGGTCAAACCCTACTATCCGCGCAGGCTTTAGAGCGCTTGCGCGAAACATATAGTAGCCGTTGTTGCAGCCCACGTCGGCGACGGTTTTGCCGCGCAGATCTAAAAACGGCCGCAGCAGGTTAAATTTCATGAAGCTTCGCCACTCGGCGTCGATAAAAAGATCATTCAGCGCGAAAGGCCCCTTGCGCCACGGCTTTAGCGCTCGCGCGATACGCGAAATTTCATTCTCTTGCTCCGCTTTCGCGCTAAAGCTTGCACGCACGACGTCGCCGCACTCGCACTCGCACTCGCCTATTTGCAGCGCCTGGATCGCGCTTAAAATTTCGCGGTTTTGCCCGCTTTGCAGTTTTTTAAAGTTCTCGTCTCTGATTTTTTGCAGATCCATTTTAATCCTAAAATTTCAAAATTTAGCGCCATTTTAACATAAAATTTTATCCATTTTAAGGCGCAAAGAGATAAAATCGACTTGCAATTCAAGCAAAGGAGCAAAAAATGCAAGAAGCAAAAACGAGAAAATTCAGTCTCAGATTTAATCACGAAATTTCAAGTGGTGGCGCAGAGGTGCGGCTTTGGCTGCCGTTAGTGCTGCAAGAGTCGTATCAAAGGTTGCTTGGCGAATATCATGCCCGCTCAAATGCACAAGAGTCGGCTATCTGCGGAGATCATATAAGCACGTACTACGCGCGCTTCGCACCCGATAAAGAGGCAAGAGCAGGCGTCGGCAAATACGGCGAGCAAGGTGTCGTAGGCGAAGATGACGATTATTTTGAGCTTAGCTTCGATATTGAAATTTCAGAGCGAAATACCGATTTTAGCAAGGTAAGTTTTAATGAAAACGAGCGCTTGAGTCCCGAGATTGAGGAGTTTTTAAAGCCTTCAAAGCTAATTCCAGCAGAAGGCGCTGCGAAACAAAAATCAGACGAGATCACCGGCTCGCTTAAAGGTGATCTTGAAAAGGCGCGCGCGATCTACGAGTGGGTCGCAAAAAATATGAGCCGCGATAATAGTGTGATCGCATGCGGCAGCGGCGATGCGGCGGCGATTTTAAGCAGCGGCAAGCTAAGCGGCAAATGCGCCGATATTAATAGTGTGTTCGTCGCGCTCTGCAGGGCAGCGGGCATTCCTGCGCGCGCTATTTACGGCATCCGCACAGGCGCGGCGCAGAAATTTTCGCCTGAAATGGGCGTCATGGGCGCTCTAAACGGCGGCGCGCTTGAAATTTCGGGCGCGCAGCACTGCAGAGCGGAATTTTATCTAAAAGGCCACGGCTGGATCCCAGTTGATCCCGCGGACGTTACAAAGGTGCGATTGGGCGAGAACTTAAGCGAGGATGATTCTAAGCTGGCGCGGGTGCGCGAGTATCTTTTTGGCAACTGGGAGCCGTGCTGGCTGGGCTTTAACTACGCTCGCGAAATCGTGCTAAATCCGCGCCCGGCGCACGTTCCGATCGAAATTTTTTCGCATCCGTATTGCGAAGTGGGCGGCACGCCGAAAGATCCGTACTCGCCTAAAAATTTTATCTACGAGTATTTTTCGCGAGAAATTTAATCCTCTGACGGCTTGCATTTTGCTGCCGCGATTTGCTTAAGCTAAGCCGCCGCGCTTCGTCGAAGCTCAACCGTTTCATCGAAGCGCACGCTTGGCTTTGCGACAGCGGCGCTTTTGCGTGGTTTAGCCTACGCCGCCGATACATACTGTCTGCGCGCCTAGTTTGCGGGCTATCACGCCCGCTTTGGCGAAATTTCGCGCTATGTCTTAAAACGAAATTTTGAAATTTTAAAATTCCGCGGCGAGCAAAATTCTAAAATTTTAAGGCGAGCGAAATTTTGAAATTTTAAATATGGATAGAATTTTAAAATTTACGGCTTGCGGAATTTTAAAATTTAGCGATTTCAAAGCCGCAAAAGGCTAAAATCCATGCGTAATTAGGGCTAAGGCTTAGCCATTTTATTTTGAAGGCATTTCATGCAAAGACGCGATTTTTTAAGAAACACTGCGATTTTAGGCGCCGTTATGGCAACTCCGAGTACCATTTTGGGCGGGGAAAAAGTCATTGGCAAAAAGAGAGCTTTCGGGCTATCGCTAAATCACGAAATTTTGGAGAAGGGTAAGCAGACGCGGCTTTGGATACCGCTTCCTCTCATCACGGAGTATCAAAAGGTAAGCGACATAAAATTTGACGGTAATTTCAACGATCCGTCCGTGGACTATGGCGAAATTCCGACGCTCTATGCCGGCTACGTCGGTGTGGCAAAGCCCACGCTAAATATTAAATTTAGCGTCGAGACCTTTGAGCGTAACACCGACTTTAGCAAGGTAAAATTTAATCCGAACGAGAAGCTTAACCCCGAGGTGGCGAAGTTTTTAGAGCCTAGTGCGCAGATTCAAATCGACGGCGTCGTCAAGCAAAAATCAGACGAGATCGCAGGCAGCATCAAGGGTGATCTGGAAAAGGCGCGCGCGATTTATACGTGGGTGGCAAACACTATGCAGCGCGATAACAGCGTGCTAGGCTGCGGGCTAGGGGACGTGAAGCAAATTTTAAGTAGCGGCAAGCTAAGCGGCAAATGCACCGATATAAATAGCGTTTTCGTTGCACTTTGCCGCGCGCAGGGCATCGCGGCAAGAGAGATGTTTGGCATCCGCGTCGGCGCGTCGAGGTTTAGCGCTCAAATGGGCGCCGCGCCTAAAGACGGCGTCAGCCATATCTCGGGCGCGCAGCACTGCAGGGCGGAGTTTTATCTAAAAGGCCACGGCTGGATCCCAGTCGATCCCGCGGACGTTACAAAGGTGCGATTGGGCGAGAAGCTAAGCAACGACGACGGTAAGTTAGTTAAAATTCGCGAGTATCTTTTCGGCAACTGGGAGATGTGCTGGATCGGCTTTAACTACGGCAGAGACTTTACGCTAAGCCCACGCCCGGCGCAGTTTCCGATCAATAATTTCGGCTATCCTTACGGCGAAGTGGACGGCAACACGCTTAATTATTACTCGCCGAAAGAATTTAGCTACGATTACAGATCGAAGGAGCTGTAGCGGCTCGCGTTTTGCTATGCGGCGCGCCAGCTTGGGCTTTTGAGCGGCATACAAAGAACTCTCTCGGTTAGGCGTCTTTAAAGCGAATGTATAAGAATGCGCCTAATCTGCGCGCTACCGCGCCTGCATCGGCAAAAAATTCCGCGCCTTGTTTGGCTGGAATTTTAAAATTTTTAGAATTTTGCGAGCGACATGGCGGCGAAATTTTGAAATTTTAAAGCGAGCAAAATTTTGAAATTTTTCGGCGCGAAATTTTAAAATTTACGGCTTGCGGAATTTAAAATTTCGCCTCTTTGCCACTCTGTGCGAAATTTGGTAGCGGTAAAATTTGCAGATAAAATTCCGTGCCTAAAGCCGGCTAAGGTGCGACAAGATTATGACAAGATTATTAAGATTATACTTAAAGGTAAAATTTGAAAACCAAACTAGAAAATCCCGCGCAAGAAACCTCGGCGCAAAAGCGAGAAGATCCTGTCAAAAATCGCTTTGGTGCGCGCAGTCTGTGGCTGATATTTGCCGCGATTTTTAGCGCGATTGCCGCGACGTTTTGCTGCCTACCCGCGCTTTTATTTTTGATTTTCGGCGCGAGCTTTTCCATTTTTTCAGGCGCAGAGGCTTTCGGCAACTACCGCGCGCCGCTTTCTGCGTTAGCGCTTTTTTGCTTCGCGCTTTCTGCATTTTTCTTTTTCAAAAAGCCGCGCGCATGCTCGCTGCAAAGCAGGCGCAAAAAATGGATTCTGATCTACGCGCTCTTAGGAGCCTTGCTTGCCTTTATGCTTACATATCCCGAAATTTTAGGAGGGCTTTATGCGTAAAATTTTGTTTTTGATGCTTGGATTTACAGCGCTTTTTGCCGACAAAGAGGTTAAAATTTACGTGCAAAAAATCCACTGCCCGCTCTGCACTACGATCGTGCGAAAGGCGCTTTTGCAAACGCCAGGCGTGATAAGCGCGAAGGTTTCGCAGCAGAGCAAAACCGCGACCGTCGTAGCAAAAGATGACGCAAACGAGACCGCGATGCTTGAGGCGATCGCAAAAACGGGCTATGAAGGCGTAATCGTAAAATAAAAATCCCCGGCAAAATTCTGACTAAATTTTAAATAAAATTCTTGCTAAATTTCGGTAAAATTCATGCGACTTTGCGTAAAATTTCATTTTGCGCAGCTTGCCTGCAGTGTAAGCTAGCGCGATTGAAATTCTGCGCGTATTTTGCGGAAGCGCTATGTCGGCGCGGTCGCGTTTAAATTTAGCGGTATGTGTCGCCGCATATACTCCGCGCTACAATAAATTCTAAAGGAGCAAACATGCAAAAAAACGAGGTTATGAATGATTTTAAAAAGCTGTGCGAGATACCGCACTGCAGCTGCGAAACGGAGCAGATGAGGGAGTTTTTGGCGGATTTTGCGCGCTTACAGGGCTTTAGCGTGAATGTTGACGAGGCGGGCAATATCCACGCCGTAAAGGGCGAGCCTAAAATCTGCCTGCAAAGCCACTACGACATGGTTTGCGTGGGCGCGGCGCCGCATTTGGAGCTCATCGAAGAGGACGGCATATTAAGAGCCAAAAACTCGACTCTGGGCGCTGACGATGGCATCGGCGTGGCGATGATGATGGGCGCGATGCGGGAGTTTGCAAATTTAGAGTGCCTATTTACCAACGACGAAGAGGTCGGGCTCGTGGGCGCAAACGCCTTTAAAGGTAAAATTTTATCGCCGAATTTGCTAAATTTAGACAGCGAAGAGGACGACCGCGTGACGCTGGGGTGCGCCGGAGGCATAAACGTAAGCGCAAAAATAGACGCCGCGAGCGTCAAAAAGAGCGGTAAAATTTACGAGATCGGCGTCACCGGGCTTAGCGGCGGGCACTCGGGTAACGAGATACATAAAAATATCCCAAATGCAACGAAGCTGCTGGCAAAATTTCTCGCTGAGGAGGGCTGCGAGCTAATCAGCCTAGATTTTGGCGAGAGGAGCAACTCGATCCCCGCAAACGCAGTGTGTAAGGCGCTCTGTGTGCATGAACCAAAACAGCGCGGCCTTGCGTGGGTAAAGAGCCTGGGCGAGGGCGAAGCGGACGTGCTGGTAAATAGCGGTAAAATTTTGGCGCTAATTAACTCATTTGCCCAGGGCGTGCGCAGCTACGACACGCAGCTTGGCATGGTAAATGAAAGCATAAATCTCTCGACGGTTAAGCAGAAGGGCGAAGTGATTGAATTTGATTTTTTCGCTCGCGCGATGAAGCGCGAGGGACTCGAAAATTTGGGCTTTGAGACCGCTACGCTAGCTAGTGCGCTGGGCTTTGATGTGAGAGTAGCCGACCGCTCGGCGAACTGGGCGCCGTACATCAGCGATTTTGCGCATCTGGTGCTTGATGAACTG
This sequence comes from uncultured Campylobacter sp., assembly GCF_963518785.1. NCBI lineage: Bacteria > Pseudomonadati > Campylobacterota > Epsilonproteobacteria > Campylobacterales > Campylobacteraceae > Campylobacter > uncultured Campylobacter sp. The sequence goes on from NZ_CAUQKJ010000001.1 coordinate 249,894, forward strand.
CAAAAACAAAAGCCGCAGGCTAAATTTGCCGCCGTGCACGCAGGCCTTGAGTGCGGCGTACTGGTCGCAAAACAACCCGAGCTGCAAGCTTGCTCCATAGGCCCAAACATCCACTCGCCGCACTCCGTGAACGAGCACTGCGAGATAGTGTCGGTGGAGATGATGGCGGAAGTGGTGAGAAATATCATCGCTAGATTGCAATAAATTTAGCGGCTTGTCTTTTTCCTTTATACGTCGTTGGAAACTCGGTCGGCTTCGGTCACGTATTGTCTATACGCTCCCTTGCCTCCGTCGTTTCCGCCTCGTCTAAAGAAAAAATACGTCGCCTTAAAATTTTTGCGGTGACTTACCTCGCAAGTGCTTTTCCGAGATTTTTGCTTTGTTGCACTCGCAACTGCAAACAGAACGCAAATTTTTTAGCTCCGCAGGCTATATGACGGGACCACCCGCCGCAAATAGCAAATTTAAAAGGATATAAAAATGGAAAACCAGATCAAAAATTTTCTGCAAAATTGCGAGCAAATTGCTAAATCACAAGCAAAGCGATACGAAAGTCGTAGCTCTTTTGCGACGAAAATTCCACCCGTTTTTATACTGCCTTATGATGAATTTGAGAAAAAATACGGCTCAAATTTATATTTGGATCGTAATTTTGACGTGCTGATGTTTGACGGCGATCTTAGTCTTTCGGAGGACACGATAAATTCCGCTTGGCTTAAGGATAAATTTAGCGAAGCGGGTGGCAAAAATAGCGCACGAGCGATGTTCGTTAACGGAAATTTATCCACCGGCGGCGATATCATCGATGATGATTATCTGTTTTTGCAAGTCGCCAAAGATACGGCGTGTGATTATCTGCATTCGCAGGACGGCGTTATAGTGATCGGCGGCAATCTAACGGCGCTTTGGGGCATAAGCGGCGAATACAACGACGGAATGTTGCAGGTTTTTGGAAAAACGCAAGCGCCGTATATCGTCTCAAACGACCACGCAATGCCTGATCATAGCACTAGCCAATGCGTCTATGTCCTAGACGGACGGATCGGTCAAAGCTACCTGGGCGCGCTTGAGGGTTGGGAGTTTTTTGAAAATAGCGAGCTGATGTTTAAGGACGGAATTTGCGAAGATGAACATCAGATCGATATTTCCGCCTTTTTTGAATTCGTAAAAAAGGGCGCTAATCCGCTGGTGGACTTTAAAACTTTTGAAGCTAGAAAAGCCGCCTGGGATGAAGAAAATGAAGAGCAGGAGCCAGAATGCGCAGGCGATCTGTCCAAAAATTCCGAAACCATTGCCGAGACGATATATTTAGAAAATTTCAGCGGCAGCGATGGGGAGCTATACGAGTATATGGTGAGCGAATTCCAGGCTATAGAAAAAATCGGCGATGAAAGCGAAAAATACGCTTATGGCGGCAGAGCTTTCAAGCTGTCTATCATTGCGGCGAGGATGGCGGAAAATTGGCGGCTGATTACCCAGCGTTACTCTGCGCAGCAGATAGACGATCTGCGCAAAATCATCATTAAGAGCGCGACTAATTTGGCTGATTATTTTTTAAAAATCGGCGATAAAAAACAGCTTGCGTTCATTTATGAATTTTTAAACGATGATGCGGTGAACATCGAAAAAGACGAGCCATTTTTATACGAAACGCTGGTGCGTGCGGGCTTGGAGCTGGAAGATTACGATAGCACTTACGCGTTAGTGTCCGTCATCGATAAAAAGTCCGAATTTCTGCCGCAGGAGATGGCAGAAAGTATCGCGGACGTAATTAAAAGCGAAGGATACCGGGCTTGGCTGGCAAAACAGTAAGCTCCGAAAAGTAAAATTTCAAATTTTGCTAAAAGATAAAAATCAAAGAGGCGTTTATAAAATTTCAATCTAAATTTTCCGCGCCATAATAAGCCGAACATCTGTCGTAAAGCGGCTTTAAGCAAGGCGTCAAAATTTTAAAATTCCGGCAAATTTAAGTGCGTAAATTTAAGCTCGCATTTGCAGGCTAAATTTTACGGAAAATTCTTATCCTTGCTGCTGCACAGCTCGTTTAAAAAGCACTCTTTGCAGTTTGGCTTGATCGCTTTACAGGTGTAGCGGCCAAAAAGCACCATGCCTTGGTGCAGCTTACCAAGATCTGTCTTAAAAGCCTCGCTTAGATCGCGCTCCGTAAGCTCGGGCGTCTTTGCGCGGCTCAGCCCCAGGCGATGCGCGACGCGAAAGACGTGCGTATCTACCGCCATCACGTTTGCGCCCGCGCCCTCTAAAAGCACGACGTGAGCGGTCTTTTGCCCCACGCCCGCAAGAGATTTTAGCCCCGCTTCATCAAGCGGCACGACGCCGTCAAAGTCGCGAACCACCGCTTGCGCCATTTTGATTAAATTTACCGCTTTGTTGTTGTAGAAATTGCACGAGCTAATTAGCAGTTTAACGCTTGCCAGATTAGCCTTTGCGAGCTCTGCAACGCTAGGGAATTCCGCAAAAAAGCGCGGCGTGATTAAATTTACCCGCTTGTCGGTACACTGCGCGCTAAGCATCACGCAGACCAAAAGCTGATAGTTGTCTTTAAATTTCAGCTCGCTGCGCTCTTCTGCGAAGTTTTGCAGAATTCTCTTTTTTATCTCTAAAATATCTTTTTTACTTCTCATTTGCATTTCCTCAAGGCGGAATTCTACCCTAAAATTCTAAAGTACAGTTTGATTGTTAACAACTTTGAGTTATAATCGCCGTTAAAATTTTTTTAAGGAATTGTGATGAAAAAAGTTTTATTTACAGCACTTAGTTTGGCTGCCGCTATCAGCCTTAACGCTACCGTTTACGCTACCGTAAATGGCAAAGACGTAACCGAAAAAGAGCTTGCTCCGCTACTTCAAGGCATAGGTAACGTAGATATCGCTGCTCTTAATGCCGATCAAAAAAAGGAGCTTATCGATAAAGGCATCGATCTGATGCTGCTAACGGATGAAGCCAAAAAATCGGGCGTTATGGATGAGGACGTTTATAAAAAAGAGCTTGAAATAGTAAAAGATAACTTAGCGCTTCGTGTATGGCAGGCTAAAGAAGCCAGTAAAATAAATATCGACGATAAAGAAATAACCGATTTTTATAACAAAAACAAAGCGCGCTTTACCGAGCCTGCGAGAATTAAAGCGGCTCAGATCGTCGTTAAAACCGAAGCTGAGGCAAACGATATTATTAAGCAGTTAAAAGGGCTTAGCGACAGTGCGCTATTTACTAAATTTGCAGAGCTTGCCAAAGCTAAATCTATCGATCCGCAGGCCAAACAAACCGGCGGCGAGCTAGGCTGGATGCCTAGCGATCAGGTCAAGCCTTTTGCCGATGCGATCTCTAAGATAAAAGATGGTCAAATCACTACTAAAGCTATTAGAAGCAGAGTCGGATATCACGTAGTGTTAAAAGAGGAGTCTCAAGCTAAAAAGCAGTTAAGTCAAAGCGAGGCAAAGCCTTTTATTGAGCGCGTGCTTAGACAACAAAAAGCGGCAAAAGTAGTCGAGCAAAAAGCGGCAGATCTTCATAAAAACGCTAAAATCGAGTATAAATAATATAGGAGCTAAAAATGGGCGTTTTAGATATAGTAAAACCGGGCGTTTTAAGCGGCGATGACGTAAGTAAGGTCTATGCGTATGCGAAGCAGCAAGGCTTTGCGATCCCTGCGGTAAACGTAGTGGGGAGCAACTCCATAAACGCCGTCTTGGAAAGCGCTAAAATTGCAAATTCGCCCGTAATAATTCAGTTTAGCAACGGCGGTGCGGCGTTTTACGCAGGTGCCGCTTGCCCTAATGCCGCAGTTTTGGGCGCTATCGCAGGCGCGCATCAAGTGCATGCTCTGGCAGCTCATTATGGCGTTGCGGTGATTTTACATACCGATCATGCCGCAAGGAAGCTGCTCCCGTGGATCGACGAGCTTATCAAAGCTAATACCACTCATAAAAAAGCTCACGGCGTGCCGCTGTTTAGCTCGCACATGCTCGATCTTAGCGAGGATGATTTGGAGCTAAATTTAGCGACCTGCGAGAAGTATTTGGAAATTTTAAGCGATCTTGGAATTTCGCTTGAGATCGAACTTGGCGTCACAGGCGGCGAAGAAGATGGCGTCGATAATACCGGCGTCGATAACGCGCGGCTTTACACCCAGCCCGCAGATGTCGCGCTCGCCTACGAGCGGCTAAGCAAAATCAGCGATAGATTCAGCATCGCAGCAAGCTTTGGCAACGTCCACGGCGTGTATAAGCCGGGCAACGTTGTGCTGAGACCTGAAATTTTGAAAAATTCGCAAAAATTCGTCCGAGAAAAATTTAATCTGCAATCCGAAAAGCCCGTAAATTTCGTCTTTCACGGCGGCAGTGGCAGCGAGACCTCCGACATCAAAGCGGCCGTTAGCTACGGCGTCGTTAAGATGAATATAGACACCGACACGCAGTGGGCATTTTGGGACGGCGTGCGCGCTTATGAGGCCAAAAATCACGGCTATTTGCAAGCTCAAATCGGCAATCCGGAAGGTGAGGATAAACCGAATAAAAAATTCTACGATCCTCGCAAGTGGCTGAGAGCGGGCGAGCAGAGTATGGTGGCGCGCTTGCAAGTCGCATTTGACAATCTAAATTGCCTAAATAGGAACTAATATGGATCGCCCGAATAACGAAGTGCTCGATATCACGCTACCTGAGGCGAAGGAGCGCTCGCTAGCGGGCGTTTTTTTTAAGATCGCAGCTCTGCCGATCGCGGTTTTTGTGGTGTTTTTGCTGGGCTATTTGGGGCTTATCGGGCTGAAGGTAGAAACGCACTCGATCCTGATGCTTGCAGTTTTGCTCATTATTGCACTAATTCTAGCTCGTCATAATGCAGAATATGGCTGCTTAAATTTTCAAAATAATATTGATGATTTCAAGCGAGAGCTAAAGAATTACATCGTCGCCAATCTCTTAAGTATCGGCGGCAAGAAAAAATCAGATGCCAGCTTTGATCTTTTTGTGGACGAATACGGCTATTCGCTGCGTAATCAAAACTACGCTTCCGTCGCATCGGCAGTCTTTCCGATGCTTGGAATTTTAGGAACTTTCATCTCGATTGCGATTTCGATGCCGCATTTTTCCTCAAGCAATATCGATGGGCTCGAAACCGAGATCGCGCAGCTTCTAGGTGGCGTAGGTACGGCGTTTTACGTCTCGATCTATGGAATTTTCTTAGCGCTTTGGTGGATATATTTTGAGAAAAAAGGCATTAGCAAATATGAGCGCCTACTTATCAAATACAAAAATTCCACTAAAAATTTCTTTTGGAACAAAGACGAAATAACACAGGGCTATCTGAGTGAAATTTTAAACGCTAATTCTGAAATTTCGCGCTCATTTGCGATGATGAGCTCTACGAATTTTACCGAAAGGCTAAACCGCCTAATCGATGAAAAAATCGGCGCATTTGAAAGCGTGATGGAAGCCGAGAAGCGAAGTATGGCAATTACACAAGAAGAGCTTGAAAAGGCAGGAGAGATGATCCAAAGGACAAATCTCGCTCACGGTGAGCTAGATAAGAGCTTCGCTCAAATTTTATCTGCGCTTAAGTCCGTGTCTGCAAGCCTAATCGAAATTCAAAACGGAATTTCCGCGCAGTATCTAAGTCAGTCTAAGACTTTAACGGACGGGCAAGGCGAGCTGGCTAACGTTACGAGTGCATTAAGCGCTCAAATCAAGAGCCTAAATGCCTCCTTGGGCGGGTTTGCGGGTGAAATTTCAAGTTCGCAGAATGCTTACGCCGCTAAAATTGACGCTAGCTTTAAGGGGTTAAGCGCGGATTTGAAGGCACTTTTAGCTGGAGAGGACACTGCGCGAACGAGTAACGAAAGCATCATCGAAGAGCTTCGTAAAACGCTTGCGAGCATCGATGAAAAAGCACTTTTAGATGAAAACGAATAACGAAGAAAAAGAAACCTTTTGGATCGCATACGCCGATTTGATGGCGGGACTGCTTTTTGTTTTCGTGCTTTTAGTAGGCGGCATCATCGTCAAATACTTCCTAACGCAAAGCAACCTGCAAGAGAAAGAAAGCCAAATTTCAAGCGCGCTAGCAAGCCTGCAAAGCCAGGAGAAAAAAAGCGCCGAGCTTGAAGCGCTGAATAAAATTTTTAGCGATCAGCTCGAGAAGCTAAATATCGAAAACACCGATCTTCGCAAGCAAAATTCCATCTATTTCATACAGATCGAAGATCTGACTGAGATGGCAGAAAAGCTGAAAAAAGAGAATTTAGACATCAACTCGCTTCTGCAAAAAGCGCGCGACGACGCCAACGCTACGATCAGTCAAAACGAGCTTAAAATCGCCTTTTTGCTCGATCAGCTCACGCAGAAGGAGAGCGATTTTAATAAAATTTTACAAGACCTCAACGTCACGAAAAACCGCATCCGTAACCTAACCGGAATGAAGGTCAAGATCATCGCCGATCTGAAGGAGAAGCTGGGCGGCAAGATCCGCATCGACAACGAAAGCGGCGCGATGACGCTAAGCTCATCGATCCTTTTCGACAAGGGTTCAAGCGAGCTGAAAGAGGACGCTAAAGAGACGCTCCGCTCGACGCTGCAGAGCTATTTCGCCGCGCTTTTGAATAACGACGAAATTCGCGAAAATTTAGATCAGATCATCATTGAGGGGCACACGGATAGCGACGGCGGGTATTTGTATAACCTCGAGCTGTCGCAAAACAGGGCGTTTGCTGTGATGGATTTCATCAACTCTTGGAATAAAGATGAGCGGCTGCAAAAATATCTCATCGCCAGCGGTCGCAGCTACACGCAGCCCGTGATGCGCAGAGGCGTCGAGGACAAGGACGCCAGCCGCCGCATCGAGATCAAATTTACCCTTTCAAACAAAGAGGCGATGGAGGAGATCAGGAAATTTTTGCAGTTCGACGCGAACGCTACGAATTAGTAGCTCGCTCGAAATTTTAACCCGCAAAAAAGAGGGCTTAAAATTTTAAAATTCTTAAAGAATTAGCGGCTCATCTGAAATTTTAACGGCGGCGGAACGCATCCTTTTATTTTGGCGCGAATGTCATAAATTGGCGGCTCGCTAAATTTTACGCACCGCTTACGCAGCATCTGCCGCGGCGGAATTGGTTTAAATTTTAAGTCTGCGCATTTTGACGCGCTTTTAGTACCTCCGCGCGGATAATATGGTTTAAATTTAGACCTTTAAATTTAAACCGTAAATTTAAGCAGGCTCATGGGCGGCTTAAAAATTTAAATGAATTAAAAGCCTAGCTCATTTAGCTTTCTATATCCGTCACAACCGACTTGAGATCCTAAATCGCAAGCCTTATTTAAATATTTTTTTGCAGTGTTTGTATCCTGTTTTACGCCTTCACCATAGAAATATGAAATCCCAAGATTATAGCAACCGTCGGCAAATTCCAAGCGACAAGCCTTCGAAAATAGCTCGTTTGCTTTTTTAGAATCTCGCTCTACGCCCTCGCCCGAATAGTATAGGACTCCCATATTGTAGCACCCATTGACTAATCCTAGATCGCAAGCCTTAGAATATAACTCATATGCTTTTTTGTAGTTTTGCTTTGTGCCACTACCATTTTCATATGAATTCCCGAGATTATAGCAGCTTTGGGCAAGCTCTAACTCACAAGCTCTAGAGTATAGTTCATTCGCTTTTTGGTAGCTTTGTTTTACGCCTTCCCCTTTTTCATATAAAATTCCAAGATTATGGCAGCTTTCGCCATGTTTTAAATCGCAAGCTTTTAAATATAGCTCGCTTGCTTTTTTATAATCCTGTTTTACGCCTTCGCCCGAGGCATATAAAAGCCCGAGATTGTAGCATCCGTCACCTTCTTGCAAATCGCAAGCTTTGGAAAGCAGTTCGGTTGCTTTTTTGTAATCTTGCTTTACTCCCTTGCCTGAGTAGTATAAAACACCCAGATTGCCACAAGCTATGCTATTTTTTAAGTCGCAGGCCTTAGAATATAGTTCGGTCGCTTTTTTATAATCTTGTTCTACGCCCTTGCCGTATTCATATGACGCCCCTAAGGTGGTGCAACCCCAGCCGTCTCCCAAATTACAGGCTTTAGAATTTAGCTCTTTTGCTTTCTCATAATCCTGCTTCACGCCATCCCCTGAATAGTATGCCATGGCGAGATTCACGCATGCTAAGGTATTGTTGCTATCGCATTCGCTTTGTAATCTGCTTATACCGGGATCTTCTTGTTCCGCCGATGGCAAAGCCGTGGCTTCTGCTAGCGATAAAGCCGCCGTAGCGATCAGCGCTAAAAATATCTTTTTCATACATCGCTCCGTTTAAAATTTCGGCTATTTTATTTCATTTTCGCTTAATCTTTTGAAAATCGGCGAGCTGTAAATTTACATAGCCGCAAGCTTAAAGGCGAAATTTAGCAAAAAGCGTTAAAATTCCAAGCATTACAAGGAGCAAAAATGAAAATTTTAAAAAGCACGGACGCAAATTTCAAAGAGGAATTTGCGAGGTTGGTGCGCCGCGGCGAGACGGACATGAGATCGGTAATGCCCGTCGTAAGCGGCATCATCGAGGAGATCAGAGCGCGCGGCGATGAGGCGCTAGCTGAACAGATTGAGAAATTTGACAGATGGCGCGTGCAGGGCGATCTGGCTATCACGCAAGAGCAGATGAGTCTCGCGTATGAAGGCTTAACCGCAGAGCTAAAAAACGCGCTACAAGTCGCATACGAGCGCATCTACGCCTATCACGAAAAGCAGCTTGAGAGAAGCTGGTTTAGCTTCGATCCAAGCGGCGCGATGCTCGGACAAAAGATCACGCCGGTAGATCGCGCGGGGCTGTATATCCCGGGGGGCAAGGCAGCGTATCCGAGCTCGCTTCTGATGAACGCGATCCCCGCAATCGTCGCGGGTGTGGAGGATATCAGCGTCTGCACCCCCGCCGTGGGCGGCGTCGTAAACGAGCTACTGCTCGCGGCTATGCATGTGCTGGGGATCAAAAAGGCCTACAAAGTAGGCGGCGCCAGCGCGATCGCAGCGATGGCATACGGTACGCGCACGATCGGCAAGGTCGACGTCATCACGGGCCCCGGGAATATCTTCGTCGCAACCGCTAAAAAGCTCGTGTTCGGCGACGTAAATATCGATATGATCGCAGGCCCTAGCGAAGTGGGCGTCATCGCAAACGCCGCGGCAAATCCGCGCAACATCGCCGTAGATCTGCTCAGCCAAGCCGAGCACGACGAGATCGCGAGTAGCTTTTTGATAAGCGACGATGAAAAATTCGCTCTTTGCGTCGCAGAGCACATCGAGCGCGAGCTTCCTACGCTCGCGCGCGAGCCGATCGCTCGCGCCAGCATCCAAAACAAGGGCGCAATTATCATCGCGCGCGATATGAACGAGTGCGTGGGGCTAATGAACGAGCTTGCGGTCGAGCACCTCGAGATCGCAACCGAGAATGCCTACGAGCTGCTTCCGCGCATACGCCACGCAGGCGCGATATTTTTGGGCCACTACACGCCCGAAGCGATGGGCGATTACCTCGCAGGCCCTAACCATACGCTGCCGACCGGCGGAAGCGCGCGATTTTTCTCGCCTCTTGGGGTTTATAACTTCATCAAACGAAGCTCGATCATAGCGCTAAATAAGCGTGCCATAGACGAGCTCGGAGGCGCGTGCATGGCGCTAGCGGAGGCAGAGGGGCTCGGTGCGCACAAAAAATCGGTGCAGATTAGATTTGAAGAGAAGTTATTTTGCGGCGGTAGTGAAATTACGAAATGAAATTTTAAAAAGCGGCTCAGGGCTTAAAATTTGCCCGCATGTAGCTTAAGGCGGTTCGCATGCAGCTTAAAAATTGCGAAGCGAAATTTTAAAAAGCACCGGCGGTAGTTGCGAAACCGAGAGCTGAAATTTTAAAATTTAAAGACAAGTTAAATTTTAAAAAACGTAAGCGTCGCGGCGAGAGTAAAATTTTAAAATTTCAAAAGCGCTATAAATTTAAAAAAACGGCCGTATTTGATTAAAATTTAAGGCGAATTTACTAAGCGAAATGATATACTTTCGCTGATTTTTTACAAGGAGAGAAAAATGAAAAAATCACTTTTAGTTTTGGCTAGTTTTGGCTTTGCGCTAAGTCTTAGCGCCGCAGATCTTTCAGATAGCTGCAAAGAGTACTTCGCAGATCTTGATAAGATGGTTGATACCTACAAACAAGCGGGTCAAGAGCAGCAGGTCAAGATGTATGAGGATCAAAAAAAGCAGTCTATGGATCAGATCAGCGCACTTCCTAAGGAGCAGCAAGAGGCCACTTGCAAACAAGCTAAAGAGATATTTAAGCAGATGATGGATCAGATGAAACAACAAGGCGTTATGAAATAAATACCTTCGCGGGCATGATGATGCCTTCTTCAGTCGCGGCGATGCGATATCGTCGCGATTAATTCTTTTTAAACTCACATTTTTTTAAAAATTTTTAAATTTTAAAATTTGGATGTTTTATCCTCGCTGCTTTCGGGGCGCACCAAGAATTTCAGATTTGATATTTAGCTTGTTGCAAGAAGTCAAAACCAATAAAGCGCTCGCCGTCGTTAAAATACTCCGCAAGGCGACGCATCTTAGTGGGACGCTGCGGAGTACCAAAGATTTACGAGCCGTTTTGGCACGGCTCGAAACAGCGCCTCATCAATATGATGAATTCGAGGCTCGGTTTAAGCGTTATTTTATCGCGATTTGAAATAGCCGGGGCTCATAGATAGAGCGAATTCACGTCTCAGTTTGCGGTTCTGCTTATGAAATTTGCGGCTAAAATCATCTCGCAAAATCGCCTCAGATTTTAATCCTTAGTAACGATCGCGCCGTTTTTTATTTCGTGCACGCAGACATTTCTGTGTAGCTCCTTGCCGGCATCTAAAGTATAGTAGAGCGTTGTTACTGTGCAGCGCAAATCGGCGTCGATGACGAACTCCTGCTTGGCGCGCATCGGCGGCTTGCTTTTACCGCAGTGCACGTAATCGGCGTAAATTTTGCGACAATCGCTTATACGAAATGCGTCGTTTAAAAGGCACATAAAAACATATTCGTGCCCGTGCTTGCTATCTTGAAAATTCCTCAGATAAAGCCTTAGCAGAATTGTTTTGGCGCTCTTTTTTTGGCAAACGACAAGCCCTTATGTCTTTGATTCTCTCCCAATACGCGCTTAGATTGTCGATTAAAAAATTCTCCTTTGCCAACGAAAACAGCTCATTTTTATCAAGTAAATTTTTATCGATAGCTGCTAAGGGCGAAATTTCTCCCGGATAGCGAATCGGCAGTTGCGCGATCGGTAGATCGTCGTAAATATCTTTCATACTCTGATAAATCTCTGGCTGCGGCGCATCGCCTTCCTTGACCGCGGCATTTTCCATGCCGCATAGCGCAAGTAGGCACAGCAAAAATATCCACACCTGCTTCATAACATTCCCCCTCGTTTCGGTCACGATCTCTTTGCTTCTGATCATACTGCAAATTTTAAAGCCTTAATATGAAGAAAAAAGATCAAAAATCAAAGCGCCCTTTTTACAACCACTCTCGCACTGTCTTTTTTTACCATTGCTTTTGGGTTAATTTAATCCGAGTCCTCTTGTTCTTGTGTGAAACGGACGATGCGCGACTATTCGCCTTCCGTAGCCTTTTCGGTGAAGCTAACTATGCGTGGAGCTGCGATGCGCGCGTAATCCTGCGCGTTTAGGATGATCGAGTGATCAAGCAGGCCCGCGTTGAAAGCGATCTCTTCGAAGCGTCCGAACAGCGACGGATCGGCGATCAGCAGCAGTTTGTCGTGAAAGCTAAAAGGCGGCACCGAGCCGATGACGCAGTCCGTGAGATCGCCCACTTCGTCGGGACTTACGAGCGATGCTTTCGTGCCGCCGAGCCCCTCTGCCAAGCGCTTTAGATCGGTTTTATGATCGGCTGCGAAGACCGCTAGGACGTAAATTCTGCCGTTTCTGCCCGCGGGTTTGTCGCTAGGAAGCTTCAGCTGCTGTGGCACGTTTGCGCAAATTTGATCGGCGGTTAAAGCTAAATTTGCTGCGCAGGCACCGTTTTCGCAGCCTTGAGCGGTTGCAACGCAAGAAGCATTGGAGTTTTGCGCGTCACCGGCGCTTGCTAAATTTAAATTTTGCGCGAAAGAGATTTGCCCATCCTTAAAGCCCTTGATCATGCAAACCAGCGCCTTTGCGCCTTGTCCCAGCTGCGTGCCTCGGATTTTGGCGACTTCAGCGGAGGTACCCGCGCTTTCGTGAGATACTACGCGGAAGCGCGCGCCTTGCTGCGTCAAAAGCTCTTTTAGGCTTTCAAAAATTCTCTCTGACATTCTCTCTCCTTGTTTTTGCAAAATTATACTGAAATTTTAACCAAACGACCCATTGATACCGAAATTCCATTCTTCGCCGTAGAATTTGTCCTACGCCATAGAATTTATCTCGCCTGCGCGCAAGCCGCCCATTGCGCGATGAAAGATCTATTGCGTGGCGGAAATTCCGTCACGTATAAGCTCGGTCCGCCCTGCTTCTTGCGAAATTATTTCATCTTGCGGATTTTAGGCTCTTTGCTCTCTACGAGCTCGTAAATTCTAAGCTCGACCTTGACGTCTTTGGGCGCCAAAATTCTAATTTCGCCGCCGTCGTAGGCGAATGGATGCGTGAGCTCGTAATAGATCCGTTTCTTTTGCTTCTTGCCGTCGCAGAGCATCAGCGTTTGAGCAAGCTCATCGCCGCCGCTAAACTCGTAATAAAGCCCGTCCGAGCCCTCTTTTTGCTCTATTTTGCCGCCGATCAGATACGCGTCGTTGCAATCGGCTTTGATCTCTTTCGAAAAGATCGCTTCGACCTTAAATTGCTGCGGCGGCATCTTTGACGGCGTTAGCTGAAAGACGTTTAGCTGCTTTTGCGCTTCGCCGCCGAATAAAAACAGCGGCAAGAGGAAGAATAAAACGCTTTTTCTCATACTTTACTCCTTGAAAAGATATTTTTATTTAAAATTTTAGCAAAATTTTTACTCATTAAACTGAAATTTCAATCGACTTTGTTTTTATCTGTAGCAGATAATATTTTTTAGCGCCTCTGCCTCTGGTTTTAACGCCTCGCTATCGGTTTTTTGCGCGGTGCCATTTTTGTTCGCTAAATTTTTGCTAGAGCTTTGCGGCGAGGGCTTTTCGCGCGAGTTTAAAATTTCGGCGGCGTCGCGCGATATTTCGCCCTGCGTCTGCACGGTGGAAATTTCACCGCTAGCCCCGCCAACCTTGCTCGTATGGCGGCTTAGCACGCTTTTGACGCTTATCTTTTCGCCTGCGTAAAACGCCTCGCAAAGCCCTCTTTGCGCCTCATAGTCCGTCACTTTGACGCTGCCCTCTTGAAATTTATAAAATTTCACCCGTTTCGCTCTGCGCAGCTCCTCCGCTCCGCCCCATACGTCGCTCTGCGCGTCAAGATCCGCGAGCGCAAATGCGCCGTCTGCCGCCTTATACATATTGCCGAGCCTTATCGGTATGCGTTCGCCGCTCTTTTTGGTAAGCACGAATCCGATCTTTTCGCCATCTTTTGGGCTCTGGCGGAACTGCCCCGAGAAAAACGCCGTGAAAAATGCGATCTCCTTGGTCTCGCCGCCGGTGTCTAGGTATCTCGTCCAGCCATCTTCAGGCACGTCGATCTCGGCGACGTCTCGCCCGTCTTTTGCGCCGCATTTTAAGCCCGCGCAGCCGCTAAGCGCTAATGCCGCAAGCGCGGCTAAAAATAAGTTTTTCATATTTTTCCTTCAAATAAATTTTGGCTCAAAGCAGGGCGCTCAGGCACGTAATCCGTAGGGCATTATTTTAGGCTTGCGGGATAGCCGCTAAATTTTTCGATCCAGCCGTCCTCGCCGTAGAGCTCGCCGCAAAGGCAGTAAATTTTATGGTCGATGACGGCGTTTTCGGGGTCGTTTAGTAGATTAGCCGCGTATTTTGCCGCCATAGCAAAGCCCACCGCGTTTGCCACGCCTTGGCCTAGCGGTCCCGTCGCGACCTCGACGCCTTTAGTATGGATCTCGGGGTGGTCCGGAGTTTTAGAGCCTAGCTGGCGGAAGTTTTTTTAGATCGTCAAGGCTAAGATCATAGCCGCTAAGATGCAAAAAGCTGTACACGAGCGAGCTTGCGTGACCGCCGCTAAATACGAGCCTATCGCGGTTTAGCCAGTTTGGATTTTTAGGATTGTGATTTAGAAATTTAGCCAGCACGACCATGACGTCCGCTAGCCCCATCGGCGCGCCAGGATGCCCGCTGTTTGCCTGCTGCACCATATCCGCGCATAAAAACCTTATCGTATCCGCCATCTTTTTTAGCATTTTTTCTCCTTAGTTTTTATGCGATTATACGAAAATTCGGCTTAAATTTTACGCTTTTAACGCCACCGTAAATTTTAAAAACTCGGCGAAATTTTCCTTTTCTCTTTTTAATTATTTAGCAACGGCTAGTTTGCCTGTGCCTGCGTTTTTATTTGCCTCGTTTTGGACGTTTGAGGCTTGGATAAGTTCAAATTTATATGGTGGCTCAAATGGCGGCTTAGTTAGCTTTTCACAAACGCTACCTTTTTTAGAAAGGTCTATGTTGCCGCTTTCAAAAATTGCGCCTTTGTTACATTTATAGCTTATCTTAACACCTTTTGCAAAGTAGTTGTTTTGAGCGTATATTAGCGAGCCAAAACGCACGCCAATGGCGTATTTTTGGTCATAGAAGCCATCTTTTGAGTCATAAAAGTTGTTATAGACGTGCACCTTTGCATTGCGTGCCATAGGTAAGCGTTGCGCGCAGTTGTCAAAAACGTTATGAGCGACCGTTATAGTCCTTGTTTCGCTGCTGCCGTCAGAGTCTCTTGAGCCAATTAACATCGTTTTGTCATGGTTTTCAAAGATGTTGTGCGAGATCGTGATAGCCGCACTGTCTCCCTTGATGTCGCATAGTCCGTCGTAAGTCTGCCATTTGATAAGCTCTCCACCTGCTAAATGCACATGACCAAGCTCGACCGTATCCTTAAAATGGCAGTGATCTACCCAGATGTTTTTGCTTGACTCTATGCTGACGCCGTCATATTGCGCATTAAAGCCGTCATTTTTTTGTATATCTGGAAATGGATCAAAAGCATCTTCGATCTTCATATTGCGGATCGCGATATTTTGGACATTTTTTAACAAAAGCGAGCCGCCTTTTATTCCTGAGTTTTCGCCTAAGCCGATTATTGTGGTGTTGCTAGCTACCGGCACTACGATGAGCTTTTTGTACTCGTTGGCTAAATTTTTGCGAAGCACTGCTAACTTTGGATCTTGCGAACCGTCTAAATTTGCACGGCATGAAACGCCGTAAGCCTGCATAAATTTGGCATAAGAGCTAAACTCACCACCGCTAATCTCACTTATAAATTTATCCAGCCCATCGCTATTGCCATTTTGTGGGATCTTGCCTTCGCTAAGGTCTATGAGCCCATCCACATAGATGACGTAACCACCCATTTGAGCGTATTTTACGAGCTCTTGCCTATCTTTTACGACGACTTCTTTACTCTCTTTGCCGGCATATCCGCCAAAATTTTGCTCTGCACCAATGCTAGCGTAACCAAAGGGCGAGTCGCTTGCTTTTATCTCGCCCGCTTGTGTCTCAGCACCAAATGCAAATAACGAAGAAACGGCTAGAAACAATATCTTTTTAAACATCTTTAGCCTCCCAAATTCGGCTTTTTATTTTTGATCTTCTGTTAGAAAATCGCTGCCGAATTTTATTTTGGCTCATTAAATTTAGTGTAAGGCTTTTATAAATTTTTAATAAAAGCGAAATTTAGCGGCGAGTACCTTGCAAAACGCGCAAACCACTTCGCCTACGCAAAGACGCGCTTACTTTCAGCCGACAAAACTCAAATCTAGTTTCCGTCAAAACCCGCGCAGATACCGCCTTCTTTAAATTCGTAAATTTTAACTAGGCTTGACTTGCAGCTTCTCGTTGCCGCTTCACTCGCGCCCTCAGGCATTTAGTCCCGCGACCGTAAACGCGCCGTCATCGGCCTTATATACGTCGCCCAGCATTACGGGTAGCTTCTTGCCCTCTTGCTTGGTTAGCGTAAAGCCGATCTTTTCGCCGTTTTTAAAAAATGCGCGAAATTTGAACGATATAGGGCTCACTCGCGAGACGGCTCGCACTTTCCGTAAACCCACTCGCGAGTTTCGTTTAGCTTAAACTCGCCGTCCTTTAGAAAATACTGCTTGCTGCTTTTGATCGCGTTTTCGCCCGCGGCTATGTAGTCGCCGATGAAGCCGCGATCCAGGACGTCCTGCGCTAAAATGCCCCGCTCAAAGACGTTTTGCGTCCTTTGCGTCTCGCGCCATTTGCCGTTCTCATCAGGCTCGCGCAGGGTGATCGAGATGTTGTTGCCCGCTTCGTCGTAGTCGTAGATATACTCATACTGCTTGCCGTCGGAGGCCGCGCGATTTTTTATCACGTTGCCGCGCGCGTCGTAGCTAAACTCGTTTTCAAACACGACCTCCCAGCGCTGCAGCTCCTCGCGCCAAAGCACGGTTTGCTCGCGTAGCGGTCTGCCTTCCTCGGTCTCCTCGTGCACGTTTTTGTAGTACTCCCTCCACTCGTTTTTTGCGGCGTCCCAGCGCGATTTTAGCTCGCTAAAGCGTCTATGCTTAGGCTCGATCTTGCGCAAGATCTTTTCATCGCGCCCCCAGGCGCCGTCCTTCCATATAAAATTTATCTCGCTGCGCGTTCCGTCCGCTGCCGTAAAGACGGTATGTTTTGTAAGCGGCACCCATTTGCCGCGCCAAGCGTAGCCTTAGGAGCCCGCGTAAACATCGCCGTTGTAGTGATATATCGATTTTTCGTACGGAGTCCATTTTTTCGCTTTGGCGTTCCATTCGTAGGTCGCTACGAAATTGTTTCTGTCGTTTTTATCGACAATCCTTTTTGTAAGGTGCGTCGGCGTCCATCTGCCCTTTTTTAGCGTGAAATTTTGCAAAATTTCCGTTTTACCCTCGCGCTTTTCGACGGCTTTTTCACCCTCGTACGGCTTGCCGTCCTTGCTTTGCAGGCTGAAATAAATTTTTGAGCCGTCAGCAGCGATCTCCTGCTTACTCATCGCCGTTTCGCGCAATTTGTTTGTATCCGCGTCCCAGTCGTATTCGACATTTTCGATCTCGCGCTCGCCGCTTTCGTCAAATTTACTAAAGCTTTTCGATACGGACGCTCCCTCTTCGCCACTCTTTTTGTAGATTTTTTCTAGGCGGCGGGTTTTGGCGTCGTAGTTTTGGCTCACTTCATATTCGTAGCGCGGCATGGCGCCACCCTCTGTTTTATAACTCGTCTTTTGTAGGCAAATTTTATCCGTTCGCGCTTTGAAATTTGATGCCGTTTCGTGCGTCTCGCCCGTTTCGGTCGCGCCCGCAGGTATTGCAAGCGCTAATGTCGCCGCCAAAATAAAGCCTGCTAAAACCGCCGATCGCGCCTTCAAATTTACCGCCGATCGCATTTGAAGGACGCTTTCCGAAGCCGCCGCTTTAGATCTGGGGGCATCCGCCGAAATCGTCGCGCGCGCCTTTAAATTTGCCGCTGCAAAATCTGCCGCACCCTCGGACAAAATTTTAAAAACATCTCTCATGACCGCTCCTTTTATCTAAATTTTAAACTGCGTCTACCGCTTTATATCCTCGCTCGAAAAGGCTCTCGCCTTCATAAATTTTCTCATAGCGGCTTAGCTTGCCCTCTTTGAAATAGCCGATGAAATAGCTCGCCGATTTTTCGGCCTGCTCTTGCGAAATTTCATCGTAGAGGCGGGCGGGCTCCTTTGATTTTTGTTTGTGTAGGCACGAACAGCTGCGAAAATAGCGCCTTTTGATTTTAAAATTTTGCGCCTCGCCGCCTTGCTCGTCTGCGCGCTTTGTTGCGCTTATTTCGCTACTTTGCTTGCCTGCGGGCGTCTGGTCATCTCTCCCGCCGCTCCCTATCGTCTGTTTTTGTCCGCTTGCCGCGCCGCGATCTTGCGCTTCTACGGCGGTAAAACAGATACTCGCCGAAATTAAAGCCGAAATAGCCATCCTTGCCGCTCTAATTAAAACCATTTTTCAACCTTTCCTTTTGCCGCTGCTGCGTGCGGACCCGCCGCGGCGTAAGACTAAATTTTAAAATTTACGCGGCGCACGAATACCTCCGCGCTAGCTAAATTTAAACGCATAGCTTGTGCGTAGCCGCGCCCGTTAAATTTAAACGCGACGCCGCACTTTGTTAAATTTGCAAGGCCGCGCAGATAAAATTTAGCCGCGAAATTTTACCTGCGCATCTTCAAACGCTAATTTATCTTTTTATATTTCCACTTCTTTTCCGTTATGAGCTCGGATTTGCCGTCTTTAATCTTAAATTCCTTAAAGCTCGTTATCGCGTAGATACTAGGCATCTCAAACATCATCAGCGCAGCTCCGTGACCCACGCTGTCTGATGGGATTTGGATATCGTAAGTAGCCTCCGAGCGCCCGGTTTGCACCCATTTGCCGCTCGCATCAAGCTTGTAGATATCCATCGCTGTATTGCTGCCGTGCTCGTCGTAGCTATATACGTATTTGCCGCTGCTGGAATTTGATTCGTAGCTTTGCTCTAGTAGTCGCTCGCCCGATTTATCGTAAATTTCGCCGTTTGAGTAGCTTTTGACCCATTCTTTAAGTCGCTCGTCCCACAGATAAGAGGTCATATTAAGATCCGCCCCCTTTTTGATAACGATCTGTTTGCTCATATTATCCCACGCGCCCTTCTCGTCGTTCCAGATGAAGCTCGTAACGATCCCCTCGTCCTTCGCAGCATCAAGCTCGTGCTTGCTCATCGTCGCGTTTTGCCATGCGCCGTCCTTAAAGGTGCTGCGGATCTGCTCGTAGCTACCGTTTCGATCGCCGTTAAGCATCTCTCGCTCGCTGTTTTGCCACGCGCCGTTTACAAACTCGTAGCTCACGTATCTGCTCATCTCTCCTGAGGCGTCGTAGAAAATTTCGGTCTTATCTTTGGGCTGCCAGCTCTTGCCGTCCCATTTGAAGCTTATCGTAAGCTCCTCCTTATCCCACGCGTTTTTTACAGATCTATTCATGCTCTCTTTCTGCCATTTGCCCTTTACAAACTTATATCGCACGTCCTGCGTCGCGTTACCGTCGTAGCTGGAGACGGTTTTGCTCGCATTGCGCGTGCCGTCATCCGCTACCGAATTGCTCTCGCGCGTCGTGATGCCGTCTTTGACGCTTTCCGCGTAGTCTTCTATTTTTTTCCACTTGCCGCTTTTAAGATCGAGGTTAAATACTTCAAATTTAACCATATCCCCTTTTTCGTCAAAGCAGCTTATCTCTTTGTAGCTAGAGCTTAGGCCGTCCGAGGAGTTCGTATCTCTTACCTGCTCCAGCTTGCGCGCCGCCGCGTCGTAGCTTAGGTGCGTGCTCTGCTTGCGATCTCCGAGTGAGCCGTAGCTCATGCTTTGCACCATATACTCATACTCCTTGGCAAACGCCGCTGCACAGAGTAGCGCAAGTATCGTAGCGAGCTTTTTCATCCTCTCTCCTTGGAAAAATTTTTGATAATTATATAATGTTCGTATATAAAAACGGATAAAATTTCACCGCGCGGCTAAATTTAAAAACTTCGATTTTTAGGCGGTAGCGGTGGAATTTTACGTCGCCAAACGGCTGGAATTTTAGCAATATTTGATCTGATTTTGCGTTAGTTGTCGATAGAATTTATGCGAAATAGAATTACGTGCGAGCTTCTGCTAAATTTTAAACAGATCTAGGCTGATTTATATCAAAGCTTCACTGCGTGCCGTTAGCGATAAAATTCTACGTAATAAAATTTTAAATTCACGCGCAGATCCGTTTGAGGATATAAAAATACGACACTAAATTTTTGGTAGCTAAAAATTTCAAATAATGCCGATTTTTCAAAAGTGCCGCTGGTTAGGCGATACTAATCGCAGAAGCGCTTATCCGTGTTATTTACTTTGCGCTTGGCTAGGAAGTCCGCCTTTTTAGCGGGGTCTGCGAAAAACTCGTCCTGCCTAAGTAGCGCGGCGTCCATTTTGTCCTCGGCTGCCTTGAGCGCAGCGGCGCGATCTACGAAGTGCGATGGAAATTTCTCATCAAATATCGCTTTATACGGGTGCGTCTTGACCCAGTCTCTGGCGCGTGCCGCCGCATCGCGCTGTTTAGCAAGATCGCAGAATGCGTATGGATTTACCACGTTGCCGACGAGCTGTAAAAACGCCGCATTCGCGGACTCGGTCTCACGAAACATCTCGTCCTTGATGTTGATGACGCGAGCGAAGGTTAGGAATCGATTTTTGCCTGCGTAGAACCAAAACACCGCGTCGTCCTTAAGACCTAAGTCATAAGCGCGCGCAGCGACGGTCATCAGCGTAGTCGGAGCGACCATGTCCGGGGCGTCCTCGATGATTTTGATCGCCTTTTTTAGGCTCGCCACGTCGTTTTTCATCAGCAGATCGTCGATCGGCTCGTAAACATGCACGTATTCGGGCTTGCCCTCCTTAGCCGAATAAAACGGCGAAACATAGATGTCGATCGAAGTGATTTTTTCCACCTTATCCTCACTCTCGCTTTGGGCGCTCAAAGTCGCAGCCGCCGCCGCACACAGCAGCAGTGAGCGAAATTTTTTCATAACCTCTCCTTCGGTTAAATTTTAAAATTTTATAAATTTGCTTCGTAATTATACCTTGAAATTTAAGAGCGCGAGCTTGGTTTTAACGAATATATCTTTGCGGAATTTTAATTTTCGCGGTGCGCTCTATTTTCTTTTGATTCGGCTTCAGCGCGACGCTTTACCCGGCTAAATTTAATACCGTTAGTCGTAAAATTTAGCTCATAATTTAGATCGCTTAGCTAAATTTTTCCGTTCCCGCTTAATCCGAAAACGTATTTAGTCTTTACGTTTAAATTTCATCGCCGAAAAAGTCGCCGTCGATATCGCAAATTTCGATGTTTTGCCGCACTTGCACGCCGAGTTTGTATTTTATCATCAGCTCCGCCAGCCGCTCACCGTCGATCAAAACCACCGTGTGGCTTTGCACGTTTGCCGCATACTCTTTGGCATCCTTGCTAAATTTGGACGTCGTGATAAACACGCCCTTTTTGGTCTGCTTATCCGAAATCGCGCCGACGAACTTTTGAATTTCAGGGCGTGAAACTGCGCCTTGCCAGCTTTTAGCCTGCACGTAAATTTGCGACAATCCAAGCTCATCCTCGTCTATAATGCCGTCTATGCCGCCGTCCGCGCCGTTCTTGGTTAGCCTGCCTACTCCGTAGCCCATTTTTTCGAGCAAGCGCGCCACTAAATATTCAAAAAAGCTCGGATCCTTTTGCGAAATTTCGTCTAAAATTTTAGATTTTAAATATTCATTGAGTTCATTTGCAGCTCGCTCTATGACTTCAATTGGAGTATAATTTAATTCTTCCTTGTTATTTAATATATCTAATTGGTCTTTTTGCGATACATTTCTAATGCTTTTATTGTTAAATATTTCATGTTTCCATTTTTCAAATTCTTGGTGCACATTGTTACTTAAAAACAACTTTTTACCGTATTCGGTAATTTCATAAACACCACGCTCAACTCTTTTAATTAAACTCTTATCTTGATTATTTTCTCTAAAAGTTTCAGGTATTATAAGATAAGTCAAAGCCCATGAAGCGCGATCCTCGTAAACAAATTTTCCATTTGTAACGACTCTTTTTAATTCATCTGGTTTACAACAAAAGTCTTTGATTAAAAATCCATAAGCTTCACCATAAACTTCTCTAAGTGTCACTCTAGTATTTTTATAAATAAACTTTAATATTAAAAACATCATATCTTTATAATTTGGTACCATCGTTTTTCTTCCTAATTTTTAAAATTTTACCTCTCTAGGTCTGCAACTCAAAAACTTCAAATTTTACCGCTAAATTTAATGTTGCGCTTTAAATTTTACCCTAAAAGCCCATTTCTGCCGCGTTGCGGTAGAAATCGATCTGATCTTTTTTGATGATGCGGATGTAGTCGGTGCTGCCGGGATGGCCGCTTTGAAAGCCCGCCGTCATCACGTAGGTGCCGTCCTCTTCGATGAGCCCGCGCTGCAGAGCCTCGCTTATGATACGTGCGAGCAGCGAGTTGATGCTCGTTTTTTCCCTGACCATCGCGGGATTTACGCCCCACACGAGACTTAGCGCATGCGCGGTCTGCTCGTCGTGTGCGATTGCGATGATGTCGATTTTAGCGCGGTTGCGTGCGAGTTTGATCGCCGAGCGCCCCGAGCCCGTGATCGAAAGTATCGCGCCCGCGCCCAGCCTTGCGGCAAGAGCTGCAGTGCTTGAGGTGATCATATCGGTCTCGTCGTAGAAATCGTAATCGTTAAATTTATCGTAAGGATAGATCTTTTCGGTCTCGCGGATCGTCTCGCTCATCGCGGCGACCACGGCTGCGGGGTTTTTGCCGATGGCGCTTTCCTCGCTTAGCATCACGGCGTCGGTGCCGTCGAGCACGGCGTTTGCGACGTCGCTGATCTCGGCCCTGGTAGCGCGCTCGTGCTCGGTCATGCTAAGCATCATCTGCGTGGCGGTGATGACGGGCTTTGAGCGGGCGTTGGCTAACGCTATGATGCGCTTTTGGATGCGCGGGATCTCATAAAACGGCATCTCGATACCCAGATCTCCGCGCGCGACCATTATGCCGTCGCTTGCTTCGATGATCTTTTCAATATTTTCGACTGCGTCGAATTTCTCGATCTTGGCGTAAATTTTAGCTTTTGAGCCCAGAGAGTTTAAAATTTCGCGCACGCGCAGGATGTCGTTTTGCGACTGCACGAAGGAGATGCCTACGAAATTTACGCCGTGCGCCGCGCCCCAGCGCAAATCCTCGAGGTCTTTTTGCGTGATAACGTCGATATTTAGGCGGGTGTTTGGGAAGTTCACCCCCTTATTCGAGCTTAAAAAGCCGTCGTTTTCAAGCACTGCTTGCACGCCTTGCTCGCTTACCGCGACTACCTTGGCGCGGATCGAGCCGTCGTAGAGGTAGATGAACTCGCCCGTCTTCATTAACGGCAAAATTTCGGGGTGGTTGATACACAGCTTGTATTCGCCATCAGCGATCTTTTTGCCGATGATTTCGCGAGGAAGGAAGGTGATTTTATCGCCCGTTTTTAGTTTAAAATTTTCCTCGAGTTTGCCGACGCGGATCTTTGGACCGCTGATATCCTGAAAGACGCCTACGCGCACGCCCAGGCTCTTTTCTACGGCGCGGATTTTGTTTAAATTTGCCTCGTGATACTCGTGCGTGCCGTGGCTGAAGTTCATCCTAAAGGCGTTGCAGCCTGCCTTTACCATCGCGCTCATCATCTCCTCGCTGTCGCTTGCGGGCCCGATGGTCGCTAGGATTTTGGTTTTTTTAAGCATCTTTTCTCCTTTAAATTTAAAATTTATCGCCGCATTAGGCGAAATTTTACGCAAAATTTTGAAATTTCTAAATTTTAAAATTCGCTAGACAAAGGAATTTTAAAATTTTATGGTGCGCAAGAATTTTAGAATTCTACGGCATGGTGAAATTTTAAAATTTCATAGCTTGCAGTGCAGGTTAAATTCTAAAAATTCGCGTTTGAATGAAATTTTAAAACTCTCTATATATGTGAAGCGCGAGCAAAATTCTAAAATCCTCGCCGAAGTAAAATTTTAAAATTATTGCCCGAGCGAAATTTAAAAATTCCTCTTTATCGCATCATTTCCGCATCAAATTTTGCATCATCAAAGCTCACTCCCAAATATTCGCAGGCACTTTTTGCGTCGCGAAGTGCGTTGCCTAAGCAGCTCGTAGCGCCGGGGCTTGGGGTCATATTAAAGATAATCCCCGGATTTTCGCCTATTCTAGCTTCGCCTAAAAGCAGCTTTTTTTGCGAGTGTGAGATTACTTGCGGGCGCACGCCGCCAAAGCCCTTGGCGTAGTAAATATCCTCCTCGCGGATGCTAGGTATGATCTTGCGCGCATTTTTGACGAAAAGCTTTTTACCTAAAATCGGTATCTCAAAGCCTATATTGCGGATTAAGAAGTCCCTTACCTCGCTATCGCCAAAATTTTGCCAAATGACCTTGGCTACGTCCATGTCAAAATTTAATGACTGAAAAAATTCCGGCACCGAACGACAGCCCTTGTAGCGCTCAAGCTTCGGCATCGTAAGCGCGGTAGGACCAAATCTCGTGCAGCCGTCCGCCAAAAGATCGGGGTCGCCGTGAAGCGCGGCAAATGGAAGCTTTGGGTTTTGTACCATGTAAACCTTGCCATTTAGAAGCTTTTGCTTGGTTAGATAGAAGCTGCCCGCGATGCAGATCGTGCTAAGATCCTGCCCAAGCCCCATTTTGTGCGCTAGCCACAGCGAGTGGGAGCCCGCATCTACGACTACAAAATCAGCGCTTAGCGAGAGTCTATTTGCTGTGCGGATATAGAGCTTATCGCCTACTTTAGTGATGTTTTGCACTTCGGTGTTTAGGTACAGATCGCAGGTTTTACCCTCCACGTTTTTAGCGTTTTGCACGAAGGAATTCGCCATCGCGCCGTAATTGATCGTCGTGTAAACTCCCGATTGCACGCCCATTGCTACGATATCCTCCGCTCGCTCCTCGCCGTGCCCGTCAAAAACTAGCTTGGGCTCGATTTTTTTGAGCTCTTCCTTGTCAAAAAGCTGCAGATACGGATAAAGCTCTTTAAATTTCTCAAAGCGCTCTTTAATTAGCTCTACCTCGCTTTCGCCCACGCCAAGAGCCATTTTCTGCCCCTGGAATAAAAATTTATTCTCATATCCATGCTTTTGGCAATATTTCACGATCATATCCGCCTTGCGCTTAACTTCTGCTGCTTTTTGTAGGTCGTAGTTGGTCTCGATGTCGCCGCAATGAATCGTCTGAGAGTTTGCGCTGGCTTTAGAATTTAGCGTCGCAAGCCCTTCGTATTTTTCAAGTAGAGCGATATTTTTGATCCCGCTAAATTCTGCCAGCACGTACGCTAGCGCGCTGCCCGTGATACCGCCGCCTATGATGATTACGTCGTAATGTTTTTCTTGCATGCCCTTTCCTTATCGAATTTGGCTGCAATTGTGCGAAAATTTCGCTTAAAAGCTAGTTATAAAAGCGTGAATTTAGATGATTTTATATAAAATTCGCACCATTTCATTTTGGGAGTAGTGTATGAAAAAATCGATTCTTGTCGGATTAAGTTTGATTATAGCCACGTCGCTGTGGGGCGCGGATAAGAAAGTTTATCGCCTTAAGCTAGCTCAGACTTACGAGCTTAGTATGCCTATCGTAGGCGATGTCGCCAAGCGTATGGCAGATCTTGCAGATAGTATGTCTGATGGTAGACTAAAAATCAGCATCGACGCGCCTAGCAAACATAAAGCGCCTTTTGCGATCTATGATATGGTTAAAAACGGACAATACGATTTAGGCTATACTGCGAGCTACTATTATAAAGGTAAAAATAGCGCAAATATGCTGTTTACGACGGTGCCTTTTGGTATGACGAAAGACGAACAGCACGCTTGGTATTACTTCGGCGGAGGCAAGGAGCTAGCCGATAAATTCTATGCTAAAAGCAATCTAAAGGTCTTTAATATCCTAAATAGCGGTATGCAGATGGGTGGTTGGTTTAAAAAAGAGATTAATACGCTAGATGATTTAAAAGGGCTTAAATTTAGAATTCCAAGCTTTGGCGGGGAGGTTATGAGCCGCCTTGGCGTCGCAGTCGCTACGATACCGGTAGGTGAGCTATATATGGCGCTAGAGATGGGCACTATCGATGCGGTCGAGTGGGCAAGCCCCAGCTTTGATATACCTCTAGGCTTTCACAAGGTCGCAAATTACTATTATACGGGATGGCAAGAACCCGCTAGCGAGCAGCAGATCGTGATAAATCTACAAACTTGGCAGAAGCTTCCTAAAGACTTGCAAAATATCCTGGAAGCCTCTATCGCAAAGGCCCGCGAATACGCAGAAAACGAAACGTTTTATAAAAACGTAATAATCTGGGACGAGATCAAAAAGAAATATCCAAACGTTCAGATTCGCTCTTTTTCGCCTGAAATTATGCGTGCGCTTCGCAAGGCGACGGATGAAATTTTAGCCGAAGAAAGCGAGAAAAATCCCGATTTCAAAGAGATTTGGGAGAGCCAAAAGGCGTTTTTAGCTAAAGCTAGAACGTGGACGAAGATGGGCGATTTTACATATATCGAAAAAACGGGCGACGTTGAAGCCGAGCAGAATTTCACTGCTTCGGTGAAAAAAATCTCTGTTCCTGAGCCCATAAATAGTGCAGCCAGCGAGATAAATGCAAGCACTGCCGCACCAAAAAACGAGGATAATCAGACGAAATAGCGCTTCATTTTTTAGCTGCGTTTTTATGCCGCGCGGCTAAACTAAGCGCCATATAAAGGTGTATGCGGCTTAAATTTGATCGGCAATTTAAGAGATTTGGGCGAGGCGCGGGTGATTAAAATGCAGGCGATTTGCTTATTGCAGCTGCGTAGCTCGGAGTATCTTTAAAATTTTAATTTATGAAAGCAGCGATGAAATTTTATCACTGCTTTAGCATTTAAGTTAAGGCGTGCAATTCGCATCGCTGCGTTTAAAGCCCAATTTAAAAGCCGCCCGGTCGCCGCCGCACAAGGCTAGAATTTTAGAAAGCTTTGAGCCTCCTCCTTTTGTCTTATTCTTTTATCTCTTATGTTATTTAATCTTGATATTTTGCCGTGCTTGCTTGCGGGCGACATTGAGCGAGGGAGAATTTAATCTTACTTTTTCATTTCGCGTAGTTAGCGGAGGAGCTTTGGCGAAGCGTGCTAATCTGAGATTTTAAATCGGTAACGTTCATAAATTCCGCATTTTAAAATTTTAATGTTTTTGTCTTGCCGATATCACTTTTAAATGAAATTTGCTTCGGGTTTTCTTTCTATATAAAAAATCGGCAAACTTCAAATAAAATGCAAAATTTTAAAAATTTACACGCTTAAATATCACAAGCAATGAGAATTTAAAATTTTGTCTTTCGGATATTAAGTACAAAGCGCGTTAGAAAAAATTTTATAGGTCAAATTTCATTTTAAGCGATTGTAAATTTAAAAGCTTGCGTGCAAATTTTTTAAAGCCTGCTCTAGTTAGAATTTATCACTAAACTAGACGGGCTTAGCCTTGGAATTTCACCGCGTCAATTTTAAAATTTTGCGCGAGCTGGGCTTAAAATTTTAAAATTCTATTCTACTTGCGAAAACTCTTAAATTACACGGTTTAGAATTTTGATACAGAATTTTGCCGCAACGCTATTTCTTGTGATGCGATAAAACTACGCGGCATGCAAAAGCCGCGTATAATATTGAGCTAGGCTCGCTGCTGCAAGCCTAGCGAATGTCGTAAGCTAAAAAGGCGCTACTGCAAAGCGTAAAATTTTATTTCAAGGCCTTAAAAAGCTCGACGCTATCGAGCTGCTCCCACGGGTACTCGTCGTTTCCGACCTGTCCGCGTGCGGCAACGTCGGCGTAGAGAAAGCTTCCTTTGCCCGGGCGATCAAGACCGAATTTATCGATGATCCAGCGCGGCGTGAGCGGGAATTTTTCAAGCACGAAAGCGGATAGCTCATCGTCGCTCGCTACGCCTAAATTCGTTCCCATGCAATCGACGCTGACGCTGACGGGCTTTGCGACGCCGATTGCGTAGCTGAGCTGGACGATGCATTTTTTCGCAAGCCCCGCCGCAACGATGTTTTTGGCGATATAGCGCGCCGCATAAAGCCCGCTGCGATCGACCTTGGTGTAGTCTTTGCTGCTTTGAGCGCCGCCGCCTATAGGGCTGTAGCCCCCGAAGCTATCGACGATCAGTTTGCGCCCCGTTAGGCCGCTGTCGTGAAGCGAGCTGTGATTTACGTAGCGGCCGGTCGGATTGATGTAGATGATCGTTTTGCTTTTGTCGTA
This sequence comes from uncultured Campylobacter sp., assembly GCF_963518785.1. NCBI lineage: Bacteria > Pseudomonadati > Campylobacterota > Epsilonproteobacteria > Campylobacterales > Campylobacteraceae > Campylobacter > uncultured Campylobacter sp. The sequence continues at coordinate 277,897 of NZ_CAUQKJ010000001.1, forward strand.
AAGCTCCTTCGGAAGCCCTGCAGAATCGATTAAATTTCCGATCAGATCTCGGACGCGCTCTATGCTCATACTCTCGACGCATGGCGCGGAAACCACGATCGTATGGATGCTTTGCGGCTTGCACTCCTCAAAATTGCTCTTCGTGCCATAATCGACGCTAACCTGCGTCTTAATATCGACGCCAAGCTCGTCGGGATGGGATTTTGCGTAGGCATAAACGTGATCGCAAAGCGCTCTTGCGTAGGTGATCGCCGCCGGCATAAAATTTTTCGTCTCGCAGCTTGCAAAGCCGAACATTATGCCCTGATCCCCCGCTCCGATTTCGCCGCCCTCTTGATCGACGCCTTGGTTGATGTCGGGGCTTTGCTGGTTTAAAAATACGTCTACTTGCAGATCCTGCGGATGCAGGCACTGCGCGCGCGTGAAATGAGGGTTGTCGTTGTAACCGATCTCGCTAAGCGCGCCCTTTACGATGTGGCGGTAATCGTCATGGGTAAAATCGATCTTGGCGTTTACTTCGCCGCCGATTACTACGTGCTTACCTGCGATGAAAACCTCCGCTGCGACGCGCCCGTTGGGGTCTTGTTTTAAAATTTCATCCACGATGCTGTCTGCGATGATATCGGCGCATTTATCGGGATGTCCGGGGCTTACTACCTCGCTTGTGAATAAATACATATCTGCTCCTGATTAAAATTTCGGGGCATTTTATCTAACGAGGTTTTAAGATTAACTAAAAATTACGAAATTCCGCTCAAATTTAAATGCGCTTAAATAAAATTTCGATATATTTCAAACGACGTTTTGATTGAAAGGTAAAAAATGAGTTCGATTCAAAAATTAGTAGCTAGCTACAAAGATAAAAATCTAGTTCTGCGCATAGTTACAGGCTTGATAATAGGCGCCATTTTGGGCTTTGCCGCACGTTCAGCGGCAGGCGATATTGCGGCAGAGCACACTTCGTTTTTAATAAACGTAGTGGCTTTTGCGGAAATTTTAGGAAATTTATTCGTAGGCGCCCTTAAAGCGGTAGCTCCGATTTTAGTTTTTATCTTGATCTTAAGCTCAATCGTAAATAAACAATACGGCAGCGCAAGCGGCTTAAAACGCGTGGTTGTTCTATACATCGTAGGCACCTTTTTAGCCTCGTGCGTGGGGGTAGCAGCTAGCTTTTTATTTCCGACGCAGCTTGCTCTAAGCAATGTCGGCGCGGCAGAAAATGCGGTCCCCGCGAGTGTTTGGATCGTGCTAAAAGATCTGCTTTTTAAGGTCGTAGATAATCCGGTAAACGCTATCGCGCATGGAAACTACGTAGGAATTTTAACCTGGGCGATAGGTCTTGGCGTCGCGCTTAAATTTTGTACTAATGAAACAAAGAAAATTTTTACCGATCTGAGCGAAGCGGTAACTAAAATCGTGCAGTTTGTAATCCAGCTTGCGCCGTTTGGAATTTTCGGCCTAGTAGCTTCTACCGTGTATCAAACCGGCATCGATGCGCTGCTTGGATACGTACGAATCGTAGTCGTGCTAGTAGGCGCGATGGCGTTCGTAGCCCTCGTGGTAAATCCGCTCATCGTCTTTGCGGTGATTAAAAAAAATCCATATCCGCTCGTATTTACCTGCCTACGCGAAAGCGGCCTCACGGCGTTTTTCACCCGCAGCTCGGCGGCAAATATCCCGGTAAATTTAAATTTATGCAAAAAGCTCGGCATCAGCGACGAGCTAAGCTCGATCTCGATCCCTTTGGGAGCTACGATAAATATGGCGGGCGCTGCGGTGGTAATCGCGATCTTAGCGCTTGCCGCGGCTCATACGCTCGGCGTGCGCCCCGATTTTTGGACGGCGCTACTGCTTTGCGTGGTCTCGGCAGTCGGTGCGTGCGGCGCTAGCGGCGTGCCAGGCGGCTCATTGATGCTGATACCGCTTGCGTGTTCGCTCTTTAATATCTCAAACGATATCGCAATGCAGGTCGTCGCGATCGGCTTTATCATCGGCGTAATCCAAGACTCTGTAGAAACCGCGATCAATAGCTCCACGGACGTGATTTTTACGGCGATCGCGTCGCAAAGTATGCAAAAATAACTCATCTTAAAATTTATCGCGATTTCCGCTAGGGCGGCGGATCTCGCGGTTTTTAAAATTTTACTTATTCTTTTTTGATAAAATTATCCAAAAATTTTAAAAGGAAATCGATGAATTGGAATTTAGGCGAGCTGTTTGCAAACGAAGCGGAATTTAGCGCTGCGATAGATAGCGCGGCCGCGCAGGCTAGGGATTTTGAGCTTAAATTTAAAGATAAGCTGCACGCCCTTAGCGCGGAGGAATTTTTAGGCGCGCTTGAACTTTATGAGAGCATCAGCGAGCAGATCGGCAAGATAATGAGCTTTGCACATCTTAGCTTTGCGCGAGATACGAGCCTTGGAGCGCAGCAGGCCAAGACAGAGCAAGCTTGCAACGACATTTCGCAGAGCCTGCTTTTTTTCGAGCTTGAGTTTAACGAGCTTGACGCCGCAAAACAGGACGAGTTTATCACAGGGGGCGGGAGATTTAGATATTATTTGAGCCTACTTAAGCAGCGCAAAGCCCACCAGCTAAGCTTGCCGCAAGAAAGCGTGCTTTTAAAAACTTCGCCCGTAAGCGGCGAGGCGTTTTCGCGACTTTTTGACGAGAGCATGGCGCGGATGAGCTTTGATTTTCGCGGGCGCAAGCTCGGCGAGGAGGAAATTTTAAGTCTGCTTCATAGCTCTGATCGCGAGGTGCGAAAAGACGCCGCAGCCTCGCTAAGTGCGGTGCTAGAGCAAAACTCTCACCTGCTTGGCTACATCTACAATATGATCAAAACCGATCTTAAAATTCGCTGCGAGCTGCGCGGCTACGATAAAGCTGAGGCGGTGATGCACGAGGAAAATCAGATAAACATCGCAAGCGTCGATGCGCTGATCGCAGAGACGGAGCGAAGCTTCGGTCTAGTCGGCAAATTTTACGCCAAAAAGCGCGAAATTTTAGGCTACGACGCGCTGTATGATTACGACAGATACGCGCCTCTTGGGGGCGACGAGAGCGAGTTTAGCTTCGAGCAGGCTAAGCAGATCGTGCTTGCGGCATTTGAAAAATTCAGCCCGAAATTTAAGCAGATCGCGCTGATCGCGTTTGAGCGAAACTGGATCGACGCGATGCCTGCGCAAAATAAGCAAAGCGGCGCGTTTTCGCATTCCGGCTCGCGCGACACGCACCCTTTTGTACTTTTAAATTTCACGCGCAAGCGCCGCGACGTATTTACCCTCGCGCACGAGCTGGGGCACGCGATACATCAGTATCTAAGCTACGGCGTGGGCTATTTTAACTCCTTCACGCCGCTAACGACGGCTGAGACTGCGTCGGTTTTCTGCGAGATGCTGGTGTTTGATTATATGCGCGAAAATTTTTCAAATTTAAACGGCTCGCCAAATTTAAAAATCACCGCCGCCTCGGACGGCTCGCAAAATTTAAAGTACGACGCTTCGCAAGAGGCTCAGGGCGGTAAAATTCCAAACGAGCGCGCCGTAAAACAGGCCGCTTCGCAAGGTTCTGCGGGTTCGTGCGAGCTTGCAGCGCGCGATACGGATACGCCATCGCAGACTGCAAGCGATAAGGCCGCGCTGCGAGCGATGCTCGCGGCAAAGATCGAGGATATCTTCGCGACGCTTTACCGCCAGATCGGATTTACGACCTTTGAGCGGCGCGTGCATGAAAGCGCGGATGAGCTAAGCACGGGACAGATCGATGAGCTTTGGATGGAGGAGTCGCGCAAGATGTTTGCGGGCGAGCTGATCTTGCAGGATAATTACAAAAGCTGGTGGAGCTACATCCCGCACTTCATCCACTCGCCGTTTTACTGCTACTCCTACGCCTACGCGCAGCTTTTGGTGCTCGCGCTTTACGGGCTGTATAAGAGCGGCAAGCTCGAAAATTTCGTTCAAATTTACACCGAGTTTTTAAGCTCGGGCGGCAGCGACGAGCCGCAAAAGCTGGTGGCGAAATTCGGCTTTGACATCAATAAAAGCGAGTTTTGGCGCATCGGCATAGAGCAGGTCGCGGCGCTTGTAGATGAGTTTGTGAGGGGTTAGGATGATAGATAAAATTTTAAAAGACGATAAATTTATCGCTGCGAGCAGCACACATATAGGCGCGGTTTTGGACTACGTTTTGGCTCTTGGATGCGGATTTGGCATCGTTGCGAGGACGGATCAGATAAAATTTGACCCGCCGCTGCCGGAGGAAATTTTAAAAAGCTTCAAAATGCCCGCGATCTTTTTGCAGCTGGAGGAATACACGCTTTCTAGCGCGCATCTTAGCAAGGATGAGCTGGTTTTCGAGGCGGGTTTCGGGCCGCAGGATTTTGCAAGCACGCTTAGCGTGCCGTTTTACGCGGTTTTGCAGATCGTCGTGGACGGCAAGCCCATCGCGGTAAATTTCTCCCAGCCCGAGTCCGAGTGGCTTAAGCGCGAAAAATCGCGTAAAATTTTCTCAAAATGAGCGATATTTTAGAAGGTCTTAATCCCGCTCAGCGCGAGGCTGCGAGCCACGTGGACGGAGCTATGTTGATCTTAGCGGGTGCGGGCAGCGGCAAAACCAAAACGATCACCGCGCGCCTTGCCTACTTGCTCTCAAACGGCGTGCCTGCGGAAAATACTCTCACGCTTACGTTTACGAACAAAGCCGCCGCCGAGATGCGCTCGCGAGCGCTTAATCTGATAAGCGGGCTAAATTTAAGCAGCGTGCCGCTTTTGTGCACCTTTCATAAATTTGGGCTTTTGTTTTTAAAATTTCATATTAGTGAGCTTGGGCGTAGCGCAAACTTCCAAGTAATCGATACCGACGATAAGAAAAAGATCATCAAGGGCTTTGAGATAAATTTGCCCACATCGCTATTGGCGGCTAAAATTTCAACCTACAAAAATTCTCTGATCGGCCCCAAAGATATCGACGAGCTTCTAAAGGGCGAGGACGACGAGCTAAGCAGGATGTATAGCGGATTTTACGCGCATTGCGCTAGAGCGTATAAGCGCTACGAGGCGTATTTGGCGGCGAATAATCTTGTAGATTTTGATGATCTGCTGATTTTGTCGTATAAAATTTTAAGCGCGAATGAGCGACTATGCGATGAAATTTCGCGCCGTTACGCCTACATCACGGTCGATGAGTATCAGGACACCAACGACATTCAATTCAAGCTGCTGCAAAAGCTCTGCACCGCGCACGAAAACCTCGTAGTAGTGGGCGATGACGATCAGAGTATCTACGGCTGGCGCGGCGCGCGGATAGAAAATATTCTAAATTTTAAAGATCAGTTCTCAAACGTAAAATTTATCAAACTCGAGCAAAATTACCGCTCCACGGATGAAATTTTAAATGCCGCCAACGAGCTCATTTTGCATAACAAAAACCGCCTCGGCAAGAGCCTTATTAGCATGAACGGCGGCGGCGAAAAGATCGAAATTTTGCGCTCGGACGAGGAGAGTATCGAGGCGGCAAAGATCGCAGAAGCTATCAAAAAGCTGCTTTCAAGCGGCGTAGCGCCCTCTGAAATCGCCGTGCTTTACCGCGTAAACGCTCTTTCGCGCGCGCTGGAGGAGGGGCTAAATCGAGCCAAAATCCCGTACAAAATGGTAGGCGGCGTGAAATTTTACGAGCGAGCCGAGATCAAGGACATGATCGCCTATCTACGCTTGGTAAACGACGAGCACGACGACTTTTCGATGAGGCGGATCATAAATGTGCCCAAGCGCGGCATCGGCAAGGTCTCGCTGGCAAAGCTCGAGGAGCTTTCGCGCCTGCGACTTATCAGTCTATTTGACGCCTTTAGCGAGCCGGACGCGGGGCTTAGCGCCAAGGCGGCGCAGGCTCTAGCGGAGCTTAAAAGCGGCATCGCTTCTATCTCCGCGCTAGCCGATACGATCAAAAAAATAGACGCGCTGGAGCCCGCTTTCGGGCTAAAGGCTTACTATGCCTCGCTTCCGGATGGCGCCGACCGCGTAGCGAACATCGACGAGTTTTTGGCTATGCTGAAGGACGAGGCGAGCAATAAGCCCGATTTTGATCTGGCGGAATTTTTAAATGAGCTGAGCCTTCTTAGCGATCAGGACGCCGTATCTGGCGATGCGATAAATATAATGAGCGTGCACGCAAGCAAGGGGCTTGAGTTCGAGCATCTTTTCGTAATCGGGCTGGAGGAGGGCTTTTTCCCGCTTTTGGGCGACAGTAGCGACATCGAGGAGGAGCGCAGACTCGCATACGTAGCGATAACGCGCGCCAAGCGCACGCTTACGCTTAGCTTTGCTGCTAGCCGCTTTTATCGCGGCAAGCGCGAGAGGCTGGACGCTAGCAGATTTATAGCCGAGGCGGGTTTGGTGGCTAAAGAGCCGCCGCGCGAGCAAAGTAGCGGCTTTAGCAAGGGCGAGCTTATCAAACATAAACTCTTTGGCATCGGACAGATTACGGCGGTAAACGGCGATCGGCTCACTATAAATTTCGGCGGAATTTCGCGCGTGATAATGTCGAATTTCGTAGAAAAGATCGGCTCTTATGAATAGATTGTTTTTGGCGGACAAGCCCGCGGGCATCGGCAGCAATAAATTTTTAAGCGCTCTTAAACGCAAATACGGCGTGAAAAAGGCGGGCTTTAGCGGCACGCTCGATCCTTTCGCGAGCGGCGCGCTGATCGTGGCATTTGGGCAATACGCGCGCTTTTTTAGATTTTTAAAAAAGGAGCCAAAAGTTTACACTGCGACGCTGTGGCTGGGCGCGCAAAGCCCAAGCGGCGATAACGAAAACATAGGGCGCGTAGAGCAAATTCTGCCGCTTTCGCGCGAGGTTTTAGACGCTGCGATGGCGCAAATGCGCGGTGAGATAAAATTTATCCCGCCCGCTTTCAGCGCCAAGAAAATTGACGGCGTGCGCGCATACAAGCTCGCTCGCGCGGGCGAAGAGGTGAACTTGAAAGAGAGCTCGATGCGGGTTTTTGATGCTGAAATTTTAAGCTACGCTCATCCCTTCGTGAGCTTTCGCGTAGCACTTAGCGAGGGCGGCTACGTGCGCTCTTTCGCGCAAATTTTAGCAGAAAAGCTGGGCACCTTCGGCACGCTAAGCGCGCTTAGACGAGAAAGCGAGGGGGCTTTTGACCTGCAAGATCCGCGCTTTGCGGCCGAGGCAGCGCTAAATCCGCTCGAGTTTTTGGATCTTCAGCCGAACTTTTACGACGGCGACGCGCGCGACGTAATCTTGGGTAAGAAGCTTGCCGCAAAGGATCTGGCGAGCCGCGCGGACGGTCGCTATCTGCTTATCTGCGGCGATTTTTATTCGATCATCGAGATAGGCGCGGGAGAGGTGCGCTATCTTTGGAACGATGTTCCGATCGCGAGCGGCGCGTTTTAAGCCGCAGCCTCAGCCTGCGACGGAGCTTTGATCGGGCGATTCGAGCTTGAATTTTGAGCGATCATAAATACGGCGCGTTTTAAATTTACTCGTATAGCGCGCCGCTCTGCGCGGTTAAATTTTATCACAGACGGCGGCGGGATTGCGCTCCTTTGTCGTGCACGGATCGCAGAATCGGCATCGGGCGGAGTAAATTTAAAATTTAAACATGCGGCTTCTTGGGCGGTGCTCGCTCGTGAATGCAATAAATCTACGGGCTAAATTTAAACGCGGCGGAACGGCGGAACGGCGTTTTGATTTGCTTTTTTGCCGAGCGATGACGACGCGCCGCGAGATTAAAATTTCGCGATTTAAAAGCGCGCAGGTTGGAGCTTAATCCGCGGCAAGCGGTCCTTGCCGAATAAAATTCCAGCTCGCGGCGGCGTATAGTATGCTACGATAGACTTGATTTTGCGGCGGGTGGCGTATCGCTAAGCTAAATTACGATTTAATGTGGCGCGCGGCTGCGCGTCTTGATTTATAACTCGGCTTAGAATTTTAATCACGCGGATAGATTTGCGCCGCGGATTGAAATTTAGCCGCGCGCGTTGCGGATTTAAAATTCCGCGCTTTATAAAATTTACGTATCGGGCGCCGCGATCGTGGGTTAAATTCCGCGGCGCGCACTTCACGGCACGCGGTTTTAAATTTTGATTGCACTGGACAGGGCGTGCCGCAGGCTGAAATTTAACTCGCGCACGGATTAAAATTTTAATCGCGCCAGATGGGCTTGCTGCAGGCTAAATTTAACGCAAACGCGCAAGGCGTAGAAGGAGCAAAATTTGAAGGCTTATGCAAAGATCAATGTTTTTTTAAAAGTCGTCGGCACGCGCGGCGGTTACCACGAGATCGCCTCGCGCTTCGTGCTGCGCAGGGAGCTGTTTGATGAGATAAGCTTTGAGCGCGCGAGCGGCTTTGCGCTTGAATGCGACGCCGCGCAGATCGCGGACAATATAATTTTAAAAGCCAAGGCGGCGCTTGAGCAGGCGGGCTTTGCACGCGAGCTTGCGGAGTTTTTCGGCTCGCACAAGATCGTGCTTAAAAAACGTATTCCGATCGGCGCGGGTCTTGGGGGCGGCAGTAGCGATGCGGCCGCGTTTTTACGGCTTGCGAACGAGGAATTAAATTTAAAAAATTCACGCGAGCGGCTTATAGCGATCGCGCAAAATATCGGCGCAGACGTCGCGTTTTTTGTTAGCGGGCTTGAGGCTGCAAACGTGCGCGGTATCGGCGAGATCATCGAGCCTTTCGAGGACCTCTTGCCCGCGATCGAAATTTTAACGCCCGCGATCTTTTGCTCTACCGGCGCGGTTTATAACGAGTTTCGCGCAAGCTTTATGCAAAACATAAATGCCGCGCAGGCGCAAGAGATGTTGCGTTTAAGTAGCGAGCAGCTGCTAGCGCGATACGGCGGCTTTCAGCTAAACGATCTTTTCGCGCCGTGCATAAAGCTATATCCGCAGATGAGCAAGTATCGCGATATGTTTTTAAGCGGTAGCGGCAGCAGCGTGTTTTTCTTAAAATAAGAATTCCAAGGCGCGCAGTTAAAATTTAAAAGCTAAATTTAAAGATAAAATTTAAAATTTGCTCGCCCGCTTTTAAATTTAAGCAAAAACGGGCTAAGCTTAGGACTAAATTTAGAAGGAAAAAGATGAAAGAACTGAGTAAAAATCGCAAGGCATTTCACGATTTTACGATACTTGAAAGCTTTGAAGCAGGCATCGTGCTAAAGGGCAGCGAGGTCAAAGCCCTGCGCGCGGGCAGAGGCAATCTCAAAGATAGCTTTTGTCGCGTGATCCGCGGCGAGCTGTTTTTGCTAAACGCGCATATCAGCTATCTTGAAAGCACAAACGCCCACTTTCGTCCAGACGAAGGAGCCGCACGGAAGCTTTTGATGCACCGAAAACAGATCGATAAACTTCTGGGCGCGGTTAGCAAAGAGGGCCTTACCATTGTGGTTTTGTCGCTGTATCTCAATGATAAAAACCGCGTAAAGGCGTGTATTGCTTTAGCAAAAGGCAAAAATCTGCACGACAAGCGCGAATCGCTAAAGCGCAAGGAAGCCGACCGCGAAGCGCAAAGCGCGATGAAGCGATACGACAAGCATTCATTTTAAATTCACAAAACTTTGGTTAAAATGCGGGCTTAAATTTAAACCCGAAGGAAATGCAATGAAGAAATTTTTACTATTATGTTTGGCGATTTTTGTTTTAAGCGGCTGCGGAGATGATTCGCAGAAAAAGACGGGCTCTGCTGGCGAGAATCCTGCCGCGAGCGAGAATCAGATGGCAAAAAATTCCGCTCAAGATAAAAATGGCGAGCGTATTGGCGGCGAGAGCGGCGAGGAGGTAGCTTTTGCGCCGTTTAAAACGGGCGAACGATTTACGCTTAAAAGCGTCGTAGGCGGCGAGGTAACGATCGAGCGGACAGAAAAGGGCTTTAAGCTCGCGGACAGCGATAAAATTTTAATGTTTGATATTTTCGGTACGTACTGCCAGCCGTGCCGCATCGAAGCGCCGCATCTGATGGACTTTCAGTTAAAAAATTCCGCGGATTTTCTGATGGTCGGCTTGATTTATTTCGAGGACATTACGGACGCGCAAGTGATTGAAAATTTTACGAAAAAGTTCAACGCGTATTATTTCATCTCCAATTCAAAACAGAACGAGCGCATAGTGGGTCAAATTTTAAGCGACATCGGTTATCGCCACGCGCTTTCGATCCCTTTTAAGGTAGTGCTTAAAGACGGAAAATATCAAAGGCTTACCGACATCAATGAGGGCGATGAACGGGGCAAGCCGTATTACTTAGGCATGGTCGATACCGATGTGATAAAAAGCGATATCGCCAGGATAAAAAATGGCAACTAAAACCGGCGTGCAGATTCGCACTCGCGCCAAAACAAAATCTTTCGTGCCTCGTCCGTATAAAGTAATTTTACTAAACGACGACGTGACGACGATGGATTTCGTGGTTTATATTTTGATGGAGATTTTCGCCAAAAACTTTAACGATGCCGTAGATTTAATGATGAAAGTTCATAAGCAGGGTCGCGCGGTTTGCGGCGCGTATCCCAAAGAGATAGCCGAGTGCAAGCAACAAGCGGTTTTACAAGCGGCAAAGGTCGCAGGATTCCCTCTTAGATGTGAGATCGAAGAGGATTAAATTTAAAGGAAAGCAATGATAGGATTTTTTTTAAACAAACATTTTGAACAAGCAATCAGCGTCGCAAACGACGGCGAGGACGAATACATCACTACTTCGCACGTAGTTTATGCGATTTTTAAATACAATAAGCCCTTCCATGGGCTCATCGTCAAAGAAATTCCAGATATTAACTACCTAAATATCTTGGATAATCTGGGCGGGCTTTTGGATATGATGCCTAAATCAAGCGGCAAGGCTCCGGCGCAGACGATAGAATTTAAGCAGTTCTATACTGAATTAAATAACGCTAAAGAGCCTAAAAACGAGCTTGATTTTATGCTTAAAATTTTAAATGATAAGGAAAACGACTGCACTAAAATTTTAAATCACTACGGTATAAACGCCGCGATTTTTGAGCTCATCGTGAGAAAGTACAAATCTGCTTTCGATCACCGCGATGAGGTCGTTTCTCGCGACGAAGCCGCAGCGATTAAGCTAAACTCATACGATATCGACGATATCACACATGCGATGAATTACGACGAAAGCCGTAGGCAGTGGCAGAATACGGAATTTGAGCCTGCGTTTGAGGGCGAAAAGGACGCCATAAACGAGCGCGATATTAAAAAGGACTCGCCTAGTTCACTTTATACAGCAAACCTCAATAAAATCGCGCTTGAGGGCAAGATCGATCCACTCATCGGACGCGAAAAAGAGATCGAAAAGACGCTGCAAACCCTCTGTCGCCGCAAGAAAAATAATCCGATCTTAGTGGGCGAAGCAGGAGTTGGTAAAACCGCGATCATCGAGGGCATCGCGCTAAAAATCGTCCGCGGCGAAGTGCCAGAGAAGCTAAAAAATAAGGTAATTTACGCCCTTGATGCTGGCGCGCTAATCGCAGGTACTACGCTGCGCGGGGAGTTTGAAGAGAGGCTAAAGGATCTCATAGACGAGTTTAGCGCTAATCAAAACGCGATTTTATTTATCGATGAAATTCACACGATCGTTGGCGCAGGCACGGGCAATCGCAACGAGCTTGATATGTCAAACATCCTAAAACCTTCTCTTGCAAGCGGCGAGCTATCTGTCATAGGCGCTACTACATACGGCGAATACCGCTCGTTTTCGCAGGATAAAGCGCTTAGCCGCAGGTTTTGCAAGATCGACGTGAGCGAGCCTAGCATCGACGATAGCGTCGAAATTTTAAAAGGTGTAGCCAAAAAATATGAGGAATTTCACGGCGTGAAATTTAGCGACGAAATTTTGCGTGATAGCGTAACGCTTGCTAAAAAATATCAAAGCGATAAATTCCTTCCCGATAGTGCCATTGATCTCATTGACGAGGTGGGTGCAAGTTTTGCATTTAAGCCACACGAAGCTCCTCTTGAAATCAGTAAGGACGATTTGGTAAATACGCTTTCGATTAGCGCGAATATTGCAAATTTAAGCAGTAGCGTCGATAATAAACAGGTACTAAAAAATCTAGAAGCTAATATCAAGCGTGAAATTTTCGGTCAAGACGAGGCGGTTAGCAGTCTTTGTAAGGCGCTTTTGCGCTCTTACGCCGGGCTTGGAGGCGCAAGCTCCCCAATCGGCGTATTTTTGTTCGCAGGTAGTAGCGGCGTGGGCAAAAGTGAGCTAGCCAAGGTCTTAGCCGCGCAGCTTGGAGTGCATTTTGAGCGCTATGATATGAGCGAATATATGGAAGCTCACAGCGTCTCTAGGCTCATCGGCGCGCCTCCCGGATACGTGGGCTTTGAAAACGGTGGAATTTTAACGAATAACATCAAAAAGCACCCATATAGCGTCATTTTATTTGATGAGGTAGAAAAAGCTCATCCTAGCATGACGAATATTTTTTTAGGAATTTTTGATAACGCAAGTCTTACCGATAACAACGGCGTTACGACCGATTTTAAAAATACGATCATAATAATGACGTCGAATTTAGGCACGAAAGAAGCGCCGCAGGTCGGATTTACAAAAGACGAGAGCTATAAAGTAGATAGCGCCATAAGAAGCTTCTTCGCGCCAGAATTTCGCAACCGTATCGATAAAATCATAAATTTTAACCGCTTAAGTGGCGAAATTTTAGAAAAGATCGTGGATAAGACTATCGGCGAGCTAGAGTCGCAGCTAAAAAACGTAAAGATTAGTCTAAACAAGGAAGCAAAAGATTTGATTATATCGCGCGGCTATTCAGACGAGTTTGGCGCGCGAAATTTAAAGCGCGAGATCAGCTCGCAGATAAGCGATCATATAAGCGGTGAGCTGCTTTTTGGCGCGCTGCAAGAGGGCGGCTTAGTTAGCGTGAGCGTAAAAGATGGCGAGCTAAGCTTTAGCTTTGCTTCTACGCCTTTGCCGCAGATAGAAAAAAAGCAACCTGCACTAGCTCAAAGCAGTGTCGTTAAATAATGGCTCGGTTTTACGATTTCCCAGATCCTATGGATGCGCCCGATTTTGCGCCGCTTGCAAGTGGCGGCGATCTGAGCGAGGACTGCTTGCTTAGCGCTTATAGCGCAGGGATATTTCCGTGGTTTAACGAGGATGAGCCGATTTTATGGTGGTCGCCCGATCCGCGCGCAGTGCTTGATCCGCGTGAAGTGCGTGTGCAAAAGTCCATCAAGCCCTATCTTAAGCGATATGACGTTAAATTTGACGCGAATTTTAAGGGCTTCATCGAGCGCTGCAAAGACGTACGAAAAAAAGAGAGCGACGGCACGTGGATCAGCGAGCAGATCGTGCAGGCTTACTCGCGTTTGGCAGCAGACGGTTACGCTCACAGCGTCGAGACATACGAGGACGGCGAGCTTGTGGGTGGGCTATACGGGCTAATTTTTGGGCGGGTGTTTTGCGGCGAGAGTATGCTGAGCCTAAAGAGCAACGCTTCGAAAGTCGCGCTGATTAGGCTTTGTGAGGTGCTTGCAAATTTCGGCTTTTTAATCGATTGTCAGATTATGAACGAGCATCTGAAATTTATGGGCGCTAAAGAGATACCGCGAGCGGAATTCCTTGCTCTATTTGCTGAGCTTAGTGCGCAAGATAGCGGCTTTGAGCGCTTTGCGGATCTTAAAGTTCCACGCGAAGCGCAGCATTGAGCCAAAGCTTGAAATGCAGCAGCGTAAAAGATACGCGGAATTTAAAATTTTAAAGAAATAAGATGTGGCAAAGAGATAAAAGCTCCTCGGTCGGTATGATTATCGTGATGTTTATATTCGTGCCGGCGGCGCTTTTCGTATTTTTGGCGATTTTATATTTTTGGGGCAGCACTGAGCGCAAGCTACCGCGCCTGGATGTCAATGAAACCAACAGCGCGATCCGCGGCGCGATAATCGCAAAAGATAACTACGTCGCGGCAAATTCCGTCAAACTCTACAAAGTTAGCGTCGATGCGCGCAGCATCGATAAAAACAAGCTTGATCTTTTCGTACGGCTATACTGCATCTACACGGGCGATAGTGAAAAGCGCGTCAAAAGCGCGATCGAGGGCTCTGGCGGCACGACCGTGCTGTCGTATAAGATCGACGCCAAAACCGCCGTGCATCTAAAAGAGCTTGCATATAAGCTAAATTTAAAAAAGGTCTTCGTCAGCTTCATGGGCTCAAACGGCAGGTTAAATCCGCCTATCCGCATGAGCGTGAGCGAAAGCGGCGAGAAGCGCAGCTACAATGTCGGCGATTCGCTCACTCCGTTAATCGGCTATATCAATAAAAAAGAGGTTGATGGCATTACAAAGGTTAGCGGAATTAAGGGGATCGAGAAGTACTACGAGTATTATCTAGCGCCGGTTAGAGATGAGTTTATCGTGGGCCCGCGCGATATCGGCGGCAACATCATCCTAGAGCGTAGCAGCAAAAAAACGGGCAGGATCGACGGCTACAATGTCCGCCTAAGCGTGCCGCTAACACTGCAAAGAAAGATAGAGCGCCTAAGTGATGAGGGCGCGGATAATTACGATGCGCGAGAAATCGTGGTAGGCATTATGAACTCCAAAACGGGTAAAATTTTAGCCCTCGCGACCAACGCCCGCTACGATCCTTCAAATATCACCAAAAACGATCTGAAAAATTTAAATTTTACCGCGAGCGAATACGCTTACGAGGTGGGCTCGATCATGAAGCCGATAATTTTCGCGATCGCCTACGACGCCAAAGCCGTCAAACCGGGAGAGATCATCAATACCTATAACGGCAGCTATAAGCTTGGTACTCGCACGATCCGCGACACGCACCCGGCTAAGCAGATGAGCGGCGAGGAGATCATCATCCACAGCTCAAACATAGGAATGATTAAAATTTCAGAGCGGCTGGAGGGGCAGGCTATTTATGATGGGCTGATGAACTTCGGTATGTCGCAAAAAACGGGTATCGATCTGCCGTATGAGCAAAGCGGAAATATACCTAGTATCAAAAGCCTGAATAATAAAATTTACAAAGCTACGATCAGCTACGGCTACGGCGCGCAGATGACTTTCCTTCAGATGCTCAATGCCTATACCGTCTTTAACAACGGCGGCGTCATGATTAGCCCGCGCCTAGTCGAAAATCTCGAAAATAATGGCAAAACTTACACCGTTAACGAAAGCGAAACCCGCCAGGTAATCTCTAAACCTACCGCTGACGTAATAAAAGGAATTTTAATCAAAACGGTTGAGAGCGGCACGGGGCGCAAAGGGCGGGTAGCGGGGCTGCAAATCGGCGGCAAGACGGGCACTGCGCGTATCGCTAAGGGGGGCGGCTATTCGAGCGCCTATAATAGCTCGTTTTTTGGCTTTGCCAACGACGCGGACACCAGCTACACGATCGGCGTTTTGGTGCGCGAGCCTAAAAGGGGCAGCTACTACGCCGCTCAAAATGCGCTGCCGATCTTTAAGCGGGCGGTAGGAATTTTGATAGAGGAGGGCTATCTAAAGCCCGCAGCTGACGCAAACGCTACGCAAAAGGTTGAGATCAAGGATGAGGCAGTTGAAATTAAAGATTAAATTTGCTAAATTTCGCGAGGTTTTTTTGAAATTTTACAGCGTTTAAATTTCGCGGAATTCGGTGCGGCTTCGTAAGGCTTGGCGACGTTTAAATTCTACGGCGCGGAATTTTGGCGGGATAGAATTTCGTGGCGTAAATTTTAGCGGCACGGCGATTGAATTTTATCGTAACGCGGGATTTTGGCGCGGTAGTAAAATTTTATCACGGCTTGAAATTTTGCATGGCGCGGCTCGCTGAGCTAAGGCTTTGGAATTTTATCGTGGCTTGGGATTTTGCCGTAGCGCAAAATTCCGCGTCAAGGCAAAATTTTAAATTTGCCGTCGCGCAAGCAACACAAGTAAAACGGCGAGCGAGCTTGCAGCGTAGATTTATAAGACGCAGCGCTATAAATTCACGCCGTATGTCTGCGCGAGCATGAAATTTAGCGAGTTTGAGAGCGAAATTTAACGATAAAATTTAACGCAAAGAAAAGAGGGAAATATGAAAGCAAATGAGGGAAAAATGAAAATAGCGATAATCGGACTTGGCTACGTGGGGCTTCCTTTGGCGGCGGCGTTTGCGGCGAAACACGAGGTCGTAGGCTTTGACGTCTCGCAAGAGCGCATAGACGAGCTGCGCGGCGGGCACGATCGCACGCTGGAGCTTAGCGACAAGGAGCTTGCTGCGGCGATTCAAAACGGGCTAAAATTTAGCGCCAAGCTAGATGATATGAGGCAGAGTAATTTTTATATCGTGTGCGTGCCTACGCCCGTAGATAGGCTAAATCGCCCCGATCTTACGCCGCTAATCAAGGCCAGCGAAAGCGTCGGAGCCGTGCTTAAAAAGGGCGACATCGTCGTATATGAAAGCACCGTCTATCCGGGCGCTACGGAGGAGGACTGCGTACCGGTGCTGCAGCGCGTAAGCGGGCTAAAATTTAACCGCGATTTTTTCTGCGGATATTCACCCGAGCGGATCAATCCCGGCGATAAAATTCACACCGTCACTAAGATCAAAAAGATCGTCTCGGCAAGCACCCCGGAGGCTTTAGACGTCGTAGATAGCGTCTATCTTAGCATCCTGCAAAACGGCACCTTTCGCGCCAGCAGCATCAAGGTCGCCGAGGCTGCAAAGGTGATCGAAAACACCCAGCGCGACATCAATATCGGCTTTATCAACGAGCTTGCGATCCTGTTCGGCAAGCTCGGTATCAACACCAACGACGTCATCGACGCAGCGGCTACGAAGTGGAATTTCTTAAGCTTCCGTCCCGGGCTCGTAGGCGGACACTGCATCGGCATCGATCCGTATTATCTGGCGCAGAAGGCAACCGAGGTGGGCTATCACCCCGAAATCATCCTCTCAAGCCGCCGCATTAACGACAATATGGGAAGCTACGTCGCTACGGAGGTCGTCAAGATGATGATAAAATACGACGAAAAGGTAAAGGGCGCGAAGGTCTTGATCTTGGGGCTGACGTTTAAAGAAAACTGCCCCGACACCCGCAATACGCGCGTCGTGGATATGATAAACGAGCTTAAAAATTTCGGCTGCGAAGTAAGCGTCTATGATCCTTGGGCGAGCGCCGCCGACGCCAAGAGATACTACGACATCGATCTGCTGCAAAAGCCCGACTTGCGCAAATTTGACTGCGTCGTAATCGCCGTGGCGCATAAGCAATTTTTCGAGCTTGATTATGCGGGTTCGCTGGTTTACGACGTAAAAAACGTCTATAAAGGCGCACAAGGAAAGCTCTGAAATTTAGCTTGGGGGTTAAATTTAGATTTTATCAATGTAGTTTGCTTTCTAAGTTTGAAGCTCAAACACAATGTAAGCCGCAAAAATAGATAAAATTTTTTGATATAAGTGAAAGTTAATCCTCATCGTTATATAATCGCGGCACTTTCGGGGGAATAAAACGAGTTGTCGCTTTAGGTTTTGTTTAAAAGCTAAAGCTCTTTGCAGGCTAGTGTTTTAAGGCTGAAGGATCAAATTTGAAGACCTTGCTTAAAATCATAAAAAACATTTTAAAAAGCATTCCTTATATAGTTATTGTTCTCATCGCCATTGTTTTAGCGTTAAAATTTGGAATCGGCTTAAGATTTACATCAACCTCCTCTCACTATACCGTCACTGCAAATACCAAAGTAGATCCTAACTCCGAGCTAGCTAAATATGTAACGCAAAAGGAGATAAACGCAGTTGGCTATAGATATTGGGATATAGACGAAGAGGAGGTTAGAGATAATCCCACGATGGAACTTTTGCGCAGGAGCTTAAAATCAAAAGATACGGATAAAATTTTAAAATTTATGCAGGATAATAATATAAGCGTAGATACCCCTCTTCATTTCGGCGTTACCCCTTTGATGTATGCTAGCTTTTACGATGACGAAAAAACCGCAAAAAAGCTGATAGAGATGGGTGCCGATCCTCATAAGAAAGATAATTACGAGCTATCCCCTATGGCATACGCTATGGAAAATAACGCCACTAAGTCGGTCAAGCTTTTGCTAGATAGCGGAGTTAAGTTTGACGAAGTAGAGATCGTGCAGGAAACTTACGGGATTAGAGATGTCGAAAACTGGATAGATTCTGTAAGCTTTGACGAAAACGCTACGCCGATCATACATTACCGCACCAAAGAGGTTCTTTTTAGCGGCGGAGGCGAGCCGTATTATTTTATCAGCCACCTAGTTAGAAACAATATGTACGATATAATGAAAATGGTACTAGAGAGCGGCTATAGACCGTATACCTACTCCACTTTCAATATGGGAGAGGTCTCCGTTTCAAATAAACTAGAGGAGATACCGAGCTATAGAAACATAAAGAATACCCATAAAGAGTATGGGGTAGAGGAGTTTAGGCTTTATAAATCGGTATATGGCGATCTGTTAGACGTGCCCGAGCCCGGAGCTATGATAGATCTACTTTTGCAATACGATATAGGCGGAATCCCAAACGATGAATTTTTAAAAAGAATGTATGATGATAAGTGCTATGAAGCATATAGGTATGATATAGCCGTAGGATACTATAAAATGGGAAGTATGTTTGACTCGGCATTTTTACAAAAACATTGTTCCGACAAGAACGCTACCTTTAAAAATATCAAAGAGTATATACTATTTGTAGTAGGGCAAAAAAAAATCGATAAAATCGAATTTGCAGCAAATAGAAAGCATATAAAAAACCCCAACTTCCATATATCTAAAGAGGAAGTCGAGAGGCTAACTAACGACTATAAAGAATATAAAAGAAATTTATTTAGTAAAGAAGCGGAAGATCAAAAGAGTAAGGCTATGCAACCCGCTGCGAAATAATTAAATTTAAAGCTCTTTCTAATTGCTTAAAATGAAATTTAGCCGATTTTATCGGCATTGTATTAGGCTTGCAAACTCCGCAAAAAGCTTAAAAAACTCGAATAGAAAAGTTAAATTTAATCTCTAAATTTACAGCGCCTGCGCGAGTATAAATTTCGCGAAATCCTCGCGGGAGTTCGGGCATTTGCACACTTCGTAGTATTCATAACCCAGCTCGCGCGCCCTAGCTCGATAAAAAATATCCAGCTCAAAATCGGTTTCCGAGTTATCTACGCAAAACGCGATCGGAAATATGAGCGCTTTTTTGCTCTGCAGATCCCGCAAAACGTCCGCGACATTGGGCTCTAGCCACTTCACGGGGCCAAGGCGCGATTGATACGCCAAAATAATCTCTTTAAATTTAATCCCGCGCGCAGCTAGCAGATCTTTTAAAATTTCCACGTGCGCTTCTACCTGCCCCTCGTAAGGATCGCCCGCGGCGACCATTTTTATCGGCAGTGAATGCGCAGAAAATATGAGCGAAATTTGCGAAATTTCATCTGCGTTAAATTTTGCGACGCATCCCGCAATTAAATTTAGTAAAATTTCGTTGTAAGCGGTGCTGTCGTAGAAGATGTCCGCTATTTTATAATTTTTTATATCGAGCCGTTTAAGCGCCGCCTCGGCAGAACACAGGCTCGATTGCACCGTAGTTTTTGAGAAGTGCGGATACAAAGGCATCAAAATTATCTCGTCAAAATCCGCATATTTTTTAAACACATCCTCCGCAAAAGGCGGCGTGTAATTCATCGCATAATCGCAAATTAGCTCGTCTATCGGTTTTTCATCCTGCGGCGCCTCGTTTTGCAGCGGCTCGCCCTGCGTCGGGACGTCTTGCAGCGGCTTGCTCTGCAATGAAATGTTTTGCGGCGGCTCATTCGCGGCGCCCGCATCCGCCGCGCCTTCAAATTTTAAACCCGCGCCTAATTTTGCTCGCGCTAGTTCATTTACCCGCTCGCAAAGTGCTTCGGTGATGGAGCATATCGGCGAGCGTCCGCCCAGTTTTTCGTAGTTGCTACGTGCCGATGAAGTTCTGCTTTTTACGATGAGTGCGGCTAAAACGCTACGCCAAAAATCACTTTTAATGCCTAAAATAAAGGGGTCGTTAAACATATTTTTTAAAAAAACTTCAACCTCACTCAGATTGTTCGGACCGCCCATGTTGAGCAAAATTAGGGCTTTTTTCATGAGATGATTTCTCTGATTTTTATCGCATCCTCGACGCTTGCAAGACCTGCGTTAGCGCTGCTGTCGCACATCGCGCAAAACGCTTCGTGTTCACGCCGTAGCGAAAAGTCATCGCGATCGACGCGCAGATTTACGCGCCCGTCAGGCGTAATTTTAAAAAGAGTTATTGATATTAGATCGCCGAAATATACGCCGCTGTCGGTGCAAATTTCGATACCGTGGCGTCTAATCGGATAGAGATTGGACTGCATTAACGTGCAATAGCAGCCGCTTTTTGTGTGAAGCGTCGCGCATGCGGCTAGAGTGCGCTCTTTAGAGATATTTTTGCTAAGTTCTATGCAGGCGATCTCGCTGTGAGAAAGCAGCCGCACAAGATCGATATCTCTAAAAAGGGCATTGGCGACGATATCTGCTCTATCATCGTTTGCAAAACCGCTTACAAAGCTCATTGAAAAAATTTTATCCCCCTTGGCAAGCTCGCGTAGCAAGGATACGATTACTGGATTGTAGCGGTCGGAGTAGCCTACGGCTAGGCGCGTGCCGTTAGTAGTGACTGCGTAATTTATCTCTCTGGCTTCGGCTAGGCTTTGTGCGAGCGGAGATTCTACAAAGATATTTTTGGTAAACGGCAGGCATTTTAAAATCAGCTCTTTATGCGATGGCGGGGGAGCCGTGATGACTACGGCGTCGGGCTTAGCGACGTTAAAAAGATCGGTTAGATTATCAAAAATCGGATAGCGCGGGCCGAAATTTTCACTGCTGCCCTTATGATAAAGCGCTACAAGCTCGAAATAATCGCTCCTTCTTAGCTCGCTGAAGTGCTTTTGACCAAGCTCGCCCATGCCTATGATCGCTATCTTTTTTTTCATCGCCATGCCCTAAATTTAATCTTTCGCGCCATTATAACTAAGAATGGTTAAAATTTATAATTTTTAAAATCTAATTTAGCTAAAATGCGCCTTTAAAATTTAACTTGAAATCAGGACAAATCATGGATATTAGAAGCGAATATTTAAATTTCTTTGCAAGCAAGGGGCATCAGATCATCCCTAGCGCGCCGTTGGTGCCGGATGATGATAGCTTGCTGTTTACAAACGCGGGCATGGTGCCGTTTAAAAGCATATTTACTGGAGCCGTTCCGCGCCCGACGCCGCCTATCCGCACGAGCTGTCAGACCTGCATCCGCGCTGGCGGCAAACACAACGACCTAGACAACGTCGGCTACACCGCGCGCCATCATACGTTTTTTGAGATGCTTGGAAATTTCAGCTTCGGCGAGTATTTTAAAGAGCAGGCAATCGCCTATGCGTGGGAGTTTATCACTGAAATTTTAAAGCTTCCAAAAGACAAACTCTACGTTACCGTGCACGAAAAGGACGACGAAGCTTACGAGTTCTGGGCGCGCCACATAGCGCAGGAGCGCATATATCGCTTCGGCGATCACGATAACTTTTGGGCGATGGGCGATACCGGACCGTGCGGGCCGTGCAGCGAAATTTTTTACGATCAGGGTGAAGAACATTTTCACTCGCCCGAGGATTATATGGGCGGCGACGGCGATCGCTTTTTAGAGATTTGGAATTTAGTTTTCATGCAGTATGAGCGCAGCAAAGACGGCAAGCTTAGCCCGCTTCCAAAGCCTAGCATCGACACGGGCATGGGGCTTGAGCGCGTCACAGCGATTAAGGAGGGCAAATTTAGCAACTACGACAGCTCGCTTTTTATGCCGCTAATCGACGAGGTTGCAAAGCTTTGCGGCAAACCTTACGTTTATGAAAGTGGCGCAAGCTACCGCGTCATTGCTGATCATATCCGCTCGGTTACGTTTTTGCTAGCGCAGGGAACAAATTTTAATCGCGAGGGCAGGGGATATGTTTTGCGTAGAATTCTGCGTCGCGCCGTTCGCCACGGCTATTTGCTCGGTATAAAAGAGCCCTTTATGTATCGCCTTGTGGATAAAGTATGCGAGCTGATGGGTGGGCACTATGCCT